>JBBSBC010000072.1:0-15597 GCA_038251595.1 Phycisphaerales bacterium | reverse complement strand
GCGCAGCTCGACACCAAGATCGGCGCATACACCACCTGCGGCGGCACCCTCCTCGGCTGCGACGACGACAGCGGCATCAGCCCGCCGGCCAGTTCGCTCATGAGGCTCACGCTCGGCGCGAGTCAGAACATCAAGGTCTTGCTCGGCACCTTCTCAACTGCTCAGGCTGGCGGCTTTGTGCTCAACATCGGCCGCGTCACGAGCGGTGCGTGTTGCGACAACAGCACCGGCAGTTGTTCCATCGCCCCATCCAGCTCGTGCGTGTTCACGTATCAGGGCGATGGGTCTGTCTGCGGGGCGATTCCCTGCGGCACCGGTGCGTGCTGCAACACCTCGACCGGGACATGCACCGTGGTGCCGAACGGCACCTGCGGATTCATCGGCGGCTTTAGAGGTATCGGAACGACGTGTCTGCCGAATCCTTGTCCGCAGCCGCCATCCAACGACACCTGTCTTTCGGCCATCACGGTCACGCTTGGCCAGCCCGCAGCCTTCGGCGACAACAGCTTGGCGGTCTCTGACCCTGAAGAAACAGCTCCTCCCTGCGGGGTTCAGCGCGGGGTCTGGTTCGACTTCACCGCCGACCCTGATGGTGGCGCGTATCAGTTCGATACCCAGGGCAGTGCGCAGCTCGACACCAAGATCGGCGCATACACCACCTGCGGCGGCGCACTCCTCGGCTGCAACGACGACAGCGGCATCAGCCCGCCAAATAGTTCCCTGATGACACTCACGCTCACGCCTGGCCAGAACATCAAGGTCCTTCTCGGTACGTTCGGGACGGTCACGCCCGGCGGGTTCGTGCTCAACGTTGCTCGGGTAGCATCTGGCGCGTGCTGCAACACCTCGACCGGGACATGCACCGTGGTGCCGAACGGCACCTGCGGTTTCGTCGGCGGGTATCGGGGCGATGGAACATCTTGTTCTTCAAACCCCTGTCCGCAGCCGCCATCCAACGACATCTGTCCCTCGGCCATCACGGTCACGCTTGGCCAGCCCGCAGCATTCGGCGACAACAGTTTGGCGGTCTCTAACCCCGATGAAACGGCTCCTGCCTGCGGGGTTCAGCGTGGGGTCTGGTTCGACTTCACCGCCGCCCCTGATGGTGGCGTGTACCAGTTCGATACCCAGGGCAGCGCGCAGCTCGACACCAAGATCGGCGCATACACCACCTGCGGCGGCACCCTCCTCGGCTGCGACGACGACAGCGGCATCAGCCCGCCAAATAGTTCCCTGATGACACTCACGCTCACGCCTGGCCAGAACATCAAGGTCTTGCTCGGCACCTTCTCAACTGCTCAGGCTGGCGGCTTTGTGCTCAACATCTCACGTATCGACCGCGGTGCCTGTTGCTGCGGCTCCAACTGCTCCATCACCACCGTCGCCGCCTGCACCGGCACTGGCCGCGTCTATTCGGGCGATGGCTCGGCCTGCGCACCAATCTCCGCCACCGTGCCCTGCTGCCGCGGCGACTACAACAGGTCCGGCGCGCCTGCAACAGTTCAGGACATCTTCGATTTCCTAGCCGGCTACTTCGCAAACAGCCCCTGCGCCGACTCCAACGACAGCGGCACCAACTCCGTGCAAGACATCTTCGACTTCCTCGCGGCCTACTTCGCTGCGGGGTGCTCATGATGCGTCGGCTTGCGGGTGGAAGCGTTAGCACCCGCCGAAATACGCGGTCAGAAAATCAAAGATATCCTGCACCGTGATCGATCCGCTGGAGTTGATATCCGCTGCGGGGCTCTCTGAAAAGAAGAGGGTCAGGTAGTCGAAGATATCCTGGAGTGTGACCGAACCATTCTGGTTGATGTCGGCTTTGCAGCATGGTGAGGTGAAGTTGCCGGGTGCGTTGCAGACGGTGTTTGCTCCGACGAACAGGCTGCCGGGCTGAATGCACTGCGTAGCGGGGAGCACCGCGCACATGGTGGCCGCGCAGCACGCGCCGGTTGAGAGTGTTGCAGGTGGGAAGACGGTGATGACGAAGAAGCCTTCTTCATCGTTGAAGCCGGCAACTCGGAGGCGGATCGATTGCCCGGCGTTGAGTTCAAGACTGATCAACGAAGAAACAAGATCCGGACACGACTCGTCGTCGTTGCAGGCGAGCTGTGCGCCGCCGCAGGCCGTGTACGCGGCAAGCGTGGTATCGAGTTGACTTCCGAAGGTATCGATCGTGTGCGTGCCGGTTGTGGTTGCGGTGAAGGCGAACCAGACATCCGCCGAGTCGCCCACCGAACATCCTGAGGCCGCGATGTCGGGCGTTGCGTTGAAGTTGTTGCCCGGTCGTTCAACGCTTAGCGCAAGCACGATCGCGTTCGCGCACGTGTTGTTGCTGGGTTGGGCCGCGGCCGGAGCGATGACGGTCGCGAAGGTCCAGAGGACGGCGATGACCGATGAACGTCGAAGCATGAGAACCTCCCGCAGTGCGCGTTCGTGCGTGCAATCCGTACACAACTCAAACAGACAAGACTACACGAAAGATATGCACTCGGGCAATCCCCTGAACAGGTGAACGATCGGAATCAATGTTCCCCCTCATAATGGGGAACGCCCAGCGCCGCCTTTCTTGAATGGGCATTGGTGGCCCGAGGAAGTCCGCCCGATGCTTGGGGATCAGGGGCGCGTAACCTCTTCACCCTGCTTGGCGTTGTGCAATGCCGAGGGTGTTGGTGGAATGAAGCGGCTCATCAGGAAGACCCATGCGTCAGTCGAAGCGAACCATTCTGATTCTGTCGCAGGTCTACGTGCCGGATCCGGCTTCGGTCGGGCAGCACATGGCGGATGCGGCGGCGGAGATGGTGCGGCGCGGGTGGCGCGTGGTGGTGCTGACCTCGGCGCGCGGGTACAACGACTCGAAGATCAGGTACGCGCCGCGCGAGGTGATCGACGGTGTTGAAGTGGTGCGACTGCCGCTGTCGAGCTTTGGGAAGAAGAAGTTTGCGCTGCGGATTCTCGCGGCGGTATTGTTCATGGTGCAAACAATCTGGCACGGGGTCTTCACGCGCGGTCTTTCGGGCTCGCGCGGCAAGAGCGGTGCGATCCTGGTCAGCACCAGCCCGCCGATGTGCATCGTGGCGGCGATGGTGATTCGCGTGCTGCGGCTCGGGCGCGTGCCGATCAAGTTCTGGGTGATGGACATCAACCCCGACCAGCTCATCAGCCTGGGAAAGATCAGGCCCGATTCGATGCCGGCGAAGTTGATGAATATGTTCAATCGGATGATCCTCAAGCGTGCGAGCGATGTGGTGGTGCTTGACAAGTTCATGGCGAAGACGATGAACGACAAGCTGGAAGTCACGGCGAAGATGGCGGTCTTGCCGCCGTGGCCGCATGAGGATTCGGTGGAGCCGGTCGCGCACGCCGACAACACGTTCAGGCATCAGCACAAGCTGGATGGAAAGCGCGTGTTCATGTACAGCGGGAATCATGGGATTGCGCTGCCGCTGGAGACGTTTTTGAAAGCGGCGGTGCGGTTCAAGGATCATCCACGGGCGGCGTTTTTGTTTATCGGCGATGGTGTGCGCAAGAAGGAAGTTGAAGCGACGATCGAGGAGTATGGGCTGACGAACATGGTGAGCCTGCCGTATCAGCCGATGAGCACGCTCCGCTATTCACTCAGCGCGGCGGATGCGCACCTGGTTTCCGTGGGGAATGAGTCGGTCGGGACGATCCACCCATGCAAGATCTATGGTGCAATGGCGGTGGCGCGCCCGATCATTCTGCTCGCGCCCGATCCGTGTCATGTGTCGGACCTCGTGTCGGGCGAGCGCGGACAGGAAGGGCAGAAGCAGCGAAGCCCGATCGGGTGGCACATTCCGCATGGCGATGTTGAGGCCGCGACGCGGGTGATTCAGGAAGTGCTCGATGCCCCGGAGGAGAAGCTGGGCGCGATGGGCGACCGAGCGCGGCACGTCGTGGAGACGGGGCTGAGCAAGCCGACGCTGTGCGGGGCGTTTTGTGATGTGATGGAGCGGGGGTTGAAGTGAAGTCGGCAGCGGTGTTGGATGATTCGGGGTGTGCCGAGGCAGAGCGGGCGAAAGAACCTCATGCACCCAATCGCAAAGCCAGAGCAAGACTCGCCGCACTCGCTGGCCAATCGGGTTGGGCGTGTGGTGTGGGCGGGGGTGTATAGGGTGCTGGTTTGGCCGTCGCCGGGGTGGGCCGGGGCCTGGCGGAATGTTGTGTATCGCGTGATGGGTGCGGAGATGCACGCGACCGCGCGGATCGATGCGACGGCGCGGGTGTGGTTGCCAGCGAACCTCACGATGCGTGAGGGCTCGCGGGTGGAGGGATTGGCGGATATCTACAACGTGGTGCGGATCACGATCGGCGCACAGTCGCGCGTGGGAAAGTATTCGTTTTTGTGTGCCGCATCGCATGACTTTGAAAACCCGACGCAGCCGCTGACGACCGCGCCGATCACGCTGGGTGACGGGGTGATGCTGGGTGAGGATGTGTTTGTGGCGCCGGGCGTGACGATCGCCGAGAATGTGGTGGTCGGGGCACGGTCGAGCGTGCTGACAAGCGACCTGCCCGCGCGGCATGTGTGCGCGGGAAGCCCGGCGCGGGTGGTGAGGAGCATTCGGCTGGGTGACAACGTGGAGGGTGCGGAGGGATTGCAAAGGCGGATGGGCGTGCTGGGTGATGGATAGAGCGCGAATGCCTGGCCTGTGAAGAAGTGGCGAAGTGGCATAGGGCAGGATCAGGCCTGCAAACCGAAACTTCGCGGCGAAAGGCCACTCGTCCGCTTTGTCTTGCTCTTTACGTCGCAACTCGGCCGCTCGCCCATGTTGGCTCTGCCGCAGATCGTGCGTTTGCCCTGCTTTCCGAGCGTGCGCTCGGGGCTCTTCGGCGAATGTGTGCTATTCTGTCGGCCCTATGGCTGTTGGCACGAGCGGCATCATCTCTGGTCTTTCGTTGTTCACTGGTGTGCCGGTGGGCGTGACGATTCGGATGGGACTTGGTGATGGGCTGCGCGGCGTGTTTTTCAGGCGCGTGGATCTTGCGGGCGTGGATGGCCAGAGGCTGATTGCGGCGCGGGTGGAGAACGTGCAAGGGGAAGCGCGGCGGACGGTACTGGCGGCGGATGGAAGCGGCCCGACCTTGCAGACAGTGGAACACCTGCTCTCGGCACTCGCGGGGTTAGGGATCGGTGATGCGGTGATCGATGTGGATGGGCCGGAACTGCCGATCGGGGATGGATCGGCGAAGCTGTTTGTGGATGCGCTGGCGGATGCGGGCATGGCGGGCGATGGTTCGGAGGATGCGGAGCGGGCACCCACGACCGTGGTGGTGCGCGATCCGATCAAGATCATCGAGGGCGGGGCGGAGCTTGAAGCTCTGCCGCTTTCGGCATCAGAACTGGCGGCGGCGATTGAGGGGCGTGGTCCTGCGACGATTTACAGTTACCACTTTGATTTTTCGTGCTTTCCGATTGTGGCGATGCGGGATGAGGCCATGAGGCGCGTGCCAGCGCAGAGCGCGTCGATCGCGCTGCCGCTGATCGCGACAGCAGAATCGCGTGCGGAGTATGGGCGCGAGGTTGCGCCGGCGCGAACGTTCAGCCTGCTTGAGGAGGCGGAAGCGGCACGGAGCATGGGGATGTTCAAGCACCTCACGCCCCGAGAGATGCTGGTGATCGGCCCGCACGGCCCGGTTGAGAATGCGTACCGGTTGGCGAATGAGCCCGCGCGGCACAAGCTGCTGGATATGATGGGCGACCTGTCGTTGTGCGGGCATCGGATTGTCGGGCGTATTGTGGGAAGGCGGTCTGGGCACACGATGAACCACGAACTGGCGCGGCGGCTGACCCGCCTGGCGGCCATGGCGACCGAACAATCGATCTGATCGGACGAGTGGTCCGCAACCGGTTTGGAGCTTCGGAACTACAACAGCGACTGTTCGTTCAAGCAAGTCGGGGCAAAGACCCGAATATTATCCTATCAATATGAGTGGGTTGCTGCGTCTGGTGGGGATCTTGGTGCGAAGTCGTGTGTGGGGGCGGGAGTGGGTGCCCGTGGTTCGGATGCGCGTGTAGGCTTGGTGTGAAAGAAGGGTGCATGAGCAGGCGAGGTTATCGAAGGTGGTTGGGTGTGGATGGGTGGATGCCGAATGCGCGAGCAGTGGCAAGAAGTCCTCGCGCGTTCACGCTCATTGAGCTTCTGGTGGTGGTGGCGATCATCATTATTCTGGTGGGCATCACGCTCCCTGCGCTGGGGAGCGCGCGTGAGACTTCGCGCCGGGTGAAGTGCCTGGCGAACCTGCGCTCGATCGGACAGGGAATCGCCACCTACATGAATGACTCGAAGGATGTGCTGCCCCTGGTGCGGCCGTTCCATGATCCGAACACCAACCCGAGTGATCCATCGCTGCTTGACATTCTCTCGACCTACCTCTCGGCACCGACGCCGGTGCGTGAAGATCCGAACAACCCGGCGTCATTGTTTATCAATGTGTCGGATGCGTTCAAGTGTCCGAGCGATTTGGTGGGGAAGGATGCGGTCAGCAACTTCGAGCCGCTGTGGAGATCGAGCGGGATCAGTTATGAGTACTTTGCCGGCGCCCTGATGCTGGGTGTTGAGTTTCTGACGATCCCGGTTGAGGCGCGCGCGGTGGCGGTAACGAAAGCGTATGAGCTGCCGCGATGGAAGGATCTGCCGGTGTTGATCGACAATGACGACTGGCACAAGCAGCGTCGGGGCGGGCCGCCCAGAAACGCGGTGTACTTTGGAGACTGGCGCGCGGACTGGGCGACCGATCTGACGAAGTATCAGAACCAGACAGCACGGGTGGACCAGGTGTGGGCCGAACTGCTGTGCGATATCGCGAGGTTTGGCGGGTTGAGGTTGCCGGGGTGTCGGTAAGCACGAGAAATGGCGAGGCGAAAATGACGACGAGCACGATGGATTCGACAACGGGAAGCGGCTCACTGTTGGAGGGGCTTGATATTCCGGCCAAGGCGGCGGGCGATCAGGCCAAGGTTCGTGCGGCCAAACTCTTTGTGCCGCGTGTGGTGAGGGACAACCGCGTGACTCGGTGGTGCGGCACGCACAGGCGTGCGGCGTGGTCGGTGCTCGGCGTGCTCGTGATCGGGGGTGGGCTGGGGTTGTTTCTGTTGCTGCGCCCGATGCCCCAGCCGGACTATGCGACCGCGCCGATGGACGACCTGATGGAATACACGCTGCTGACGGATGATTTCAACAGCCTGCCGATTGCCAAGCGGCGTGAACTGCTGAAGGAGCTGATCGAGCGGTTCTCAAAGATGTCGTCGAGCGATTCGGTGGACATGGCGGCGTGGGCGGCGTTGATCGAGGGCGATATGCGCGAGCAGATGATGAAGAACGCCTCGCTGCTGGCGATCGATACGTGGGACGAGTTTGCAAGCGATTACAAGGGTGTGCCCGAGGCGGAGCGTGCCGAGTTTCTGGACAAGACGATCGTGGACTTTATGAAGATGATGGAGGGCTTTGCGCCCGGTGGTGGTCGAGATGTTCCGGATGAGAAGCGACTGGCGGACGCGCGCGTACAGGCGAAGCGCGATCAAGACATGATGCGCTCGGACAACGCGCCATCAAGCGGGCAACTCGGACAGATGGCCGACTTCATGAGGAATGGGATGGGCAAGTTTGCCACGCCGCAGGCGCAAGCGCGTTCGCAGCAACTGATGCGCGACATGACGCGCCACCTTCGTGGGCAAGACCTGGTTTCGGGGAAGGCGAAGCGGTAGCGGTCGGCTACTTGCAGGACGGCGTTCTTCGACGGCGCACAACCAAGCCGAAGAGACAAGCCCCGCAAAGCGGCAACGCGGCGGTGGGTGCGGGCACAGTGAGGACGCGCAAATAGTCCCGCGTCTGGCTGGTGGCCCTGGTTGCGACAGGATGCGGTTCGGATGGTCCTTCCGCGCAATGATCTGCGTTGCGTGGTGACGATATCAAGGTTTGCATCTGGAGACACGGATCACGCATTCAAGTTCCACGATGCTGCCCAGAATGTACAGCGGTGCGTTCCAGCACGTAGAGGATCATGGGAACTTGGATGAACTGGGTGGGGCGGGTATCGCGAACAGGGTGTGCGGTGGGGCACATCGGCTGAAATATCGAGCGGTTTGGTGCGTTTGGCATGGCATACCCAGGCCGATAGCACTCTGCGGGGTACAGGAGCGACTGCGATGAGCAAGGCAACAAACACGCGTATTGGGTGGTTGGTTCGGATGGTTGGTGTGTGCGGACTGGCGGCGGCCTCATTGGCGCAGCCGAAAGATCGGAAGCCCACCCCCCCACCGCCACCCGCGCCCTCGGGCGATCCGGCCCCCCTCAGTGGGCCAGGGGTTCATGCACGCGATGTGCCCGGCGCGGCCGGCCAGTTTGGCAACAGCACGGAAGGGTTGAAGCGCAAGATGGCGGAGCGCATCCCGCCGCGCGTCATGCGCGAGGCCATGGGCGCGATCATGGGTGAAGATGCGCCCGACGATGTGCGTGCCACACCGGAGCAGCGTGAGAAAATCATGAGCATTCAGAAAGACTTTGAGCAGCAGGTGCGCGACTATGTGCAGGAGCACCGCGCGGAGATCGAAGAGCTGCGCGACAAAACGCCGGGCGGCGGCCCGGCGGCGGAAATGCTCCGGCGGCTTGATGGTGCAAACGCAGCGGGTGGTGGCTCGGAGCGTGGCGCGCGTCGGGGTCGCGGCCCTGAAGCCCCCGGCGACATGATGGATGGTGCACCGCGCGGAAAGGGGAAGCCCGGCCCGGATATGGGCGACGGCAAGGGCAATCGTGCAGAGATTCCCGAAGAGGTGCGTGCTCAGGCGCGCGAGTTGATGGAGAACATGCCGCAGGCTGAACAGGCGTACGCGAAGGTGTGGGAGCAGCTCACACCCGAGCAGCGCGCGGCGGTGGATGAACGGTTGAACGACTTTCGTGATCGTCAGGCCAAACAGCGCGAAGACGCATACGTGCGCCAGCGCGTGAACAAGGATGGCAAGACTCCGGAAGCCAACCGCGATGCGGGATCACCACCACCCGGGCGCCGACGCGCCGCGGATGGAATGCGGAACATGCCGAAAGGTCCGGTGGGAGAAGGGATGAAGAAGCCAGAAGCCCCGGCCCGGGATGGGGCGATGGGCGAACGTCGCGAGCGTCTCATGAAGTTGTTTGCACGCATGAGCCCAGAGCAGCAGGAACAGTTGCTTGAGCGCATTGAAGCCCGCATGCGAGAAGTGGGTGTGGCCCCTGATGCCCGAGGTCGCATGCGGCCCGAACGCGGCGAGGCCAAGCCACCGCCGAGCATGGATGAGATGAACCTTCCGTCTGCGGAGGAGATGGATGAACCCCCGATGCCGAAGCCATTGCCTCATTAAGTTGTGCTGCACGCGATGATTTGCGTCCGGTAACCCACCATCGTTTGGTCGGGGGTCAAGAAAAAACTGTTACTTTGGAGAAGCTGGCCCACGTTGGGACAGCTTGGTTTTTACAGGACTGTTCGGTGCCAACCCGCACGAACAACGATCGCATGGCCGCAGGCCTCGCGATATGGCATGAGTTATCAGCCAAAGCGGAAATTGTGCGACCGGCAAGGACGAAACAGGTGGAACACTCAATGGTGTTTTACGTATAAAGGTGTGTCAGTGCTCAATTTCTGGGCTAAGATTGTGTGTTGAACTTGGGCAATCTGGTTGGGCCATCGACGAGTTCCTTCATCTCGCGACACGCCCTTTACCTGGCCGGATTGCATGCTTCTCAAACGGAATCGACGTTGAGAAGTTTCTATCTCTGGTCCCCGGCTGAGCCGATAGCCTCTAGGACCTTATTCCTCTGATCTCTCTCTCCTCCAGCGGGGCGCTGTCTTACGATGGCGCCCTGCTTTGTTTTTGCCGTGCCATTTGCCGTGCTCTTTCAGTGGTGGTTCGTACGGGTTCGGGACATTCTGCCAAGCAGGGGCGTTGCCTCGGCGTGCGACCAACAATGCGGGCATGATGAAGCGGAGCATACTTCTCACCGGCGCGGCCGGGTTTATCGGGTCGCACGTCGCGGGCGCACTTCTCGCACGGGGCGAGCGGGTCGTTGGTGTCGATAACTTTGATCCATACTACGACGAATCGATCAAGCGGCGGAACGTCCACGAGACGATCGCGGGCGGTACGACCGACTCGTATCACCTTGTGGAGGCGGATATCTGTGATGCGGTTGCGATGCGGCACGTGTTCGATGTTCACCGTCCGGCGGGGGTGATTCATCTGGCGGCGCGCGCGGGCGTGCGCCCTTCGATTGCCGATCCGGTCGGATACGCGCGGGTGAACGTGATGGGGACCGCGGTGCTGCTTGAAGAAGCCAAGCGTGCGGGCTGCGATCGATTCGTGATGGCGTCGAGTTCAAGCGTGTATGGCAACCTGGCCGTTGCGCCGTTCCGCGAAGATGCGGATGTCTCGGAGCCAATTTCTCCATACGCCGCGACCAAGCGGTCGTGCGAGCTCATCGGGTTTGCCCATTGGAAACTGACGAGGATGCCGACGGCGTGTCTGCGGTTCTTTACGGTGTTTGGGCCGCGGCAGAGGCCGGATCTGGCGATCAGCATGTTCCTGAAGTTGGCTCGCGATCATCAGCCGATCCCGATGTTCGGTGATGGCACGACGAGCCGGGACTACACCTACATCGAGGACATTGTGCGCGGCGTGGTGGCCGCGTATGACCGGATCGACGCGCATGGCTATCGGATCTGGAATCTTGGTGGATCAAGCCCGGTCACGTTGCGTGAAATGATCGCGACGGTGCAGCGCGTGACGGGGCGCGAGACGCCGGTAAAGTCGATGCCTGCGCAGCCGGGTGATGTCGAGCGGACGTTTGCCGATCTGAGACGCGCAAGCGCGGAGCTTGGATACGCGCCGAGCACCACCTTTGCCGAGGGCGTTGCGCGACAATGGGAATGGCTGAAGAGGCAGTAGCCCAAAATCGGAGCCGCCATTAAGTCGATGAATCGCGATCGTCATGATGCACAGCACTTCCACCACGCGCTCTGTTCCGGCCCCGTACCCCGCCGCAAGCACCCCTCGGCGGGCTCGTGGTCCGATGGCGCGGGCATTCGCGGCCATCTCATGGCCCGTAGTAGTCGTGCTTCTGCTGGGAAGTCTTTGCTGGATTGTGTCGGGGCACGGATGGATGTTGGATCTGGCGGCCAACCTTACGGCGCAGTGGTTGGTCTTGAGCGCGATGGGCACGTTGCTCTGGTTGGTCACGCGGCAACGTCGGCTCGCGGTGGTGGGGCTGGTGGCGTGCGCGTCGTGCGTCGTGGCGCTCGGGCTGGGTCGTGCGGCGTATTGGCCGCGTTCGCGACTGATCGGACACGGGCCTGATGCGCCCGCTGATCTTGTGCGGCTTCTGCATTACAACGCGAGTGCGTTCGGCGATGGACCGAGCATTGAGGCATACATGCGGCTGACCGAGGCGGATGTGCTCTCGATTGTTTGCCCGCCGACGGCGCAGCAGACGCGCGTGGTGTATGGACATCACCTTGAAGATGAATATCCCGGCAAGCTGACCCGTCGGTGGCGACCTGGACCGACGATTGACTACACCGACATCACCGCCGGGTTCATGGTCTCTCGGTGGCCGTTGCGTGCGATTGATACGAGCTGGCTTGGAGATGTCTCGAACTATCTGATCGCGGGGATTGTGGAGCGACCGAGGGTGAATGGGAAGGGCGGGGAATTTGCGGTGATCGCCTTTCATCCGCGCTCGCCGCGAACGAGTGAGCGCTGGATGTTCGGGAATGGCGTGGTGGAGTCGGTGGGCGTATTGACCAATCGTCTGCGCGAACAAGGGTTGGCGGTGGTCGTACTAAGCGATCTGAACGCGACACCAACGGGGTATCGCAGTCAGCGGTTGTTTCGCGAGGCCAACCTTCGTCGTGCCAAGCCGCTCTTCGTCTTGATTGGCACCTATCCGAACGAGGTGCCTGTAGGGATGTCGGCAAAAACCGCACCGTCCTTTCCCGCGGTCTGGCCGGCAAGTATTGCGATTGATGATGCCCTGGTCACGCCGGGAGTTAAGGTTGTTGGGTGGACGGTCGGGCCTCGCATGGCATCGGGGCATCTGCCGATCATTGTTGAACTCGATATTCCGGGTCATACCGTGCCAGAAGCGGCGAGTTGGACTGCGGAAGGTGCTGGCGCAGGCCGATAAGCCTGTATCGGCAACGGGGCGCGGGGGCTTCCCGCCGAAGTCAGTGACCGCGAACAGGGAGTCGTTGTGCAGTTTGTGCTGGCGGAATACTTCGGGTTTGAATACAGCATCGCCGTGAAGATCTTCATGGTGGGCTTTGCCGCGCTGGCGTTGCTTGCCGCGCTGTTCATCAGGCTTAGTTTCGTTCAGTGGATCTTCGCGGGGACGCTCTTCTTCAACGCGTTGACCGCGCCGCTAAACTTCGAGAGAACGTCGTATCTCAACACATGGATGTTGCCGGTTCAACAGTTGCGTGCTGAAGGGCACCTGGTGTTGGCGTTGCTGCTCACCATCGTTGTTGTGGTGACCGGAAGGCTGCACGCGAACAAGGTGCCGATTCAAGGGCTCTTTCTTCTTGGTGTGGGTGTCTACGCGGGCTTGCTGCAGTTTATACACGAAACGCCCACGGCGGCCGCACAGTCAATCGGCTTCGCGCTCGCGACGATTCCGTGCATGTTGTTTGCCGCGCCCAGTGTGTGCAACTCATACGAAGGGTGCCTGAAAGTTCTTCGGACGATCATGCTCGTCAGCGTGGCCTGGACGGTCTGCTGTTCGGTGCAGTTTGTGACCAACCCCAAGTTGCTCGTGAACACGGGGGGCCGCTTCTGGGGCATGATGGGCAACGCGCAGGGGGCGGCACTGGTTTGTGCACCGTTCGTCATCATCGCTCTGTGGCTCATGCTGCATGATCCCAATCGTCGGCTCAGGGCCCTCTGGGTTGCTCTGATCGCCATCAACCTGTTGTTCGTGGGTTGGACAGGTTCGCGCACCGGCGCGGTGATGCTGCTGCTCGGCGCGGCGTTTGTGCTTTACAACAAGCTTGGCAAAGTGATTTTGCTGCTTCCTTTTGCTGCGATCATGACGTTCGCGCTTAGCTTTCTTGCCGCGGAACTTCAGATCGGCAGCAACTTGGAGAGGCTGGTCTCATCGGAGAATACCCGCGATGGGGTATGGAAGCGGCAGATCGAGAAAATCTTTGAAAGTCCGATCATCGGTGTCGGCTGGGCGGAGACGGGGGCCAGCGAATCGAGTTACCTCGCGGGGTTTGCCGCGTACGGGTTCGTGATGTTCTCGCTGATGGTGGGTCTGTTGTTGTTCAGCATGTGGAAGTGCGCAACGCTCACATTGCTGCGCCGACGGTTGCCCAAGGAGCAGAGACCACTCGTGGATTTGTTCTGCTCGTGGAACGCCATGTTCTTTGGTGCCGCGGTGTTTGAGGGCTTCATTCTCTCGCGCTCGAGCTCGACAACCACGATCATGTTGCTGTTCGCGGGCATCGGCATATGGTTGACCGAGCAGGTCTCTCGCAATCCACACATCGCGCTCGAAGATGGGGTGTATGAGGAGGAGCCGGTCGATGACGCCTCGTGGGAGGCGGCCGCGACGTATGGCTACGACGCCGGTGCGCCCGAATCGTCA
This sequence comes from Phycisphaerales bacterium, assembly GCA_038251595.1. Taxonomy (GTDB): domain Bacteria; phylum Planctomycetota; class Phycisphaerae; order Phycisphaerales; family UBA1924; genus JADLCX01. The sequence goes on along the minus strand of JBBSBC010000072.1, from coordinate 1,966 downwards.
CCCGCCCTTGCCGAGCTGAACCAGCGCACGTCCGTTGCCCAAGACCAAGCGTGAACCGCGCGGATGCCCGATGGTCGCGAGCGTGTGGGTGTGATCAAACAGACTTGAGTATGCCGCGCGCATGGAGGGCCGTGCGCAAGCCACGGATCGGATCGGCCTCGCGCCGCCACCGCAGGATCTGGGCATGGCTTGCGGCCCGCATGGTGTCGGTGCGTGTCGGATCGGTGACTCCTCGCAGACAATCGGTCAGCGCGCCAACATTGCCAGCGGGAAAGACAAAGCCGCTTGTGCCAGATTCGACCAGTTCGTACGCCGCGCCGACACGATCGCTGGCGATGATGGCCATGCCCGCCGTGGCGGCCTCGTTCACAACCAGCGCCCAGGGTTCATAGTCACTGGCAAGCACAAGTGCGTGTGAGCGCCGGTAAATCGCAGCCAGACCTGCGGTGTTTTGAAAGCCGAGGAACCGTACGCGACGGTCGGCGAGCAGCGAGCCGGCGCGTACCTCCAGATCCGATCGCGCCTCGCCCTTGCCGACAATGATGAGGTCCCAGTCGGGCCGCTCTGCCGCGAGCGTGCGGAAGGCATCGATCACGAGATCGACGCGCTTCACGGGAATCAGCCGGCAGCAGCAGACCAGCCGCTTGCGTACGGGCTCAAGCCCGAGTGTGTGCGCGATCTGGTCGGCCTCAACATCGGGCATGCGCTCGATGGCCGCGTAGTCGGGCTCGACTGGCATGATAAAGAGCTTCTCGTCGGGCACACCATAACGGTGAAAGAACTTGCGGCCCGCGGTTCCGCAGACCAGGATGCCCGAGTAGCGGGCTGTGATCCTTGGGACATACACATTCTTAGCGAGCCGTCGTAGGCCCGTGGCCATGTCGCCATGTACGTTGCTGTCGGTCCACAAAAATGCCGGCACGCTTCGTCGGCCAGCCCAGCGAAGCGCGTTGAGGACAGGAAGCTCGTCGTAACCCCCGCACACCAACGCGGCTGGTCGGTGCTGTTGCAACCAGCTCCATACACGCTTGGCCGTGCCCAACTCGTGCGAGAGGTGCTGAGATCGTGAGCGGCCGCCACGATCGAGAATCATGCTCGTGAGCGCGCCGGGCGGCGGTTCGCGATCAAACAGCACGGTACCGATTTCGGCAACATCGGGGTTGACCCACGGGCCGGTGCGATACTTGGTCACAAGCGTGGAGAGTTGCAGTTCGGGAATCTCGGCCGCGATGCGCCGGTGATAGGCGATGCGATAGGGCGTGAGGTGACCGGTAATCACCGCAAGGATTGGCCGCGCAGGGTGCTGAGGTGCATTTGGTGGGGTCAACGACTTGCCCCTCTCCCATCGGCAAGGATCGAATCGTACAGCGTTTCGAGTCGCTCGCCGACAGCGGCGGTGGAGAGGTTGGCGGCAACCCACGCGCGACCGCGATCGCCAATGGGCGCGGCGCGATTGGCGTGAAGTGCCTCAACCCACGCGGCTGCCAGCGTAGTTTCGGTGCCTTGGGCGATGATCGCCACCCCACCGCGCTTCAGCTCGTCGGCAAGTGCCAGGTTGTCGGTCAGCACCGGCATGGTGCCGACGCACAGGGCCTCGACCGCAACAAATCCGAAGTTTTCGTGGACCGAGTTGAGTGTGAGAGCATCTCCCGCGGCGAGCGCGAGCCACTTGTCATCGCCCTGAACCCAACCGGCAAAGTGGATGCGCCCCTTCATCGGCGAATCGTTCGCGAGTTGCCTGAGCGATTGGACATACGGCTCATCGCCCCCACCGATGAGGAGCAGATGCAGATCGGGCAGTTGTTTGGCGGCGATCGAGGCGGCGCGAATCGCCAACTCAACACGCTTCACGGGGTGTAGCCTTCCCATAAACACCACACACGGCGCGGCGGGTGGTAGTTCAAACCGTGTGCGGGCGCGAAGTCGATACGCCTGATCGGGCGTGAAGCCGGGCATCTGAACGGGC
>JBBSBC010000071.1:0-15599 GCA_038251595.1 Phycisphaerales bacterium | reverse complement strand
GGGAGGATTGAGGGGTGAAGGCGTTGGACTGGCTGAGGGCGCGGCACTCGTCGAGCAGGCCGCGATCGATCATTTGACGGACACGGGCGTTGATTCTTCGATTGAGGGCTTCGGTCTCCCAGTTCAGCGTGATCAGAAGGTATGGGGAGGGCGAGGGAGACTGCGGATCCCATTGCTTCTGAAAGCTGCTGATCGCCTGGCCGGTGAGCCTGAAGACTTCGAGGGCACGGATGGTTCGGCGGAGGTCGTTGGGATGAATCCGTGCCGCGGCGGCGGGGTCGATACGCACAAGCTCGGCGCGGCGTACAGCGGGATCCATCGCGGTCAGTTCATCGCGCAGGGTGGGGTCGGGGTCCGGACCATCAAACAGCCCATCAAGCAGGGCCTTGATGTAGAGATGAGTTCCGCCGACCACGATCGGGAGTATGCCACTCGCCCGTAAGTTGGATATTTTGTCGGTGGCAAGACGAAGCCAATCGTCAACGGTGAATGTGACCGTGCTGCCGGTTGGCACGATGTCGATCAGGTGATGGGGGATGCCCTGCCGTTCGGCGATGGTGGGCTTGGCGGTGCCGATGTCGAGGCCTGTGTAGACCTGAAAGGCATCTGCGGTGAGGATCTCGGCGGGGAGGCCGTGCCTATCGCGCAGCGCGTGGGCGATGGCGATGGCGAGGTCGGACTTACCTCCGGCGGTGGGGCCGGCGATGATGGGGGTGAGGGGGGTGAGGGGGGGCAGGTTGGGAGGGGAGGGGAGATGGGGCAACAACTCGGTGCGCAGGTTTGACACGTCGGCATTCCAGGTCGATGCGGTTTAGAAGGGTCTGAGATGAAACTCGGCTACGTGCCGTGTGGCTTTCCAGAAGAAACGCCCTCTAGCACGGGCACCTCGTGTATACAGATGCGGCAAAGCCCAAAGGAAGTACTCTACGGCCCGAGGCCCGGCAGAGTGTTTGGCAAGGCGGAACCGACTTCAATCGGCACTTCCGACATTCGCCAACATCCGCTCTTCCAAGAGCGATGTGGCTGGAGCACGGCTCTCGCCCAAGGATCATTTCTCCTTTCCAGTTGAAGAGCGTGTGATCTCCGGTTTCATCGACAAAGTAGTGACGAATGGGCGAGCGGTCCTGTTCGATGTTCGACGACATACGGCTGCACACTATACAGGCGGCGAATACGCCTTGTGCGATACACTCTTGTGTCGTGCCCAAAGAGTCGCATTCCATCTTGAGTCGCCCATGAACCCGATCCGAGTTGGCTGTGTCAAGTACCTCAACACCCTTCCGCTGATCGAGGGTCTTCAGTCATGGAAGGATGGCGAGGTTGTCGCCGCGGTGCCCAGTCGGTTGATTGGGATGTTGCGGTCGGGCGAGGTTGATGTGGCGTTGGCGAGCGTGATTGATGCGGTGGGGGAAAGCAAGGTCACGGCGCTTTCGGTTGGGATGATTGGATGTGATGGTCCCACGCTTACGGTTCGGCTCTTCTCGCGTGTGCCGATCGAGAAGATCTCTTCGGTCGCGATCGACACCGAGAGCCACACGTCGGCGGTGTTGATGCAGGTCATACTCGCGCGGCGCTATGGGCTGCGGGCACCGGCGCTGCGCGTTGTTGATTTTGATGCACATGAGCGGGTGGTCGTCGCGGCCAGCACCAACAGCACCGATGCGATTCTGCTGATTGGCGACAAGGTCGTGACCGATGCGCTGCCGAGCGATGAGTATCCGCATCAACTTGATCTTGGGCAGGCGTGGAAGGAGATGACCGGTCTTCCGTTCGTCTATGCGGTGTGGATGTGCCGGGCTGGTGAGGAGCGGTCGGAGCGTATTCGCGCGGTGGGCGAAGTTCTTGATCGCCAGCGAAGGCACAACGCCACGCGGCTGGACTGGGTCATTGCTTCTCGGGCGGCGGAGCGGCACTGGCCGACGGAACTGGCCGCGAACTATGTGGGCACGCTGCTGAAGTACTCCGTCGGCGCGGCGGAGCGCGAAGCCGTCGAAAAGTTCATACGTTGGGCGAGTGAGTTGCAACTTTGTGCCGACGAATCCGTGCTTTGGGCGGAGTTCTAGATTCTGGGCTCGACACCGTTCATCCTTTTATCAACTTCACCCGCACGCTTGCCTCCGCATCACCAACCGCCCCATGCCCCCTCTTCCCAAGCTCAGAACGGCGGGCCTTGCCGAGCTTTCGCGGCAACTGCGATTTGAATCTCAGGTCGCGGCACATCGTCAACTCGAACGCACCGAGGCGCTTGCGCTCGAAGTGCTTGCGGATGCCGATTCAAAGCGGAGCTATCCCCTCGAATACATCGTCTTTCGCATCACGGGCTTTCGTTCCGACTCTGCACCCGCGACACCCGAGCCGGGAACAAGCCTGTTGGGGTCGGATGTCCTGATCGCCGATCTCGCGGCGATTATTGAACTGCTGAGCATCGCGTCGGGCCTGACATTGACCGACCTCGGATCTGGACCATCGAGCATAAGAACTGATGGCCGCACGCGCAAGGGGCCGGAGCGTGCAACAGTCGCAGCGGTGGGTGATGGTCCGTGGGTTCGGATCGATGAACTGGCCGCGCGATGGCGTGTGAGCACAAAGACGATCGAGCGTCTTCGGCGGCATGGGCTGATTGCCCGTCGCGTGCGCGCGCCGGACAACCGCCGCGGAAGCCCGGCTCGACAGCGAGTGATGCTCTCTGAGGTGGCGATCCGGGCATTTGTGGTCACCGAGCGTGGCCCGCGTTCTGAATCGCAACGAACCAAGCCCCGGCCCAAGCCTCGACCGACCGATGCTGAACGCGTGCAGATTTTCAGGCGTGCGGCGCGATACCACCGTCGCTTTGGGTGGTCGCTGCAACGCTGCGCCAACCGCCTCGCCGCGCGATTCGGACGATCGCCGCAGGCCATGGCTCGACTTTTGCTCAAAATCAACACTGCGGCCGATCGCCCGGTGTTTGAGAGGCGCCTGCCCGTCTCGGCCCGGCTGAGGGCCACGACCGCACGCGCGGCGCGAGTTGGTGTCAAGACCACGTTTATTGCGGGCAAGCTGGACCGCTCGCGCGGCGGGGTTCATCGCTTCATCGTTTCTGAGCGTCTGGCTTTGCTTCGTTCGCTTGATCTTGATGGCCCGTGTGGTCCGCTGTTTGATCGCGAAGACGCGGCGGATGTTCTGCTTGCCTCGCGCGCCGTGTGCCGCGGGCTGGGCGCGGCAGCGCCCGCAACGGTCGATGAGACTCTGCGGCTTGCCGAGGCGATGGATGCTCCCGATGCCGCGGCGGAGACGGCGCGAGCGGTGGCCATTCTGTATCTGCGCTTTCGCGTGCGCACCTGGCTTGCCTCGGTTCGGACCAGCAGCACATCGGCCGCGAGTCTTCACAGCGCGGAGACGCAGTTGCTCTGGGCGAGCCGGCTGAAGGCCGAGCTTGTACGTTCGCAACTTCCGGTGGCGATGCGCACCATCGCCGATCGGATCAACGGGCGCGATGTGCGTTCGCTGCCTGCACGCGCCATGCCCGGGCTTGGCAGCTCTCCAGCGCTTTTGCAGGGTGCGATCGCGGGCCTGAACGAGGCCGTCGATCGGTTTGACCCGCTTCGCGGCGGAGGTGGGGTGGGGCGTCTCGCGGCGGCCTCGACCATTGCCGTCAATCGCGCGGTGCTGATGTGGCTGCGAGCGAACGGGATGGACGAAACGGGCATAACCAGGGTGGCGTCGCGAGCCGCGTCGCGCTCGAATGATGCGCCGGTTGCTGATTGGACGCGCGCGCTCGACCCGTGGCAGAAGTGGCTTGAACCACCCGAGGCCGTGTACATGTGGATCGCTCAGGGCGCCGCGATTGACCCACGGTGGGACAGCCGCGCCGAGCTGGCGCGCCGGGTTCTGCGAACGCGGCTGGGGCGCGAGGATGGTCCGCCAAAGACGCCGACGGAGACGGCTCGGGAGCATCAATCCGCGCCCGCGCGTATTGTCACGATCGAGAGGACCGCGATCGCGCGGGCCATGAAGTGTGCGCGCACTGCGCAAGGGGCCATGAATGGGTGAGTTTGAAGGAAAGCGCGTCGTGCTGTTTCATGCGGGCGCACTGGGTGATTTCATATTGATCTGGCCGCTGCTCCGCGCTCTGAGCGCGGCGACGAGCGAGATCACACTGGTTGCGCCCGCGAGCCATGCGGCGTTGGCGCGGAGTGCGTTGTTGATCGCGGCCATTTCGTGCGAGCGCTCATGGGTCTCGGGGCTGTGGCGAACCAACGATGGCACGACGGACTCTCTGCGCCCGCCCAATCTCTCCGCCGAGATCATCATCTCGTTCGTCACCGATGATCGCACCGAGGCGGGGAGCCTGTGGCAACGCAACGCCATCGAAATGCTCATCGCGTGTACGATGATCGTGGTTGGTCCACCAGGATCTGATACACGAGACGAGATGTGGCGGCGGGCCGAGGTTGAACGACTCGGCCACGTCAAAGCGCGACCCCGATGTTCCGGTCCGGTTCTGCTTCATATCGGCGCGGGGTCGCGCGCGAAGATGTGGCCGATGCCAAGCTGGGCTTCGCTCGCGGACGAACTGCATTCGGTTGGGCAAAGGCCACTGCTCATTGCCGGACCCGTCGAGCGCGATCGCCTCCGACCCGATGATCGGCAAAGCTTCCAACGACTGGGTGGCCAGTTTGTCGAGACGCTCGATGATCTCGCGGCGATGACTCGTGATGGCTGTGTGTTTGTCGGTGCCGACACCGGCCCGACCCACCTGGCCGCGCAGCTTGGTGTGCCGACGGTTGCGCTTTTTGGCCCTACCGACCCGGCGATCTGGTCGCCCGTGGGGCCATGCGTTCAGGTTGTGCAAGCGTCGGATGGGCAGATGAACACCATCCTGCCTCGCGATGTCGCGCGTATCGTCGGGGAGTTGTTGGCGGAGTCGTCCTCCTAGTCTTGCCCGCACTCGATTCCGGACGTGCACTTGAAGTTGTAAGATCACCCATGGCCGAGATCGCCCATATTCAGCTTGTTGTCGGGCTTGAGGTTCACGTCGAACTTGCGACGCGGACCAAGATGTTCAGCCGCGCGGGCAACCCCGCCTCGCCCGAGTTTGATGCCTTGGCCCACCAGCCCAACACGCTGCTTGACCCCACCGTCCTCGGGCTGCCCGGCGCTCTGCCGGTGATGAACGTCGCGGCCGTTGAGCTGAGCATGATGGTCGGGATGGCGCTTGGGTGTTCGGTTTCGCCATTCAGCAAGTGGGATCGCAAAAGCTACTTTTACCCCGACTTGCCCAAGAACTACCAGATCAGCCAGTACCAGCTCCCGCTCTGTTTCGATGGCGCGGTCGAACTTCCGCCGATCAGCCCCGGTGGTCAGATCGATTGGGATCGTGTGGCATCAGAACAGACACCCGGGCGGCGCATCGGCATCATCCGCGCGCACCTTGAAGAGGATGCGGGCAAGCTGCTGCACGAGGCGCCGGGCGGGCGCGCCATTGACCACTCGATTGTCGATTGGAACCGGGCGGGCACACCTCTGCTTGAGATTGTCACGCAGCCCGACTTCCGCAACGCCGACGAGGTGATCGTCTTCGCGCAGATTCTCCGCAACCTCTGCCGCTTTCTTGGGGCGAGCGAGTGTGTCATGCAGAAGGGGCACATCCGCTTTGAGCCCAACATCAACTGCATTCTGACGCTGTCGGATGGTCGCACGGTCAAGACACCGATCGTCGAGGTCAAGAACCTCAACAGCTTCAAGGCCGTTCGCGGCGCGATCGAACACGAGCTTCGTGAACAGCCCGGGCGATGGAGGCGTGATCGCCAGGAGTTTGGTCCGGGCACAAAGTCGACGCGCGGCTGGGATGATGTTGAAAGCACAACCTTGCTTCAGCGAAACAAGGAAGATGCTCACGACTATCGGTACTTTCCAGATCCCGATCTTGTACCGGTGGCGGTCGATGAGCCGTGGCGCGAGCGAATCCGCGCCCGCATTCCCGAACTACCCCTCAGTCGGATTCGCAAGTTTATTGGTGAATATGGCCTCTCGCCCAAAGAGGCCGCGGCGATTGCCGATGAGCGCGATGTCTGCTTCTTCTATGAGCAGACGATCGAATCGTGCGTCGCGCTCGGACTCGAGCGAGTGACCGCCGGGCGAAAGGCGGCCAACTTCATCCTGCAGAGCGGCGCCAAGCGCGCCAACGAGCGATCGGCCGCGCGGACCCGCGCGCTCGCGGCCACCAACGAATCCGCCACTTCGGTTGATACGGTGCTCGTCGGCGATCTTGGCATCTCGCCCGCGCAGCTTGGCGCGATCGTCAAGCTGCGCGAAGAAAGCGTCATCGGCTCCAACGCGGCCGACGAGCTCTTCGGCCGCCTGTGCGCGCCGCCCGCTCCGGGCATGGAACCGGGCGAGGATTCGAGCGAGCCCGATGCCTACGAGCCTCCGGGCGCCGATCCGGCTGAAGTCGCCCGGCGACGCGGCCTCATCACCGTTCGCGATGAATCGGCCCTGCTGAAGTGGTGTCAGCAAGCCATCGATGAGAACGCCAAGAGCGCCGACGATGTGCGGGCTGGCAAGCTGCAAGCGGTTGGTCGTCTGGTCGGTGCGGCCATGAAAGCTTCGGGCGGTCAGGGCGATGCCCAGGCGGTGCGCGAGAAGATTTTGAACATGCTCGGCGGCCATTCGTAACTCACGCTCGGTTTCTGGCCCTATGGAACTGGCTCTTCGCAACCTTCGCGCTTGATCGCCATGAAAAACGCCCCGGCCTTGATGGGCCGGGGCGCTTATTGCTTCGTTCACTTCACTCGCGCCCTACTTGCTCGCGGCGTCTTTAACACCCATCACTTCCGCCGCGCCCTCTTCGATCTTCAGGCTCGACCCATCGAAGCTCGACCCGACAGGCTCGCTCCGCACGCTCTGATCGCCCTTGCCCAGATGCTGAGCAAGAAACGCCTCGGCAATGGCGTAGAAACTCATGCGGTTTTCCGGGCGTGCAAAGCCGTGGCCCTCGTCGGGATAGACCACGTAGGTCACGGGAATGTTCTTGGCCTTCATCGCTTTGACAATCTGGTCGCTCTCATCCTTGTTGACGCGAGGGTCACGCGCGCCTTGCGCGATCAACAGCGGCTTCTTGATCTGATCAACCTTTGAGATGGGTGAGCGGCTGAGCAGAAAGGCCTTGCCCTCTTCGGTCGTGTCATCGCCGACCATCTGGCGCATGTTGTTGAGAAAGGGCTTCCAATACGCGGGGATCGTCTTCATGAACGTTGTCAGGTTTGACACACCGACGATATTGACGCCGCAGGCGAACGTGTCGGGCGTGAAGGTCAGACCGACGAGCGTTGCGTAACCGCCGTAGCTGCCGCCGACAATCGCGATGCGGGCCGGATCGGCGATCTTGCCATCGACGACCGTCTTGACGGCGTCGAGCAGATCGTCGTGCATCTTGCCGCCCCACTCGCGCTTGCTCGCCATGATGTGCTTCTTGCCGAAGCCGGTTGATCCGCGATAGTTGACGCTCAGCACGGCGTAGCCACGGTTGGCGAGCCACTGATGCGTCGGGTTAAACCCCCACACATCGCGTGCCCATGGCCCACCGTGAACATAGAGCACCAGCGGCAGCGGACGATCGGGCAACTTGTCCGCGTTCATGTCGCTCCCGACCGGCAGCGTCAGGTAGCACATCATCTCCAACCCGTCGCGGCTCTTGAAGCTCACCGGTTCCATCTTCGCGAGTGCGTATCCCTGCAACGCCGGGCGCGAGACGAAGAGCATGGTCATCTTCGGCGTGCCCGCCTCGCCCGCCGTGCCCGCCACACCCTCCACCACACCGCGGTCGTACAAAAAAGTTCGCGATGAGGCGTTATCTGGCGCGATCTCCACGATCCAGTAGCGATCATCCATGCTGCGGCTGGGAATGGTCAGCTCGCCCTCGCCCGAGTTCTTTCTGATGAACTGCCAGTCCTTCTCGAGAGCCTTGTCGAGCAAGCCCCACTTGGGCTTGTCGAAGTTGTAGACCACGGCCTGAACGGTTCGTTCGGTCGGGTGCATCAGCACCGTGCCGGCATCGGTCCGGTCATCTTGAAACATCAGGGTCGATTTATCCGTCGTGAGGTCAACCGCCATCACGGCCCCGGTGTTGCGGCCGCGCGTATCGATCACGTACCGTACGTTCCCGGTCTTGTCAAAGCCGATGGTGCTTGTTGATTTCACATCTTCGAACGGGATGGTTCCGTAGTTTTCAAAGACCCGTTGGCCGTCTTTCTCTACCGCCTTGAACTCTTCCACACCGCCATCGAGATTGGTCTTCTGCGCGAAGCGAATCTTGAAATCCTGATCGACATCAAAGCCGAGGTACTCGTCGTTGCGAATAAGCTCAGACCGCGCGCCCGTTCGCACATTGACCCTGTAGAGATCGTGGTACGACGGGTTTCGGTCGTTCATCCCGATCACCACCTCGTCGGCAAAGCGCGGGCTAACCCCTTTAATCTGCGCCGAGACCTTCTCATAGGGTGTCAAATCAGTGATCGTGTTACCTGAAAGGTCCACGCTGAAGGCGTGCCAGTTTTCATCGCCGTTGTTGTCCTGTAGATACACCAGGTGCCCGCTGGTGTGCGCCCAGAAGTATCGGCGCACACCGCGCTTCGTCTCCTTGGTCACGGGTGCGGCCTTGGAAAGATCCGACACCGGCCCCACCCAGATGTTCATCACCCCGCCCGTTCCCTCCTGCCCACCTACGGGTGCCAGGAACGAGATCTTTGTTCCATCCGGCGAGATCTGTGCGCCGGCCTTCTCCGGGTTGCCGAAAATGGCCGCGCGCGGAATGAGCTTTGCCGGTCCCTTCACGACCTCCTCGGCCGGACGCGGCGGCTGAGCGGGGCGCACCGAGTTTAGTTTCACGCCCGTTCCCGGCGCGGGATTCATCACCTGTCCGATGGCCACACCCTGCAACCCCACCACCACCATCGCCCACAACGACGCTCGATTTCGCATAGTCATTGGTCTCATTCCGTTTTTCCTATCCACTCGTGGTACGGGCGGCTCGCCAATGCCACGCATGGTTCACCCACAACCCGCCACTCATCATTGTTCTCATATCGGCCGCCGCGGCCCGGGTTCCACGCGCATTTCCACGATCACCCCATTGCGCCACGCCCCTGATCTTATTGGACGCGCTCAGGACCACTCCCCGCCACCCGAGCCATCGCCCGGTTGGCCAGCAAGCCAAGGACCGCCAAAACCAGCACCGTAACCGCGATGCCCACGGGCAGATACCACGCCGGGCGCGCTGCAAAGTCCGGGTTGTTGCTCCCGGCCTTTTCCATCGCTTCCGCGATCCCCGCACCGATGATCACCGCCGCGGCCGTTCGGGGGGCCATGCCAATCGCCGTGCCCAACAAATACGGCAACCGCGGCACGCGCACCGATGCCAAAAGCAGGTTGGTCACCGCGAACGGTGAGTTGGGCGGCAATCGCAATAGAATCACGATCCCGAGCGTTTTGAGAAACCCACGCCCGACACGCTCATCCACAAATGCATCGCGCACCGCTTTCATCTTCGGGTGCTTGTTGATCGCCTGCACCACCCGATCTCCCGAGACGCGTCGCGCCACTTCATACCCAATGATCGATCCCACCACAAACCCCCCGAGCGCGGCGGGAATGCCCCGCAAAACGCCGAACGCAAACCCACCAAGCACCGCCTGCACCACCGTCGGCAGGAGTGCCAGCCCCGAGGTCAAGGCAAACGCCGCCATGTAGATGTACATGCCGTTCTCGCCCTGCTCGCGCAGAAAAGTGCTTACGGTCGTCATGTATCCGGCGAGAACCAGGCCGCTAATCCCGGGCAATGTCGCCGCGATCACCGCAAGCGGACCGGCCGGTCCCAACGTCTTCCAGATTGATCCGAGCGAAACCTCACCCGCATTCGCGCGGGCCTCGTTCGTCGATTCCGGCTTGGCATCCTGTTCGATCACCACCGACCGTAGCCACCTTCACCGCGGCGTGCGTGCAGGGCAATCGCATGATCTTCAGCAGGGCCAAAGTACGAAAGTGGCTGAGTGGCAAAGTGGACGAGTGGCAAGGGACAAGACCCTAAGTGCGAAATCAAAATGTCGCCGCGAAGCATCCCGCGTTCAACTCTCTCGAGTCACCTCTCCGCAACTCAGCCGCTCTCCTCCATCTTTCGCTCAGTTCACCCGACCCGTTCGGTCGCGGGAGCCAGCTTGCCCGCGCCCTGATTGGCAGGACCGCTCGCCACCGCGCGCGATTGCCCATGACGTTCTCCGGCCAGATGGCTTGGTATTCGATCTCTGTTCACCCTGCGATACCGGATCTGGTGGTGAAAGTGGCAATCTGCGCAAGACGCACCCTGCCCACCTGAATACCATGCGCTTGCGTCCTAGCCACCATGGCCTTCGCCCGGGCTACAAACCCGGCCCCCCGGAAGGATTGAGTCGATGATTGCCAAGCCGCCGCCCCGAGAGGGCAGCATGGGTTTCCTGCTTCTGCAGCCGTTCCGCGTTCAAGGAACGAGCATTGCCGGCGAAACCACCTGCGTACAGATCCCCGAACTCGACATCTGCTTTGACATGGGCCAGTGTCCGCGCATGGCCCTTGCCAGCAAGTTTGTTGCCATCAGCCATGGTCATATGGACCATATCGGCGGCTTGGCGTACTACTGCTCGCAGCGTCACTTTCAGGGCATGGGCGAGGGCACGATCATCTGCGATGCGCGCATTGCCCCGAACATTGAACGAATGATGGCCGGCTACGTCGATCTTGAGCGGCAGAACACGCCCTACAAACTCATCGCGCTCAAGCCCGATGAAGAGTTTCAGATTAAGAACAACATCATGCTCCGCGCCTTCGAGGTCGAGCACACCGTTCCTTCCTTTGGCTACGTGATCGTTGAAAAACGCAGCAAGCTCAAGGAAGAGTACAACGGCCTTCCCCAGGAGAAGCTCAAGGAACTCCGCGATCGCGGCGTCGAGATCACCCGCCAGCTTCAGGTGCCGCTCATTGCCTATCTCGGCGACACCGCCCCCGGCCCTCAGCTTGTGCGCGAAGATGTCCGCAAGGCGCAGATCGTCATCTGCGAATGTACTTTCACCGAACCCGAGCACAAAGAGCGCGCCCGCATCGGCATGCACATGTACGCCGAGGCCATCTCCGAGTGGCTCCGCGTGCTTGAATGTCAGACGCTCGTGCTCACGCACCTTTCGCGCCGGACCAATCTCGGCTACGCGCGCAAGCGCCTCACCGAGCTCGCCGGTCCAAACCTCATGCAGAAGGTCCAGTTCCTGATGGATCACCGCATCAACAAGGAACGGTACGAACGCCAATGCGCCGATATGGGCGAGAAGCCGCCATCCAGCGCACCGCGCCGCGATGGGCGCGATAAACGAAACGGCTGACCCTTCAACCCGCTGACCCGTCAGCGCGGTTGACTTGTATGGACCAACCTTCGTGGGCTACAGGTAGTGGCTCGGCGCGCGCATCAAGCCCACATCAACTTTGCGACTTGGCCGCAAGCCCTCTGTTTTGTTTCTCGCGAGGTTGACAACGCCAGAGAATTGATTAGCGTTGTCCCTTTGTGGGCAGGCTCGATCTTTGTGCTTGCTCAACGTGCCCGGTCGTGCGATGATCTACCATGCCTCGTCCGGGCCCATACGGTTTCAACGATCACGCAGGAATGAGTCGGGGAGAAGCAAAGAACCATGTCGGCAACTGACCGCCAGATCTGGTCGGGCATGTTGGACCACCTCAAGTCACACCACGGTGGCCTCTGCCGCCAGTGGTTTGAGGAGATCGAACCTCTGGGTATCGCCACAGGTGTGCTGCGCCTCCGCGCGCACTCCAACGTTCACCGCGATTACCTTGCTCGCCAGTGCAGCGTTCCCTTCAACGATGCGGCCCGCTCCGCCTCGCAACGCCTGCTCACTGTTCAGTTCTTCGGGCCTGATGATGAAGTCGAGCCCGCGCCCGAGGAACCACGCACCACCGCTTCCCCCACGCAGCCCGCCCCAATGGCCAACGTCATTGTCGAGCCGCACTCTCGCCGCACGCCCAACCGTGCCGCGCACGAGGCCAATGGCACCAATAGCCGCCACACCTGGCCGCTCTCCTCTGCCCAGCCCGCGCAGTTCGACCAGCTTGCCATCAATCCCGACTACGCGTTCGACAACTTTGTCCGCGGGCCAAACAACCAGCTTGCACACGCCGCGGCCATTGGTGTCGCAAACAATCCCGGGCGCGCGTACAACCCGTACTTCGTTCACGGCAATGTCGGTCTCGGCAAAACCCACCTCCTGCAGGCCATCTGCCTCAAGGTTCAGGCCGACAACCCCCAGACGCGCATCCTCTACACTTCGTGCGAAGGCTTCATGACGCAGTTCTTCGAGGCGGTCAAAGAAGGCGAAATGGCCGCCTTTCGCCACCGATTCCGCGATGTCGATGTGCTCGTGATCGACGACATTCACTTTCTCGCGAAGCGCGACCGCACCCAGGAAGAGTTCTTTCACACCTTCAACAGCCTCTATCAGGCCCACAAGCAGATCATCCTCTCATCAGATGCCAAGCCCGAGGCCATCCCTGCTCTTGAAGATCGTCTCGTCAGTCGGTTCAAGTGGGGCCTTGTCACCGAGGTCTCGCCCCCCGATTACGAGACCCGCATCGAGATCGTGAAGAACAAGGCCACGCTCCGCGGCATGAAAGTCCCCGCCGATGTCGCCGCGCACGTCGCCTCTTGCATCGATACCAACATCCGCGAGCTCGAGGGCGCGGTCGTCAAGATCCAGGCCTTCGCCGCCATGGAGAAACGCCCGATCGATCTGTCGCTCGCTGCGGCCGCGCTCGGCGAAAAGCCCGTTCGCCCTGATCGACAGGTTCAGATCCAGTCGATCATCAACGCGGTCACCGAGTACTTTGGTGTCAAGATGACCGACCTTCAGAGCAAGCGCCGCCAGCGCTCCATCGCTCTCCCCCGCCAGGTCTGCATGTTCCTCGCCCGCCGCCACACACGCTTCAGCCTTGAAGAGATTGGCGGATACTTCGGCGGGCGCGACCACACCACCGTCATGCACGCCGTGAAGACCATCATGGATCGATCAGACGTTGATGCCGAGTTCGCCAAGGTCATGGTCGAACTCGAAACCCAGCTCCGCGAGGCGGTCTCGGCCTCATCCCCCAATTAGGGCGATCTTGCTGTCGGCATCCAAGTGGACAGACTGTGGATAACTCGATGCCCGCAGACGTTGGCAGTTGCCTGAAACCTGTTGGTTGGTGACGACTCACTTCGGAAGTCGGTTGCAGTGGTCATTCGCGGCCGCGAGCCGACAGACAACCGACAGGGCTTGCACATGACCGATTACGCGGAATGGGCTTGTTTTATCGTGCTGCGGATAGGCCTCGCGGATCTTTCCACAAGTTGTCAGGCCTTAATTCTACTGCTATTGAATTCTCTAACTATTAAGTCTTTCAAACACACAATCGACGAACGCGAGCTTGAGCGCACGAACTCGGCGTCGAGCGGTGATCGCTGGTGTGAACAACGTGTGATTACTCCTGGCAATGTTCGCACCAAACGGTGGTACGTTGGGCAAGCTGTGCTGATCTGAGGGCGCGCTGGCAGGTGGGGCATGGATCTCCGCCGCGGCCGTAGACGTTGTGGGCAAACTGAAAACGTCCGGATTCGCCGTTCGCGTTCGCGTAGTCACGCAGGGTTGAGCCACCTGCGAGCACGGCCTCTTGGAGGACTGCGACTATGGCGGAGGCGAGCGTGGCCCGCTCCTGAGGGCTGAGGGCTGCTACGGGGCGTTGTGGTGCGAGCTTCGCGCGGAAGAGCGATTCGTCGGCGTAGATGTTGCCGACACCCGCGATGACGGATTGGTCGAGGAGCGCGGCCTTGATGGCGCGGGAAGAGTGGCCGAGCGCGGTGTTGAAGTCCTGGTCGGTCATGGTCAGGGCATCGGGGCCGAGTGACCCCCAGTTGTCGGTGAGCAGGTCGAGGGTGGTAAAGACGCGCAGGCCGCCGAAGCGGCGCGGATCTCGGAAGAGGAGGCGCGACTGATCGCTCATCCGCCAGAGGGCATGGACGTGTGTCGAGTCGGTCGTGCGTTCGCGCGGAGCAAACCTGAGCAGTTGGCCGCTCATGCCGAGCTGCACACCGAGGGCGATTGGGTGACCGGTCGAGGGCGAAGTGGCGATGATGGCGAGCCGCTTGCCGCGACGGTCGATGCGCGTGATGGTTGCGCCGGCGAGAAGGTCAGCCTTGCGCGCGGTGTGGGGCGATGAGACGATGTCGCGCCGGCGGAGCAACACCGAGAGGACGGTCTGGCCGATGATGAACGGCTCGAGCGAGCGGCGGATGGACTCGACTTCGGGAAGCTCGGGCATGATCCAGTTTAGCGGATCTACCCCTCTTCCCTTTCACCGACCGATCATCGGGCGCGCCGTGTTCGGAAGAACTCTTTGAGCAACTGGGCGCACTCCGCGGCCATCAGACCCGCGATCGGTGTGACGCGGTGGTTGAGGCGCGGGTCGGTGGTGAGGTTGAAGAGCGAACCGCACGCGCCGGCCTTGGGGTCGGCGCACCCATACACGACGCGGCCCAGGCGCGCGTTGACGATCAGCCCGGCGCACATCGGGCATGGTTCGAGCGTGACGACAAGTGTGCAGGTGTTGAGCCGCCAATCGTCGAGCGCGGCCGCGGCGGCGCGAATGGCGAGCAGCTCGGCGTGGGCGGTAGGGTCGTTGTGAGTGTGGCGAAGGTTGTGGGCCTCGGCAAGGATGCGTTCGCTCGCGGTCTCATAGACCACCGCGCCCACCGGAACTTCGCCGCTGCTGGCCGCGGTGGCGGCGAGGGCGAGGGCGCGGTGCATCATGCGCTGGTCGGTGGGGGTTGGAAGATCGGCGGTCATGGAAGAGGCAAGCAGGGTATGGGGAAGGCGGCACCGACGAGCCTTCAAACAGCACGAGCCGCCATGCCCACGCCGCCTTGGACGTGGGCATGAGGTTGCACGTCGGTTGAGTCGCATCAGTCGGCGGCCAATGTGTCCCCAACGATTAACGGTTTGTCCGAACAAACGGTTCAGGACCATCGCAGATGAATCACGCACCCCGGCATGGGCACGCCCACTGCGGCGTGGCCGTGCCACCCGCCGTTCGCCACCTATGGTCACGGGGGAGCTCGGACTCAGATAGAATCTGGCACATCAGCGGGGGGAAAGTCCAGGCCAATCACTCGGGATGCCGCAGTTATGAAATATCGACTCCTGAGCGGTCTTGTTACTGTCAGCGTGGTCGTTGCTGGTGGTGTTGTCGCATGGTCGTGGTCGTCCAGCGACCCAAGCTCCGCCATGGCGGGCCAACAACCCACCCCCACTCCGGCCGCTCAGCAGCCCGCAGCGACCTCGCCAGATGATCTGCTGGCGCGCGGCGACGCGTTGTTCACAGAAGGTCTGTTCGACCGCGCGTTGGCCAGGTACAAGGAAGCTCAATCGCTTGCGCCCTCGGACCTGCGGGTCCAGAACCGCTTGGCACAAACCCATCTCAGGCTCGGCAACCGCGGGGCTGGCCTTGCCGCTCTGGGCTCGATCTTCGCCGCCAAGCCAGAACTCAAGGACAATGCCGAT
>JBBSBC010000070.1:0-16012 GCA_038251595.1 Phycisphaerales bacterium | reverse complement strand
TCATCTTGAGGCGATCGGTTGTCCGATCCTCGGCGACCTGTTTTATGGCCCGCGCCGCGTGCAGGGGGCTTCGCCGCGGCTTGCGCTGCATTCGCACCGCCTGGTCTTTGTGCATCCGCGCACGGGCATCACGATGGATATCCATACCGACTGGCCCAAAGACCTTCGGCGCGTGCTGCGGAATGTGCGTTTGCGAACCGATGCGGCGCGGGCCGCCGACAACAAGGCCGCGGCGTTGTTGGCCACTGAACCACTCGACGACAAGGCTCTGCCCGATGCGGCGGATAACGGTACAGAATAAGTTGGGCCTGAGTTCAGCCTTTTGTTGAGGCGATGCACCGCATGAGGTCCGACGCGATCGCATCGGCGATCATGAACCCCGAATCGGTGAGCACCCAGCGCGCATGGTTGCCGATGATCGTCATGTGCCCACGCTCGTGCACTCGCGCCACGTGTGTACAGAGTCGGGCCGCCGAACCACTCGAAACCGCGTGGCAATCGGCAAGCAGTTCCGCGGCATCAAGCCCGCTCGCCAGCCGCAAACCCATCATGATTCTTTCGCGCAGCAGCCGCGCCGGATCCGGCCCTTCGTGGTCGGTGATCGGTGAGAATCCATCGCCGCTCGCGAGATAATCACCAAGCCTTGGAACGTTCTTCCATCGATGGCTGCCCGACCGCATCGTTGGCCCGGCAAGCGCGTGGCCCGAGGCGCTCGGACCCGCCGCGAGCCATTGTTCCTGAAGCCAGTAGGCGATGTTGTGTCGTGACTCATGGCCGGGGCGTGCGAAGTTGCTGACCTCGTATCGCTCGAGCCCGGCCCCGCGCAGCCGTTGCACGGTCAGCTCGAACATGGAGGTCTCGGTCTCATCATCAACAGGTTCAAACTCGCCACGTGAGAGACGATGGGTCATCGCCGTGTTCGGCTCGTACGTCAGGTTGTAGCACGAGAGGTGCGTGGTCCCGAGGGCTACAGCTTGTGACAGGTCGTCGCCCCATTCAGCTACCGTCTGGCCGGGAATGGCAAAGATCAGATCGACCGACTGCCGCGAGATTCCCGCCGCCCGCGCGGCGTTGATGGCCTTCGCCACATTCTCGGGCTGATGCCAACGCTCAAGGGTCTTGAGGTGGCGTGGGTTGAACGACTGAGCCCCGATGCTGACGCGGTTGACCCCGCCCGCACGCAGCAGGCCCATCAACTCAGGTGATGCCGACTCGGGGTTGCACTCGACGGTGAACTCGGGCTCATCGCCCGCGCGCGCGCGGCGGATGTCGGACAGATCAAACAGGCCGTTGACCTCCGCAAGCACGCGCTCCCACAACTCAAGTCGGAGCAGGCTCGGAGTGCCGCCACCCACAAAGATCGTGCGGAGGGGTTGCCCTCGGGCGTGCGGCGCCAGAGCCCGCAGCTCGCCGATCAGCCGATCAACAAACGCGGCCTGCTGGTCGCGGTTATCCACAAACGAGTAAAAGTCGCAGTAATGGCACTTGTGGACACAGAATGGCGTGTGAATGTAAAGGCTGCGAATAGGCGGGTGCGAGGCTGGTTCACCCAGACCCTGCGACGCCCGCAGGGGCAAACCGTCGGCCCCAACTGGCCCGCCATGTTGCTTGGCAAGCCCGAGTGGGATATGTTGGGTAGTAGGGGGTTGCGGCATCGGGTGGTTGTTGGTCGATAAGGCAGAAGCATGGGATGGTCAGAAGTGTCGGGGGCGTGTGAGGTTGGTCGAGCGCGTCGGGCCGAGTTTGGCCGCGACGTGCGGAAGGGTAGGTTCGCTTGAAGATCTCGCTGGTCATGGTGACATCCGACGGAACCAACCGCGAACTGGCGGTAGCAAAGCTCCCGCTGATCGTTGGTCGATCGGTGGAGTGCAAGCTGCGCATCCCGGTTGACAGCGTTTCGCGCCAGCACTGCGAGTTGGACGAGAACGATGATGAGGAACTGGTGATCCGCGATCTGAAGTCGAGCAACGGCACGTATGTCAATCGCGAACGCGTGAAGGAGCGCGAGCTTCTGCCCGGCGACCTTGTCTCGATCGGGCCGGTGGTCTTTGTCGTACGGATCGATGGGCATCCGAAGAACATCGACCCCGCCACGGCGTTCAAGACGGGCGCGGTGGCGGTCGGTGGCGGAGCGGCATCGATGATGGACGGTGTGCCGACCTGGTCGGGTCAGGCTGGTTCTGGCGGAGGGGCTGGTGGGGGAAGTTCGCAAGCACCCAAACCCGCACCTCCGATCACGGCCAAGCCCGCCGACGATGACAGCTTCGAGAGCCTGCTCAAGAACCTGCGTGAGTCTGATGACAAGTAGTTCGTGACGGCTCAGCGGATGATGATCGCGCTGTGCGGCCCGCCGCCGATGCCGAGGAAAAAGTCCTGCTGTTCGAGGCTGGGCGCGCCATCTTTGCGAACCAGGCGCCAGAACGAGACCTCGCCGTCATAGGCCTCGGGGTCGAGCGATGCGTATTGCGAGACGCAGAGGAAGCGACCGGTTGTATCAAAGGTTACACCTGCGGGCACGGCACCGAGCAGCGATTCGCCGTGCGTCGTGAGCCGACCATCACGAGCGAGCGAGTAGAGCACGATGCTGCCGCCGCGGCGTGATTCCGACCCGACCGAGACCAAGCCGTTCGCGCAGGCGATGAGAGTGCCATCGGGGCTGATGGCCATGCCCGTGGGCGCGAGGGCGGTATCGGCCGAGGCGATGACGGTGTGCGCGCCCGCGGCGATTTCTGAGTCAAGGTTGTCATCGAGTCGGATGACGCTGATGCGGCCCGGGCCAAGGGGCTGACCATCAGACTGCGTGCGCGATGAGCCGGCATCGAGACTGACAAAGTGCTTGCCATCTTTGCTGAACTGGCCGAAGATTGGCTGCTTGCCAACCTTCACCGGTCCACCCCATGGTGCGAGTTCGAGCGATTCGCCCGTGACCTTGAAGCGGTAGAAGATCACTTCGGCGCGGTTGCCCAGTGAGACGGCAATCGCCCGGCCGCTCGGATGCCACGCAACGGCGGTCGGCGCGGCCTCATCATCATCAAGCCCATTGAGCGGCCAGGCGATCGATTCACCCGGCACGCCGCCGTTCGCACCAAGCGGCGCGACAATGAGTTGGTTGCGGGCGTTGGTCGTGACAACCGCGACGTAGTTTCCTGAAGGGTGTACGGCGACCGCGCGCGGGTCAGGCCCGACGTAGGTCTTGCTCAAGACCTTGGGGGCCGAGAGGTTGGTCAGGTCGATCGAGGTCAATGAGTCGCCCATCGTCAACGAGGCCACGCTTCGCGCGCCCACATCAAGGGCCGGACCACGTGTCTCGACCACATAGGCAAAGCGTCCATCGGGTGATACGGCGATCTGGCCCGGTGAGCCGAGCGCGGAGCTTGAGACATCGGCCTGCGCAAAGGGTGTGGAAGGCTCGCGGATCGGCAACGAGATCACCGTGAGCGAATCTTTCAGACCGGGCTTGGTGGGCAGCATGGTCGAACTGCCGGGCTCGGTCGGCAGATCCGCATCGCCGAGCGCGAGGATGTAGCGTCCGCCAACCGACGATGGATTGGCCATTCCGCTGCCAGCGCCGCCCTCGCAACCGGCAAGCAGCATCGCGGCCGCGAGACCGGGGAGGATGTGCCGAACCATTGAGCGAGAGAGCGAAGGTGTGTTGCGGTTGAAATCGCGGGCCATGGTCGAAGTCTCCGATTGCGGTGCGTGTGCCTGGCGAGAGGTTAGTCAGGCGATGGGGCGGGCTCTGGCCAGATCGTACCAAGATCCACCGTCGCACCGGGCGGGGTGAGCGGATGAGCCGCACGGTCCATCGCCCGAAGCGCGGCCAGTGCGGCGGCCATATCCGGTGGAAAGGGCGCGGTGAAGGACATTGGTCGCTCGGTGGCGGGGTGTCTGAACGCAAGAGTCGCGGCGTGCAGAGCCTGTCGGACGACGATCGGCAGCTCATCAGAACCAGCCGGTAGAGCGGCATCGAGCCCAGAGGCGAGCAGGGCACGCCCGCCGTACATGTCATCACCCACGATCGGATAGCCGCCGTGCGTGAGGTGGACGCGGATCTGATGCGTGCGGCCCGTTTTGAGTTCAAGCTCGATGAGCGAATAGCGGGGGGGAGTGGCGGGCCGCGCTTCGGAGCCGGGGCTAGGTGCATGACCATCAAAGTGGCCGCGCACGCGACAGATCGTTACCGACTGCTTGCCGAGGTGATCGTGACGCACGACGTACTTCTCACGATAGCCTTTTTCCTTGGATGGGTGCGGGCCGATCGGCTTATCGATCACGTCGATCGGCGGCTCAACCAGCCCATGCACGAGCGCGAGGTAACGCTTGTCAACGGTGCGCAACTCAAACTGCCGGGCCAGCCGCCAGTGAGATGTGTCATCTTTGGCAAACACGATCAGGCCCGAGGTGTTGCGGTCGAGTCGGTGTACGACCCCCGGTCGGGCGAACTCTTTGCCAACCGCGGAGAGCGATCCACCGGCTTCGCCCGCCGCGCTGCGCTTGGCGAAGTGAAACGCGAGCGCGTTGATGAGCGTGCCTTTGTTGTGCGAGCGGGCCGGGTGAACGATGATGTTCGGGTGCTTGTTGAGCACGATGATGTGCTCGTCTTCATAGAGCACCTCGATCGGGATGTCTTCAGGCTGCACCTCGCTGGGCGGCGGGGGCGGGATGAAGACTTCGACGCGGTCATTGGCGGCAACCTTGGTGCTCGCGCGCGGTTTGCGGCCGTTGATCGTCACACCGCCCTCATCAATGAGTCTTTGCAACTGTGTGCGGCTCATGAAAGGGATGCGGTCGGTCAGGTATTTGTCGAGCCGCTTCTGCAGGTTGCGCTGAAGCACAAAGACGACGCGGTTCGGTGCATCATCATCCGCACCGGTTGTCGGTGGGGCCTGATCCGGGTCGGGCGGGATCAGCGGCGATGATGCGTCATCTTCGAGTTCCGGGTCGGACTCAGCCTGGGGCGGATGAGTTGCCACAGCCGCCAAGGCGCACCGTCGGATAGCCTCAGGATCCACCTTTCCGCCGTGCAGAATGAGCTTTGAACTCTTTGAGGTATCTGCCCCGCTGCGCGAGGGCGGAAGATGCGCGGGCAGCGAGGGCTGAAGATTATCTTCACCACGCGAACGCGAATGGTCGTTGCCCGCGCTCACGGAACCTCACTGCGGCTTGGTGGGCTCGGGGACAGGTGCCGGTGCAACGGGTGCTGCCGGGGCCGGGGCCGGAGCGGGGGCCGGAGCGGGGGCCACACCTTCGGGAACCGGGGCCGGAACGGGCGTCACTTCGATGGGCGTGCCGGGCGTGTCACCGGGCGCTGGAGCATCGGGGGCTGGAGCATCGGGGGCTGGAGCATCGGGGGCGATGATCTTGCCATCGGCACCCATGCGGAACATGGTGCCATCTTTGGTGCCCATCTGGATGTTGGAGAGTGGGCTGGTGAAGGGCTGAATGGCCGCGGCATCTTTGGGGAGGAGTGCTTCGGCGTAGAGCTTCGGGGGGTTCTTGATCGAATCGAGCGAGTCGATCATCTTCTGAGCCAAAGCCGCGCTCTCATCGAACTTGACGGCGGTCGCGATCGTGATGACCTGCTGGTAGAAGCCGCGTGCCGTCTCGGGCTGGTTGCGCATCTCGGCACAGGCCGCAAGCCCGTTGAGCGCGGAGATGGCGTGGATGAAACGGTTAAGATCGTTGGCGACCGCGTCGGCGACCTGCTTGTAGAGAGCCTCGGCCCTGGTCAGCTCTTCAAGCTTTTGCTCGGCGGTGAGCGCCACGGTGTTTTCGGGGAGAACACCGGGCTTGGCCGTGTCGAGCGTGACGCCGATGGGCACGCCGTTTCGCGCGGCGTTGAGGTGAAGATCGGCGGCGGCAAGCCGTGCCGAATGGGGAACGGCAAGCACGCTCTGCTCATCGGCCACGCGCACGAGCGAGGTCGGATTGCGGGAGTTGTTCGCCGCGTCGAGCTGGGCGAAGGCCTCGTCGGTGCCGCGCTCCTGCACGCGCTTGTAATAGTTCCAGAGGAAGTACCCGCCGCCGATCACGATGATGACGAGGAGGAAGGGTGTGGAGTATTTCTTCATCCACTCGATGAACTCGACGTTCAGCCGGGATTCTTCAAGACCAGCGCCCTCGCGGATCTTTGTCTGTCGTTCTTCCATGGTGGCGTTGCCGCGGGTATGCGGCTCTCCGATTGGTGACGGGACTGGATGGTGGTGGGGGTAAGGAGGCTTTGATCGGGAAGGGATTATAGGTCACCCTGACCGAGTGGGCGTATGTGACCGATGTCGAGTCCTCGATGACTTGGAGTGCCCATTCAGTCAGCGTAGTCGGCAAGGTGTTCACACCCAATACGCCCACGCTCCAGTATCCGCCATCGCCGCGGGTGGCACCAGCGTCTCTTTCACCCGCGCCACAAATAAGGCCAGCCCGCCCGATGCGCCCTGGGTGTCATCATGTTCTCGGACGCTCACGGCCACATCGTGTGTGCCATCGTGGAGGCCAAGGTCTGTTCGCAACGCCACACGGAGGCGCGGCACGCTGGCCGAGAGACTCGCAGGGCCGCTGACCGAGTAGCCGGTGCTTTGATCGCCGCAGATCAGCAGCAGGTCCGCACCCGCAGCGGCGGTGAGGGCGATCTGCTGGGCCTCGGCCTGAATCGCGGCATCAGGCCCGGCATCGGGCTCATCAGGAGCTTGGAGAGGTGCGCAGGCGATTCCCGGGGCATCGACGTATCGAACGACAAGCCCCGCAAAGTCGATGAGCGCGCCGACGTGGTCGCGTGTGGTTCCCGGTTCATCGGCCACGATCGCCACCACGCGCCCCGCGAGCGCGTTCAGCAGGCTGGACTTGCCGATATTGGGCGGCCCGAGGGCAACCACCAGCGGCGGATCGATGAGCCGCTTCAGCGCGTGAGAAACCGCGGGCGACACGGGCTTGACGGGTGCGTTTGCCCAGCGGCGTTGCTGGTCGAGCAGCAGGTCGATCGCCAATGGGCTTGGCGCGCGAGCGAGCGCGGCCACAAGGTGCTCGCGGGTGGGTCCGTGGGTGAAGTTCTTCACAGATGCTGATGTTGACTGCACAAGCTCCGCGCCGGCACGCTGAAGCGCGGCCAAAAGTCGGCGCAGCACCACCGGTCCGGCGTGGGGAAAGATCCACGCGGCATCGTGCGATGAACGCGCAATGACCAACCGATCAACATCCGGTATCGTGCGAAGACGGACGAGTGGGGGAGCAACATCGGCGACGCCGATATTCGCGAGCAGCTGAGAAACATCGCCGCGAACTTCAACGATGGCGATGGCCGCGTTGCCACCCGCGGCGAGCGCGAGCGGTGCCGAGGCGATGGAGCAGCTCGCGATCATTCCTGGTGCTCATCCTCATTGGTGGCTTGTGATGATGTGTTGTGTTCGTCGGCCTCTTCGAGTTGCTCAAGCCTTCGATACGCTTCGAGCATTCCGACAAGCGTGAGGTCGGGCACGATGTGCTCGACAAGCTCATCGTTCTCGAAGAGCATCGGCGCATCACCCCCGGTCGCGATGATGCGCGGGTAGGCCTCGTAATACTCGGCGTAGCGGTCGATCAGCAGGCGGACCAATCCCCGGGCCGCGCTCAGTGCGCCAAGTACCATCGCGGGCGCGGTTGCCCGCCCAAAGGGTGGCTTGGCCAGATCGGTCGGAGGAAAGAGATCGGGGGTAAGGGTGACGCTGGGGAGCGCGGCGGTTCGTTCGTGCATCGCGTCGAGCATCATCTGCACGCCGGGTGCGATGGCACCACCGTGAAACGTACCCTCGCCATCGATGAAATCGACCGTGATTGCCGTGCCGGCATCGATCACCACGCACGCCTGCTTCACCCGTGTGAACGCGCCGAGCGCATCGAGCAGGCGGTCGGGACCGACCGTGGTGATGTCTTCGAGCGTGTGCATGATCGGGATGGGCAGACCGTCGGCCCCGCCGCCACCAAGGTCGGCCTTGCTCGTTCCCAGGTGCCAGACCTTGTGGCCCGCGGCTTTGAGCGCGGTGCGAAGCAAATCCGAAACCGGCTTATTGACGGTGGCGATCAGGACAGGGGGGGGAGAGGGGGGGGAGGCATCTTCTTCATCGGGCGATGGTTCGGCGCGAGCATCGAGGCATGATCGTTTGACCGCCGCGGCGAGCGCGAGCGGGTCGGCGTTGGTCTCGACGAGCGAGGGCTCGATCTGACCGTTTCGAACCAGTGCGAAGCGTGTGCGGGTGTTGCCCACGGAAACCAGCAGAAGTTGATCGCTCATGCCCGAGTGTAGTGGTGCGGGGATGGCTGCCGAGTTGAAGCAGAACCCTGGACGGCTTAACAGGCCGGGAAGTGATTGCTACAGTGGAGGCCGCGCAGCGGGTTGAAATGCCCGAGATCCGTACTCCTGCACTTCTTTTTTTCGCAATCGCAGTTTGCCCTCTGCACAAATGACTATGGCCCGTTGCCGCGTTGACAACTCGATCGAGCGTGTGCAGATGGAGGGCTTTGCCTTCCCGCTGGGGGTCTATCCCATTGAGCCGGTCGAGCCCAAGCCGGGATACACGATCACGTTTGAGCCCGCGGATGGTGAGGCCGATGCGGGTCCGGGGTCGGCCTCTGGCCGGGGCGGCGGAGTCGGAGGGGGACGCGGCGGACTCGCCGGTGAAGATGAGGAAGAGCTCGGGGGGCTTGCCGGCTTAGAGTCGAATCCGGGCGAAGATGATGAAGGGCTTCCGGGTGAAGTGGGGGACTGGGAAGAGTGGCCAGACCGCTACGTCTTCGACATTCTTGTGCCCGCGACAAGGGTTGAAGCTCTTTGTCGTTCGCTGTTTGCCCTGCTGCCGGGGCGAATTTTCCCGATACTCGATGTTTTGGGTCAGGACGACTTTCGCGAGGTTGATCCCTACGTCTCGTACGACCTGATCGGTATCGAACGGTTTTTAGACGGACTGCGCCGGTTTGGCGGGTATTTCTACGAAGATGGATTGGTCGGTTTCGGCGCGATGAGCGAGGAGCCGTTCATCTACGTCTTTGTCGATGAACACAAAATCGTGACGGTGCGGGCCGAGACCTCCCTGCGGGAGAAAGTCGAGGCTGTGCTCGAAGCGTTTGACCTCGAAGAAATCGCCGAACTTGTCGGGCCTGATGCCGCGACGCATGAGCACCGGGGTGTGCTTGACACGCCAACCGAGCGTCGAGATCTGCTCAACGCTGAAGAAATTGTGGAAGAGCTGCGCGACGAGTGGCGGCTCGTACTGAATGTTGATCCGGAGTCGAACGTTGATGATGATGGGATCAGTTTGGGCATCACGGGGTGGCGGTGCCTGGTTCGTCACGAGTGGGAAATTCCCGCGTCCGAGTCAGAGGCCTCTCGTGAATCCCTTAAAGTGGGGGAAAAGCCTACTGTGGGGCGTTATGCGGAAATCTTTCTCACTGCGGATTGCTTTCGCGAGGCCGACGAGTTGGCCGTCAAGCAGTTGCGCAAGATGCTGCCCCAGGCACTCATTGAGGAGTGGGAGAAGGATGAAGAGTCTCCCGATGTGCCATTAATTGTCGCGTCCGATCGGCTGTCACCCGAACATTTTGCAGAAGATGTGAAACAGCTTGGCGGGGGAGAGCCGGATATGGAGCAGAGAAGGGTCTGGTACGCGGCGTGGCAGCCCTTGGAAACCTGATGATGACCCGTGCCGCTCCTGAAGAACGAGGGAGAGCAGGCGGGGCAGTCATACGAGGCAAGAAGCCTGGCAGTTGGGGCGTCTGCCCGAATCGGGGTAGAGAGGGTTTTGGAAAACTTCAGATTGCCGGTTTGCGTTTTTGATTCGAGGTGGGTATCTTCGCCTCCCTTGCTGCATCCGGACCTTCAGGATGCAGGGTCCTGCGACCTTACGGGAGGTGGTTTACTCAAGTCTCTGTGTTGCCAATGAGGATTTTTTGCTGAGCAGGTCTGCAAAGGTACGGGCGTAGGCGTCGGGGAGTGGGGTGGTGGTGTTGAACCCTCAGCACGTGAGGGTTGGCCGAGCGTGGTGGGAACTGCCGTCTAGTGGTCTGCGAAAGTGACTCGCCGCCTCGTCCGGCGGCAAAGGTGTCAAAGAGGAACGCATGCTGAATCATCCAAACCGTCGATCGAACAAGGCTCTTGCCGCCCTCCTGCTCGCAGGTTCGTCAACAGGGATCGGTGCGCTGGGGCTGACCCCGAGTACGCTGGCCCAGGACACGAGCAAAGTGGCCAGCGCAAGTCATGCGGCGGGCACGAAGGCGAACGCCGCTCCGGCGATCCCGGTCGTGCAGCAGGCTGAAGCACTCGTTCTGGCTGGCAAGCTGGTCGAGGCCAAGGCCACGCTTGAGCGTTCGATGAATGCCGAACACTCCGACAGCGATCGCGCTCAAGTCATCCGCACGATCAAGAGTGTTGATGCCAAGCTGCGAGCGATCGACCCCATCGAAGTCAGCCTGCAACGGGCCGAGCTTGGAGTGCAGGAGGGTGATCTGCTGGCCGCGGAGCGTTGGGCCAAGGCCGTGACAGGCAAGTCGTTCTCGGGTGATGCCGAGAAGAAGCGTGCCGAGGCCGTGCTGAACGAGGTGATCAGCCGCCGGGCCGAGTTGAGCCCGCTTGTTCCCGCGATGATTGAACAGGCAAACACCGATTTCGCCGCCGGCCGTTACGGCGCGGCCAAATCGGGCATTCTTTCAGTCCTCCGCTCGGGCGTGGTGCTTGATCCGGAAGTTTCGCGCTCGCTCGAGAACAATCAGCTCAAGATCGTTGAGATTGAGCAATCACGCGGCGTGAACTTCGCATCCGCCAGCGGCGCGAGCCGCGGCCTGATGGCCGATGAACAGCCCGGGCAGGTGCGCCGTCCGAATCAGCCTGTCGATGTTCCGCCCGCCAATACACCCGCGCCTGAGCAGGCGCCACCGACGAACGATGCACCAGCCCCTGCTCCCGCTCCGGCAGCCCCAGTCGAGCCCGCGGCCCCGCAGCCCGCACCCATGCAGCCCGAGCCCATGCAGGCCGCACCCATGCAGCCCGCACCCATGCAGGCCGAGCCATCGCAGGATGATCTGTTGAAGGCCGCGATGCGTGCCGAGGGGCAGCGCATCATCGCCGAGGCCGATCAGGCGTACGAGGGCGCGCGGTACAGCGAGGCGGCCGACAAATATGATGTGGCCGTTCGTAACTTTGCGCAGTATCTTAGTTCCGATGAGATCGCACGGGCCAAGGGCCGACTCGACGAGGCCCGTATCAAGATGGGCAGCAACTCGGCGGGCGGATTGCTCACGGATGTGACGCGCGGGTCAGACCTGCAGAAGCAGCAGGCCATCGCCGAGTTTGAGAATGAGGTCTCGCAGGCGCAGGCCCGGCTGGCCGCGGGCGATGCCGATGGCGGCGATACGCACCTGGCCAGCGCGCGGCTGGCCATCAACAAGGCTCGCGACAAGTTCACGCAGGCCGACTTCGATTCTTACAACAAGCGACTCGACGAGCTCCGTGTGCAGAGCGGCAAGAAGCGCAGCGATATCGATCAGTCCGAGCGTAGCGCTCGGGAGAAGAAGGCCCTTTCGGATGCTTCAGATGCCGAGCGTCGTCGCATGACCGAGCGCGACCGCAAGGTCAATGAGAGCATCGACCGCATCCGCGCCCTTCAGCAGGAGCAGAAGTACGACGAGGCTCTGCAGGTTGTCGAGAACGTGCTCTTCCTCGACCCGACCAACCCAACCGCGCTCCTTCTTCGGGATGTGCTGAAGGACATTCGCGTCTACCGGAAGTACAACGAGATTCAGCGGATCAAGCAGCACAACCACGCCATCATCTCGCTCGATTCCGAGGAAGGCACCATTCCCTCGCTCGAAATCATGGACTTTCCGACCGATTGGCCGAGCAAGACCTATCAGCGTGGTGAGCAGTCGGCCTTTGCCGATGCACCCGAGAACCGCAGGGTGCTCAGCGAGCTTGCCTCCAAGAAGATTCCTGCCGACTTCACCGGCAACAAGCTCGAGGACGTGTTCACCTACATCCAGCAGTTGACGCAGGTGAATATGGATATCGAGTGGGACAGCCTTGAAGCGGTGAACGTGCGGAAAGATACGCCGATCACGCTTAAGCTCTCGCCCATGCCGGCGCAGACATTGCTTGATCGCGTCATGGTCAAGGCCGTGCCCGACCAGTTCTCAAAGATCGGCTGGACCGTGTACAACGGCGTGTTGACGATCGCCAGTCAGGAGCAGTTGAACAAGAACCGCTCGCTGGTCATCTACAACATTCAGGATCTGCTCTTTGAGATTCCCAACCACACCGAAGTGCCGCAGATCGATCTGAACTCTGTGCTTCAGCAGAGCCAGGGTGGAGGTGGTGGTCAGAGTCCGTTCCAGGATAATCAGGATAATAACGTCGATGTTCCCGATCGGCAGGAGCGCATCCGCCAGATCCAGGACATCATCACGGCGAATGTTGATTTCGAGGGTTGGCGCGACAACGGTGGTGAGACGGGCGCGATGCAGGAGCTGAACGGGTCGCTCATCATCACCAACACACCCAAGAATCATCGCGAGATCGTGGGTCTGCTCTCGAAGCTTCGCGAGATCCGCAACATGCAGATCAACGTCGAGACAAAGTTCCTGCTTGTGAACCAGAGCTGGTTCGAGCAGGTCGGGTTTGATCTCGATGTCGTCTTCAACGCCGAGAGCAACCAGGTCAGCAACGCCACGGGCAACGACCCTTCGCTCCGCCCGAGCGATTTCTTTGACTTTGGTGCCGACTCCAGCGGCGGCAACCCCGGTCTGCGTCGTCAGCTCACCGGCTTTGGCACCACAGCCGGGCAGGCAGGTGCAATTGCCGCAGGGCAGCGCACTAATCAAGCCACTGTCGCGCCGAGCAACTGGTCGCCCATCGGTGCCTTCCAGAACTCCTTCGGCCTGACCAGCGGTCTGGCACGCTCGGCCGTGCAGGATGACAGCGTGACGGCCCAGGTGCTGCGTGGTTCGCCCGCACTCGGAATCGCTGGGCAGTTCCTTGACGATGTGCAGGTGGATTTCCTCATCCAGGCAACCCAGGCCGATCGTCGGACAGTTCAGCTCACCGCCCCACGGCTCACGTTCACCAACGGCCAGACGGCCAACATCTTCGTGGTGACGCAGCAGGCCTTCGTCTCGGATCTTCAGCCCGTCGTCGGCAACTCGGCCGTCGGGTTTGACCCCACGGTCAGCGTCGCCTCTGAAGGTGTGACCATGCTGGTCGAGGGTGTCATCTCCGCCGACCGCCGCTATGTGACCATGAATATCGATACGGGTGTGGCCCGCATCGATGGGTTCGGTCAGCAGTCGGTATCAGCGGTCGCGGGCGGCCAGTTGGTGAACTCTGCGGATACGCAGTCGTTCATCCAGTTGCCCACCATTACGGTGACGCGTGTCCGCACAACCTCGACGGTTCCTGATGAAGGCACGCTGCTGCTGGGTGGCCAGCGACTGGTGACCGAGGTCGAGATCGAAACGGGCGTGCCTGTGCTTTCGAAGATCCCGATCATCAACCGGTTCTTCACCAATCGCATTGAGAGCAAGGAAGAGCAGACCCTGCTCATCCTCGTCAAGCCGACGATCCTGATCCAGAGCGAGCAGGAGGAGAAAAAGTTCCCCGGCCTGATTGATGCCGCACGTTCGGGCATCGGCGGGCAGTAACTTGCGGTGGATCGGTTTGGATCAGTCCGGTTTGCATTAGGTCGCTTCAGAGTTTGCGAAACAGCCGGGCGTGAGCGGATTCTCCGCCGGCCCGGCGCTTCACTCCCGGCTTTGGCCCTTCCTGTTGAAATCAGGCTTCCGCGAAGTTGGCTGGCGTGTTATCCATCGCCAAGCCCGAAATCAGCCCCTCATCCTCGGTGGCGCGGCGTATAGTGCCGCTCAGATCCTCGGGCAGCACAGCGTTCAGGAGCTTGTTGATGGCGACCACCGGACCTTCGCGGCTGCGCGTCAAGCAGCACAAAGATGTGACCCAGATCGAGTTCATCGATCGCAACATCCTTGATGAATCAAATATCCAGCAGATCGGCGAGGAGATCGCCGACCTTGTGGACAAGGCCCCGCCGCCCGGGCCGAAGCTGCTCATCAGTTTCTCGAACGTCGATCACCTCTCATCAGCGGCTCTCGGCGCGATGATCACCATCAACAACAAGGTCAAGACCCGCAAGGGTCAGTTGCGGTTGGCGAACATTGACCCGCAGATCTACGAGGTCTTCAAGATCACCAAGCTCGACAAGCTCTTCCAGATCCACGAGAGCACCGATGCCGCGCTCGCGAGCTTTGGTTGAACGGCGTGAAAGGTTGAATCGTCGGACTTTGCCGTCGGACTGTGCCGACAGGCCTGGACATGCAGATGCGTCGAATGCGATCTCAATGATTGTGATCTGAAAGCGGCGACGAACATCACGGGGGTGGCGATCAGCGCCATTCGATGGGCACCTCTCAGCAAACCAACTCCGACGCGGCACGCATACTCATCGCCAATAGGCGCGAGGAGATCGAACGCGCCGAGAAGAGGCTGATCGAGGCTCTTGATAAGCACAACTATCCCGAGGCCGCGAAGTTCGCACTCAGGCTCGCGCTCGAAGAGGCGCTCGTCAACGCCTTTCGCCACGGGCACAAGGGCCTCTCTCCCGATGTGCCCGTCAGTCTTGAGTTTCGGGTCTCCGATCATGAAACCGAGCTTGCCATTGAAGACCGCGGACCCGGCTTTGATCCCGGCGATGTGCCCGACCCGACGCTTGACGAGAACCTGACCATCCCCACGGGGCGTGGGCTGCTGCTCATGCGGGCCTACATGGCCAGGGTCGAGTATGTCGGCAAGGGCAACCGGGTTGAGATGCTCTACCGCAAATCGTGATCAGCGGCTGCGCGAGTTGGACAGGCCGCGAACGCCGGCACGCGCATTCGCGGGAATCGTGCGCTCGGCCGACTGCACACTCCGAAGTTCACGCAGTTCGCGCCCGGCATCTTCCGAGACCGTGCGGCAGAAATAGCTGAGGTTTGGGCTTGAAAGACCTGCCGCGTGCGCTTCGGCAAACTTGGCGATCTCAAGCCGGTGCTTGATCATGTGCTCGACAAAGAACGCATCGGCCTCCTCGGGCGATGCGGCCTGCATCCGGCGTCGATCATCAACCGCGTGAGGGTCATTCTCGAGTGCTCGGGGCGCGCGTGTGATGCCCAGTCGCGTGCGCTCGGCCTGAAGGAAGGCAATGTCCACCGACTCACGCCGCTTGATCTTTTCGGCGAGTTCCTGAACAGCCGGGCGGAGACCGCCTGACAGTTCGAGATCGGCAAGCTGCTGATTGAGCTGGCTGTAGTAGATCATCCCGTCGATGAACTCGGCATCACCCGCGGAATCATTGACCATCGCAGGCTCCGTCGCCTTGGTCGGCTGTGCGATGTCCATACTTGAGCGACCGCCGCCCCCACCTTCGCACCCCATGAGGCCCGCCGCGGCGGTCGCGGCCAAGAGCGAAATGCTGATTAGTCGAAGGGTGCGTGTGCGGGTGGTGGTCGTCATGGTGGCTAGGCTCCTCGATTGGCCGGATAACATGTCTGACTTGGTGTCTCACTTCGTGTCGGGCTTCAATCAGGGAACGATCGTCCAAGCGGGGATCGGGCGTGAGCGATCCACACAAACCTTCATGATTTGAAGAGGGTTGAGTGGCAGGAGCGGAGTAGACCGCCGGGCAGTTTGGTGCTAGAATGGAATGATTCTAAAACTCAGCCTTTTTATCCCGTACGACTAGGCACGATTCGAGAAGCATCGCACCGCATTCAAAAGGAACAGACGCATGGCGCTCAAGCTGCCAATCTATATGGATCATGCCGCGACAACCCCTGTGGACAGCCGCGTGGTTGAGGCGATGTTGCCGTACTTCACCGAGCACTTCGGCAACCCGGGAAGTCGGAATCACAGCTTCGGGTGGGAGTCGGAGAACGCGGTCGATACGGCACGCGAGCAGGTGGCGGCGTTGATCGGCGCGAACGAGAAGGAGATCATCTTCACGTCGGGCTCGAC
>JBBSBC010000069.1:0-16291 GCA_038251595.1 Phycisphaerales bacterium | reverse complement strand
CCGTCTCGCCCGGCCTGGCCCCTGGCGCACCCCCCCCGCCAGTGGGTCTCTGCGTCGGGCCCGCCCTTCGTTCCTTCCCCTCGCTCGGTCGGGTCCGGGTGGGGGGGGTGGGTCCCCCCTGGAGGCACGAGGCAAGTGGCAGTAATGAGGAGGCAGTGGGGAGAAATCATTGGGCAATCAGTAAAGGGGAAGGGCAATAAGCCATCGGCGGGAGTCCGGAGGGTAGCGGGGAGTATGATGTTGGCATGAACACATGCACTCGGCGGCGCAGCGTGGGACTGGTGGCGATTGGCCTGATGGTCGGTCTTGCCGGGGGGGTGATGGGCTCGTGTTCGACCTCGCCGTGGCAGAGCGAGTATGTCGCGGCGGGAACACCGATCGCCGCGGCTGAGTATCGCGGGGCGGTGCGTGTGCGCGAGGTGCCGTGGGAGCGTGTGCAGCAGACGCTCACGGTGCTTCAGAAGGAATGGGCCGAGAGCGATGTGCCGCCGGATGAGTGGTCCGATGCGCAGAAGCTTGAGCGCAAGGCGAAACTGCTGCGCGGCTTGCAGGTGACCTCGGACCCGCGAAGCGTGGAAGTGCTCGGGCGGTCTGAGTTTCGCACGACCGATCGGCTGCGTCCGGATGATGGCGAGCTGATGGCGTTTGCGAAGAAGATCGGCGCGACTTCGGTGGTCTGGTCGAGCATCTATATGGGCAAGACGGATGTGGTGAGGAACGAGCCAGTGACTGAGTATCGCACCGGGAGCCATGATCGGTGGAATGGTGGTGGCAACTCGCGAACCTTCTCGGAGACCTCGACGGTGTATGTGCCGATCGTGGTCAAGGCGGATGAGCGGGCGTGGGTGGCGTACTTCCTTCGCGATGAGGGGACGGCGCGGGCGGGCACGGGTATGTGAATGCTCTGCTCTGTGTGTTCGGATTCGACTTGTGAACAAGGATGAGGAAGTTGCGGGCGCACGGCGTTGAAGGCGTGTCGTTGCTGATGCTCTGCTGGTGTGGCGGGTCGGTGATCACCGGCTGAGGATGGAGAGTCGTCATGATGAAGGCACAAGGCCGACCCGGATCGAAAAAACTCGGGAGTCTGGCGGCGATGATCGTGTCGGTGGTGGCGGCCATCATCTTTGCCATGCGGCCGGAGAGCCGCGAGACTCAGCCGAGTGTGCCGCGCGAGGTCGAGAGGAAAGCGGTTGAAGGCACACCGTCGGTTCCGGCTTTGCCCAAGAGCAAAGAGAAGGTTGCGGCAACTGGCACGAGCGCGGAGTCGGTGCGGATAGGCGCGTGGAACATCGAGTGGCTCGGGAAGCCCGAGGATCGGAGCGGGCTCGGCAAGGGTGTGGCGCAAAGCCCTGATGATTTGGCCGACTGCATTGTGTACTCGAAGGCCGCGGCGGTTGCGATTGAAGAGATCATCGCGAAACTGCGCGGCGAGGGTGGGGCGATACGGAGCAGCGAGGTCGAGGGTGTGATCGCATCGCTGAAGAAGAAGACGAACCAGGTGTGGAACTACGTGCTCTTTCCCGGTCGAGCTGATGGAGACCAGTTGACGGGCGTGATGTGGAACACGGGGGTGCTGACCGCGCTCGACACCAACGACCAGAAGTGGAGCGCGGCGGAAGATCGGCCTTGGATGCTGCCGATCGCCAAGGGTCGGAGCAAGCAAGGGAATGCGCTGTGGAATCGGCCTCCACACGCGATGAAGTTTCGGGTTGGTGAGGCTTCGTCGGGAAGGACGGACTTTGTGCTGGTGGTGATGCACATGAAGGCGGATTATCAAGGGGACTTTGCGGCCCACCGGCGTGAGGAGGCCGAGGCTTTGGTCGGGGCGTTGCCTGCGGTCAAGAAGGTGTTCAAGGATGCGGACATTGTGCTGCTTGGTGACAGCAACTGTGTCGGCCAGCACGAGGAAGGGATCGTCGCATTCGAGAAGGCGGGCCTGATGGACCTAAATGGCGGGAAGCTGACAACGCACTGGCGCGGCGGGACGATGGACAGGATCATGCCCGTTGGTGATCAGGATGAGTTTGCGGGAGCGAAGATGGAGGTAGTTTCAGATGGATACCTGCGCGAGCGGCGGCTTTCTCCGGCGGACTTCAAGCGGCGCTATTCGGACCACTACATGGTGGTGACGACGGTGCGGGTGATGGGGGATGATGATTGAGGAAGGGTGTGAGGGTGGGGGCGAGCATGAACACAGTGCAGCGCAACAACTCGCCCGCGTTGTCTGAGGATTTACTTCTTCTCTTCGGGTGTGGTCTCGGCTTTGGCTTCGGGTTCTTTCTGGGGCATGGCCTTGCCGCGTTCGGTGGCTTTGGCGACATCGTCGGCGGGGAGAATGACCGGACCGCCGCCGCCGAAGCCCTCGAACATGCCGCCCATATCGCCACCTTCCATATCTTCGCGGCTGGGCAACTGCAGAACACCGATGCCGATGACTTTGCCTTCAGCATTGAAGATGGGCATGCCGAGTTCGGCGGCGATGCCGCTGGGAATGACCAGTGCTCGGGGCTTGCGGGCCAGACCGCCGACGCGCCCTTCGGCAACGACCATCGCGTGGTCGAAGAACTTGCCCTTGCGCTGAACCGCTATCAGCCGTTCGCCGAGCGTAACGGTGCTTGAAGACTTGAGATCAACGTGCGAGAAGGTCTTGCCCTTGGCCTTTTCATCGTCGATCTGTACCCAGCAGAGGTCGAGATCGGTATCACGTGCGAGAACCTTGGCCTTGAGGCCCTCGGTCTCATCGCCGGGGAGGATCTTGATATCGGTGGGGTTGGCGTTGCCGCCGCCCATGATCGCGGCCATTCCGCCCATGCGAAAGTTGGAGCAGAGGACAAGCCCACCCGGCTCGATCATGAGGCCGGTCATTTCGGTCTCGCGGCCATCATCGCCGCCCATCATGTCGGCGAACTGGCCGCCACCCTCGAACTTGAGGATGAACTTGACGGTGACGAGCGCGGGGCCGACTTGATCGGCGATGCGCTTGTAGATGGCGGCGGTCTCATCGGGCGCGCGGGGTGCGGGTGAGGGCGCGGTGTGCGTTGTCGAGGCGAGGGCGGCGTGAGCGAGGGCGGCGTGGGCGAGGCCCAGTGCGAGCGCGGCGGTGAGGAGCGAGGACTTGAAACGGGGCATGGGAACTCCTGAGAAAGGATGTGTGGTGTGAATGGTGCGAGGGTTGGGTGGAGTGGGGGCGAACGGTTACTCGGTCGTACCCTTCTTGTCGTTGACGATGGGCTTCCACTGAGGCTCGACAAAACGGAAGTAGGTGCGACTACCTCGGAAGACGACGAAAACCACGCGCTTGGGCTCGGCTTTCTTGATCGATTCCATCGCGGCTTTGTAGGTTTTGAGATCGGTGATCTCCGAATCGCCGATGCGCTGGATGAGGTCGCCGGGCGCGACACCGCCAAGCCCGGCCCAACCGGCCATCTCGGCATCATCGACAATCACGCCCTTGACCGAGTCATCCCAGCGCATGTCCTCGCGATCAAAGAAGGTGATGTCGCGCACGACGAGGTCGAAGTCGGTGTTGCGTACGCGCGGGGCTTCTTCGGAAGTCTGACGCGTGCGCTCGAGCGGGATCTCGAGATCGATCGGCTGACCGTTGCGGATGAGGGTGAGTTTGGCGCCGCTTTCGATGGAGAGCTGCTTCACCGCGCGGGTAAGAAGCCCGGCCTCTTGCAGACCTTTGGGAGCCATTCGGTCGCCGTTGAGTTTGGTGATGATGTCGCCGACCTTGAGGCCTGCATCGGCGGCCTTGGTTCCTGAGTAGACGCGGATGACGCGGAAGCCGCGTTCGTCGCGGTCTTTGTTGCCTGCGGAGAGTTTTTCGGCGAGGTTTTTGATGACTGGTTGTGTGGCGATGCCAATCCAGGCCTTGGGAAGTTCTTGTGGCGGGTCGGGGCGATCCTCGGGCTTGGGCTTGATGAGCGTGAGGAAATTTTTGCCCTGTCGCTCGAACTCGACCATGACGTACTCGGGCTTGTCCTTGAGCGAGTCGATGCGTTCATAGGCGGCCACGACGCTCTGCAGGTCGGGCGTGGGTTGACCATCGATGGCGATGATGACATCGCCCCAGCCGATCTTGGGCTCGGCCTGCGCGGCGGGGCCGTCGTTGCGCATGCTGCCGACGAGCACGCCGCGGGTGCTGGTGAGGCGGCGCCACTTGGCGGCCTGATCGGTGATGCGCTGGATGGTGAGGCCCCATGTG
Organism: Phycisphaerales bacterium; assembly: GCA_038251595.1. GTDB lineage: Bacteria > Planctomycetota > Phycisphaerae > Phycisphaerales > UBA1924 > JADLCX01. The sequence goes on along the minus strand of JBBSBC010000069.1, from coordinate 12,084 downwards.
CGGAGCGCGGCCTCTTCGCCCCGATCACGCTGGAGTTTGTCGGTGGTGAAGGCGAGGGTCATCGGCCTGCCAGCGCGGAGAACCGTGAGCGAGACGGGTGAGCCGAGGGGCTGATCGCCGATGAGGCGGAGGAGTGGAGGGACTTCCTCAACGAAACGTGCATTGACCGGCTGACCATTGATAGCGGTGAGCACATCGCCGGCCTTGAGCCCGGCCTTGAAGGCGGGTCCGTTGGAATCGACTGAGTCGATGAGCGCGCCCGAGTCGATGCCGGTGTCGCGGGTGTGACGGAAGTTGGCACCGATCCAGCTACGCTGCACCTCGCCACCGGCGATGAGCTTCTCGGCAACCTGGCGGGCCATGTTGCTGGGTGTGGCGAACGAGTTGCCCGCGCCGCCGCGGGTATTGACCCCGACCACTTCACCGACGAGATTGACGAGCGGGCCGCCGCTGTTGCCGGGGTTGATCAGCGCATCGTGCTGGATCCAGTTGGTGAATGTGCCGGTGCGCTGCTCGCTGTTGAGGCCCATTTCCTCTTGCTCGCCGCCAAAGGGGTTGGTGAAGACGCGCTCGGTATTGCTGACGATGCCGAGCGTGACGGTGCGCGAGAGGGCGAAGGGTGAGCCCATGGCCATGACGTAGTCGCCGGTGGCGAGGGTTGAGGAATCGCCGAAGCGGGCGGCGGGCAGGTCGCGGTTGCCGCCGGTCAGCGCGGAGAGATCGATCTTGAGCACGGCAAGGTCGGTCCACGGGTCTTCGCCGATGAGCTTGGCGGGGATGCGCTGTTTGTCGGCGAGCACGCACCAGAACTTCCACCCATCGTCGGTGACGTGGGCGTTGGTGAGGACGTAGCCGTCGGGTGAGATGATGGTGCCTGATCCGCCGGAGAGGCTCTTGCTCTCTTTGCCACCCTGATAGGTCATGGTGACGACATCGATATTGACCAGCGAGGGGAAGACGCGGTCGCGCGCGCCCGCGATCATGGCCCGTGTCTCTGCGCGAAGCTCGGTGAGGCGGGGATCATCGATCCGGATAGCCTGATTGGCCGCGTCGGTGCGTGTGCTTTGCTGGCATGAGGTGAGCATCACGCAGGCAAGCGTGATGGGAACCGCGATGTGAACCGGGTTGCGGACCTTCATCGTGTGGCCGTGGAAGTTGATTGATCGCATCAAGTATCCTTTAGAGAAGACCAACGGGTGTTCGGTCTGGAGCGGGAGTGTCGGTCTGGGGCGGGAGTGTCGGAGTGTCAAACAAGAATACCCGCCTGGCGTTGATCGGGTGCTGTCATGGTGAACGAGTTGCAGATCGTTCGCGATGAGGGTATCCGAATGCGTGAGGAAGGATGGTCGGGGGTGGCCTATGGTGAACCAACGATGATCCCTGGCGTGAGTGGGCTTTGGTCTATGTTTCCGTTCGGGCACCAAATCGCGGTGGGAACATCGGTGGTTTATGACAGCACGGGGGTTGTTGCATGAATACCGCTGGGAAAATTTCCTTCTTTCTGGGCGCGATTGTGGTCGGGGCGGTCTGTGCGCGGGTCATCTTTCCGACACGGGGCGGAATGGGTGGATCAGGTCATTCGGGCAATACCGGCGAAGTGGCGAGGGAGGCTGCGTGGCAGGAGGGGCGCGCGCGTGCAGTCTCCATTATTCGGCGGCATCGGTCGGCGATGGAAATGGGGCTCAAGAAGGTTGAACTGGCGAAAGTAAGCGACCTTGCGTTCGGCACGGTGCGTGCGGCGAAAGATGTTGAGGAGGCTGGAGGGAAGGCGATCGTCGATGCGGCCGAGGCGGTTCGTGCGATGGCGGATTTGGGGAACGTGAATGAGGCGCGTGCGAGGATGGGGGCGCTTGCGCAGGCGGTCGAAGATCTTGATGCGAAGTGGCCCGCGCTCTGGGCGTGTGAGATGCGATGCGAGGGCGAGAAGGTCTACGGGGGCGCCCGCATCTGCCCGATCTGCAGGATGGCTTTGAATCGAGCGGATGACCTGCCCTTTGGCGTGGCCGCGACGACCGACCCGGTGGCCCCGCGTGCGGGCGAGCCGACGAACGTTCGGCTGAAGTTGCTCGATCAGATCGGCCTGCCGGTCAAGAGCTTGGAAGTGGTGCATGATCGAGTGCTGCACCTGTTGGTGGTCTCGGACGATCTCTCATGGTTTGCCCACGAGCACCCCAAGGCGGTCGAGTCGAAGGTTGCGAACTCTGCGCGCGAGTTTGAGATCACGATGACCTTTCCGATCGCGGGCGGGGTGACGATGTTCACCGACTTCACACCGACGGGGTATGGGCAGCAGGTGCCGAGCAAGAGGATTGTTGTTTCAGGCACTCCGACCAGTGCCGCGGCGTTGACCGATGATACCGAGTCGGTTCATATGGTTGATGGGTACGAGGCAAGGCTCAGATGCAACGGGAAGCTCTTTTATGCAGGAGAGGATTCGATTCTTCGCTTCGCTTTGAGTCGCGATGGCAAGCCCGTTGAAGATCTCGAGCCGTACCTGGGTGCGAAGGGGCACCTGGTTATTGTCAGCAAGGACCGGTCATCGTTTGTTCATGGGCACCCGGTCGATGGACATCCGTCGAATGCTGGCGGTGGCGATGAGGGGGGGCACGCGCAACACCTTCACGCGGCGCACGTCAAAGATCAGGCCGATGGGTTGGGCAACGGTTCACCGACCGATGTTTCATTTCACGTGGTCTTCCCGAATCCCGGCATTTTCAGAGCGTGGGGCCAGTTTCAGCACAAAGGGCGTGTGCTGACGGTTCCTTTCACGATCGATGTGCAACCTGGCAGTGGCCAGTCAGTGCCGGGGATGCAGCAGCCAGAGCCACACGACCACGGCAGCATGAGCAAAGAGTGAGTTGCTCGTCGCGGCGAGCGTCGGTTATTCCGGCTTCTTTTGAGCATCATCGCGGCGTTGTCGTTCGTGGCTCATGCGTTCGGAGAGTCGGCCGAGCCACCCCTTGCGCCAGAAGAAGATCAGCATGGCTCCGGCGGTCGCGCTCATGATCGCCAGCGAGAAGATGTAGCCGTGTGGCCAGTTCAGCTCTGGCATATTGGTGCGGTGCGCGGTGTTGAAGTTCATGCCGTAAACCCCCGCGATGAAGCTGAGAGGGATAAAGATCGTTGAGATGATGGTGAGCACCTTCATCACCTCGTTGAGGCGATTGCTGACACTTGAGAGGTAAACTTCCATCAGGTCGCCACCGGTCTCGCGGTAGATCTCGATCATGTCGATCAGTTGCACGAGGTGGTCGTAGCAGTCGCGGAGGTAGATCTTGGATTCGTTGGAGATGTTGGGCAGGTCTTCACGGAGGAGCGTCGAGACCGCCTCGCGCGCGGGCCAGATGGCGCGGCGCAGGATGAGAAACTCGCGCTTGATCTCGTGGATCCGCGCGACGGTCTGGCGTGAAGCGTTCTCGATTGTTTCATCTTCGAGGTTCTCAAGCTGCTCGCCATAGGCCTCGAGCACCGGGAAATACGCATCGATCACCGAGTCGAGCAGTGCGTACGCGAGGTAGTCGGTCTGAGAGTGACAGATGCGACCCTTGCTCTTGCGTATGCGGTCACGGACCGGCTCGAACGAATCGCCGATCTTCTCCTGGAAGGTGATGACGAAGTCCTTGCCCAGAAACATGCTGATCTGGTCGGTCTCAAGATGCTCGTGGAACGCAGCCTCACGGATCACGATGAACAGGTGATCGCCGTAGGGCTCAACCTTGGCGCGCTGGTGGACATTGACCACATCTTCGAGCGCGAGCTTGTGCAGATCGAACATCTCGCCGATTCGGGTGATGATCCCGGCATCGCCAAGGCCATCGACATTCAGCCAGATGATCGGGAAGCGACTGCGGAGTTTCGCCAGCTCGTCGAGCGTTGCGAGGTTGTGCTCCTCATACCCCAATGGCCCATACGCCAGAACGCGCAGGCGCGGTGGGGGCAGGCTCGGGTCGTCGATAATCGTTCCGGGCACCGAGCCCGGCGGTGTTCGCCTTGAGTGCTTGCGGAACCGTGACCTTCTGATCTTCTTCTTTCCGGCCATACACGCAGCATACCCGCTCAACGGCGTTGCTGGCGAGCAATGCGCAGCGTGGAGTCCGCAACCATTGGCTACCGTTAACGCCACCCGCAACCAGTGCTTGTGGTCGATGCCACAGTTCCAACCACCATCCTCTGCCCCAAGCCCCCCTCACGTCAACATGCTCAGCTTGATCTCATCCCGGCTTCGCGGCTCTTCCCGATTAACGGTGGCCATTCTTTCGCACGCAGTTGTTGACTTCTTCTCGTTCATCATCATTCCCCTTCTGAGCGTGATCGAAGGCCGAGTTGATTTGACCACGTGGCAAGGCACAATGCTTGTTGCGGTCGGTTCGATCTCAAGCGGCATGATCCAACCCATCGTCGCGCTGCTCTCGGATCGGCACGATACGCGGTTCTTTGGTACGCTGGGATTTGTGGCCGCAGTGTTGGCGATTGGCTCGGTCGGCTTCGCCACCACCTTCCCCGCGCTCTTGATCATCCAGATCATCGGGTCAGCGGGTATTGGCGCGTTTCACCCTGTCGCGGCCGCCGCGGTTGGGCAGCTTTCTGGCAACCGTCGGTTATCGGGGCTGGCGTGGTTTTACGCGGCGGGAATGATCGGTGGCGTTGCAGGAAATCTGTTTACGCCGCAATGGGTACGGCATTTCTCAATGGCTGAGCAGGGCGGCACGCCAGTACTCGATACCGCCGCGGGCCTTCGCTCGCTGGCGTGGTACATCATCCCAGGACTGATCTGTGCAGGTCTGCTTGCGATGGCCATCCATTCTGTGCCGCACCGGCACGCAACGGCCAGGTCTGATCATGCCCTCTTGTCCCGTACTGAACAGTTCGCCCGTTGGCGGTCGATCTGGCTGCTATATTTCGGGAACATCCTTCGTTTCACGGTGGATATGTGTCTGATCACGCTCATCGTGCGATGGTCGGAGTTAATGGCCGTTGGCGATCCGGCGGCGTATCTGCCTGGTGTTGAAGTGGTCTCGCGCCTGACACCCGAACTGCGTTCGGAGGCATCTCGATTGAACGGGCTTTTGCAGGCCGCGCGTCAGGTGGGGATGGGTGTCGGAGGGCTTGCAATCCTCATCTTGCTCAGAGGGCGTTTTGAGCGGGCGATGTTGGTTGCGGTGCCGCTGGTCGGGGCGGTCGTGGTGGTAATCACGCCGCACGCGGCCGCGCTTGGTCTTGGCCTGTGGCCGGTGGTGGTGCTCTGTGTGGTCGCTGGTCTGGGCTATGGGGGTGTCATCCCGACAACACTCAGTATTGCTCAGCGATTGCTGCCGCACCGTACCAGTTTGGCTTCGGCATTGATGATGGGTGGGGCGTGGGCCTTTGCCTCGGTCGGTCCTCACTTGGCGCAGATGTTGTTTGAGAACTTTGGGTTGAATCAGGCGTTCGCGATTGTGGGTCTGTTGCTCGGCGCCTCGGGACTGCTGGGGTTGCTGCTGAGGACACCATGAGGCGATCGCTTGGTGCATTCAACGCTCACGAACATCCGACCTGTTACGCGGCGGTTTGGGACGCTGCACAGCGATGTTGAGCCTAAACTCTGCAATTAAGATGTTGTGATTTCCACGCAGAGCACACTTTCCAGTTCAACGACCACCCGAGACCACCATGCACTACGATGCCCATCACCCCATTATCGCCGATCTCGAGGCGCGGATCTTGACCATCCGCGACTCTCTTTAACTACGATGCCGAAATGGCCAAGCGTCGGGCTCTTGAAGAGCAGATGAATCAGGCAAGTTTCTGGGATGACCCCAAGACCGCACAATCGGTGGTCAGTCAGGTCAAGACGCTCAAGTCGCGGTTCGAGCCGCTGACCAAAGTGATGATCGACTTCGAGGATGCGAAGGTCGCCTACGAGATGGCCCGCGAGGCGAACGACAAGGAGTTGCTCGCCGAGGCCGATGAGCAGTTGTTCCAGTTGTATGGCGACCCGGTCAAGGGTGGCGGTCGCATGGAGAAGGTCGAGCTGCGCTCATTGCTCGCGGGCAAGCACGACTTCCGCAACTGCTTCCTGACCATCACCGCCGGCGCTGGCGGCAAAGAGGCCAACGACTGGGCCGAGATGATCTTCCGCATGTACATCTTCTATTGCGAGAAAATGGGCTTCTCGATGGAGGAAGTTGCCAAGACCTTCGGCACCGAGGTTGGGCTTGATCAGGTCGTCCTGCTGATCAAGGGCGAGTTTGCCTACGGCTTTCTGAACTGCGAACGCGGCACGCATCGTCTGGCACGTGTCTCACCGTTCAATGCCGAGGGCAAGCGGCAGACCAGCTTCGCCACGGTTGATGTCACACCCGAGTTTGAAGAGACAACCCTTGAGATTCCTGAAAAGGACCTCGAGATCACACCGTTCGTGCGTGCCTCAGGCCCCGGCGGACAGAACGTCAACAAGGTCGCGACCGCCATCCGCCTGGTTCACAAGCCGACGGGCATCATGGTTGTGGCCAGCACGTATCGTGATCAGCCCCAGAACCGCAAGCAGGCCATGAGCGTGCTGATGGCCAAGCTCGAGCAGATCGAGGAAGAGCGCCGTGAGAAAGAGATGAACGCGGCTACCGGTGGCGCGGTCGAGCGCGGCTGGGGAACGCAGATTCGTTCGTATGTTTTCTATGACAACCGGGTGAAGGACCACCGCACCGGCCACGAGGCGACCGATTATGAGCGCGTGTTGCGCGGCGAGCTTGAAGACTTTATCGATGCCGAGCTGCAGCGCCGCCGCAAGGAAAAGAGCGAAGCGCAGGCCGCCTCGCACGGCTGATCCTCGCGGGGCACGGCGCCATTGGCCTCAGGTCCTGTTCACGCGGTGAAAACATGCCGCGCCCCGGAGATCTTCATCCCCAGGGTGCGTTCGTTTCAGAGGTTGCTTCTGGCGATCACTTCTTCTCGGTGGTCGTCGAGGTCTCGGTGGACTCGGTGACCTTCTTCTTGCCCTCGGGCGTGTCCACGACCTTGGATGAACTCGACTTGCTCGTTGAAGTCTGCTGATCACACCCGCTCAAGGCCAGCGTGCCGCCCAGCAGCAGTCCGCACGCGCTCGCAGCCATCACAACGACACGGTAAGACCTGGTGTTCTTCATGGATTTACTCCTGCGCACGCCCCCACCCGCTCTCCAACCATTCAAAGCTCAGTCATTCAAAGCTCAGTTCGGATAATCTTCGACCTTCTTTTCCTTTGTGGTGGTCGTGGTCGTCCGCTCCGTCGGGGTTTCCTCGGTGCGGGTGGTCTTGGCCCTTGTTGTCCCGCTCTCGTACGACTCGCACGCGCCAAGCCCCCCAGCGGTCAGGCCGGTGGCCGCGCAGGCCACCATCAGCACCATACTGGTCCTAATGGTCGATCGACCGGTCTTGAGCATTGTGTTCAGATCCAACATTCGGCCTCCTGAAGGTTCGGAATCGGTATCACTTCGGAGCTTCAACATGCATCGGGTGGGTGAGGTGGGTGTGTGGCGACCATGAGGAACCATTCATCCCCCTGTTCCCGCGAGTCCCCCTCGGCACCCCTCACTCACCCGTTCCCTTCCCCATTCGCCCCATCCAGCCAACGATTGACCAAACCCAGGAGATGCACCCCCATGCCCAACCCACACACACTGTTGATCTCGACCGCCGCCCTAACCCTCATCGCCCTTTCGGGCTGGGCGGGGACTGAACTCTCCGCACGCGGGGCGGCAGAGGCGGGCCGCGGGGGCCACGGGGGGAGTGGGGGGAGTGGCGGGTCGGAGCGGTTGGGGGGGTTGGGGGGGCAGCCGGATGATCGGGAGGACAAGATCGGCGTGAAGACGCCAAACCCGGAACTCACGACGTTCCGCGCAGGGATTCCGCGCGGCAACTACCAGACTCTGGTGGTCTCACCACGCTCAGCGCCGCGCGGGGTGGATGTGGTGACGTTCATCATCCGCTCGCGGGACGGGATGGGCGGCGTCTCCGACTTCACCTTCTTTGTCCCGGTGGGGACGACGCAGACCTTGAACTTTCCGGGCGGGTGGTCCACCCAGACCGATGCGGTGTTGTTCGTCCTCGATAGCGCGGAGTTCGCGGCGTGGGGTGTGACCTCGGGCGCGGGCGCAAACGGCGGCTCGTTCATCCGCTTCCTCCCTGTCGGCCGCGACACCTCACGCGATGCCGATGACCGCGAACGCGAGCGGGAGTTTGAGGGTTTTTTGCGAGAGCAGCAGCGGAACAAGTGAGCCGCAAGGGGACTTGGCACATACGGAATCGCCTTGAGTGCGCGCAGAGGGTGCAAAGATTGTGCGTTCGAGGGTTAGCACCCCGAAAAATACAATCCCAGAAAATCAAATATATCCTGCACCGATATGCCACCGGCTCCGCTGATATCGGCGCGCGGATCGCCTGCGAAGTATGCGCCGAGGAAGTCGAAGAGGTCTTGCACCGAGAGACCCCCCGAGGTGTTGAAGTCGGCGAGGCAGATGGGTGTGGCGTCGAGTCGAACGTTGTCGAAATCGACCTCGATGCCGGGGTTCTGCGGCGTATCGATCTGGTTGAGGTTGGTGAGGCGGACTTCGAGGGGTTGCCCGAGTCGGGGGTGCCCCAGCCCGGTGGTGAACTCGAAGGTCGAAGTCATGAACGCGCCATCGGGGATCAGCGGGCCCAGCGTGTTGAGGTCGGCGGCGATGACCTGGCCCCCAGCCCGCAACTCGACGGAGTAGCCGGGGAAGCCTTCGAGCTCGAAGAAACCGAAAACATCGAACGGTGGAAGTCCTGCGCACGAGTCGATGTTTCCGATCTCGACCGTGAGGCGGTAGCGTGTGCTCGGTTGCAGCACCGTGGTCAGCACTTGGGTCAGAGCGACCGGTGTTGTGCCAGCACTTTGAAGGAAAATCAGCGCGGCGTTGCGCCCGTCGGGTGCCTGCGCGGGCACAAAGCACTGCGAATCGGTCGGGTTGAGGCATCCGACGGCGTTGGTCGAAAAGTTGATGATGCTGCCGGGGTCAACCACTGTCCACCCCGTCGGAACAAAGACCGGGAAGGTGCCGTTCGCCGCGAAGTTGGCCTCGAAACTGTGGTTGGTGATCGGGACCGGATCAGCCCATGCTGGTTGCACGGAGAGCATGGCGGCGAGCATCAAGCGGCGGGCGTGTGTCGGAAGGATCATCCGGAAACTCCTGAAGAATCAGATATTCGGTACGAACGGTGCTGGCGGGCATAGGCGGAAAGCGGTGGCCGATCGGTCACATGGTGCATGTTTGCACGCTCAGACACCCTTCTGAGTGCTCTGAATGACCCATTGTGACATAGAAAGATGCGCCGGGCATTCAGAATGGTGGCTGGCTTGCCCTCACGGCCTCTCCCACTCCACACAACGCTTACGATTTCTTGACCGAACGTGCGGGATCCGGTATGGTTCTCGCTTGGAGTCCAGTGGGTATTCCCGTGGACAGGTGGTTGGAGAGCCGCCTGAACTCCGCTCGTCCGATGGCCGTTGCCATGTGGCGGGTTGATGACCGTGTGCGACCGTGTGAGTGAGAGGAGATTGACTGTGCAGACCCGAATAGTGCTCGGGCTGGCCTTCGTGGCCGGTTCGGCGATGTCGTGCGGTGCGTTGGCGGCCAACTACACCGCGGGAAATCTTGTTTTGACGCAGGTCGGGCCCGGATCGGGCACCGGCGGTGCGCTCAACTCGTTTGCAACGGCCGTGACGCTGCGCGAGTTCAGCCCGAGCGGCGCGAGCTTTGTTGCCAACGACCTTTCGTTGCCCTCAACGGGCCCCGATAAGTTGTTGCTGAGCGGGAGCGCAACCTCGGAAGGGATGCTCACGCTCTCGACCGATCAGCGATACCTCACGCTCGGTGGGTATGACGCGATTGTCGGGCAACAGGGTGCGAACGTAAACTCGTCGATCGCCACCAGCGCAAACTTCACCGGCGCATCGACCACCATCGTGAACCGTATGGTCGGTCGCGTTGACGTTTCGCAGAACACCTCGCTCTATCGCATGACCAATGCTTACAGCGGGAGCAACTTCCGATCCGTCGCTTCGAGCGATGGTTCGACGTTCCACACCTCCGGCACCGCTTCGACAAATCCCAACCAGGCCGTCAGCGCGGGTGTAAGGTTGTTTGATCCAAGCGCGGGTAGCGACTCGACACAGCTCGGCGCGCCACCTACTAACATCCGCGTGGTCAACCTCGCGCTCGGTGGTCGGGTCTTCGGCAGCGCGCAATCGGCCCCCTTCAACGGAATCAGCGAGTGGTCGGGTGGCGCGGCGGTGTTGCTCCCCGGCATGGCCAGCACGTTCGTGACCAACGACCTCGCACCCACCGACTTTGTGTTCATCGATTCGGACACGCTCTACGTCGCCGATGAGGGCGTGCTGACCGGTACGGTCGGAACACCGCCCAAGAACCGCGTGGGTGGGTTGCAGCGATGGGAGTTTGATGGTGCCAACTGGAACCTTCAATACCGCATCACCGGCAACCTGACGGCGGGCCTTCGCGGCCTGTGCGCCACGGTCGATCTCGACGGCAACCCGGTTTTCTACGCCACCAGCGCCGACACGTTGTCCAAACTGGTGACCGTGACCGACACCGGGCTGTCCACCGACACCAGCTCCGCGCTGGGCTTTACGTTGCTGGCAACCGCCGCGACCAACCAGGCCTTCCGCGGTGTGGACTTTGCGCCGATTCCCGCCCCCGGTGCGGGTATTCTGCTCGGGATTGGTGCTTTGGTCGCCGCTCGTCGTCGTCGGGCATGATCGGTCATTCTGCAGGCCGCATTGTCCGCATCCAGACACGCGTTCAGAAACCTTCCCCTCACCCCACCCCGCGTGCAACCACGCGGGGTGTTTTCGTTAGACTTGGCATGATGATGACGACCGAAGACGAACGAGCCGAGGACCGCCCGCCGAGTTGGCGAACGCGTTTTGTGCCGCGAACGGCTGAAGGGTGGCTTGTACTCACCGTCGGGCTTGCGATGTTCGGCTACGGCTGGTACCTGATCGTGCGCAACCTTCTCACCGTGGGCCACGGAAGCCTGTTCGGGCTGGTGTTGACCTTGCTGGGGGTCACGCTGATGCCGTCGCGCCTGGTGGGGCTGGTTTGCGGCATCGGCCTGCTCGGTGTGGGTGCCTGGATGCTGGTCAACAACCACTCGCCGGTTCAGTCGATCGGTGTGGTGATCCTCGGGCTCTTCGCTGTTGCCGAACGCATACGCCAGAAGGCGAGTTGATGCGGGAGGGCGGTATCATCCGGAATGATGCTTCGCTCACTTCGCTCTGAACGCCTCAACGCACTCCCCCCGTTCCTCTTCGACGAGATCGATCGCAAGAAACGTGAACGCATCGCGGCCGGGGCCGACGTGATCAACCTCGGTGTGGGTGATCCGGACAAGCCGACACCTCGGTTTGTCGTCGAGGCGATGGACCGCGCCATGCGCGAACTCGCCAATCAGCAGTACCCGGCTGTCGGTGGTGGGCTGAAGGTCTTTCGAGAGGCCGCGGCGAGGTTCATGCAGAAGCGGTTCGGCGTGAAGGTTGACCCGATGAAACACATCGTGGCGCTGTTGGGCAGCAAGGATGGGATTGCGCACTTGCCCTGGGCCGTGACGAATCCCGGTGATCTGATCTGCGCGCCCGATCCCGCGTACCCGGTCTATGAAGTCGGGGCGGTGCTTGCGAGCTGCCCCGTTCACAAGATGCCGGTTGGCGCAGAGGGCGGGTGGAAGCCGCGGTTCGAGGATATTCCGCATGAGGTTGCGCGTGCCGCCCGCATTTGCTGGGTGAACTATCCGAGCAACCCGACGGCCGCGGCGGCCGATGTGGTGTTTTATGAGCGGATGCTGGAGTGGACGGGGCGCACGTGGCGGAATGATGGTGGGCCGGAATCCGGAGCCGGTTCGGAGAACCGGCCCACGTATAGAGGCTGCATCGCCGCGTCTGATCTGGCGTATTCGGAGCTGTACTTTGGTGAGGAGCACAAGCCCGTGAGCCTCTGGCAGGCCCGCAACGCGAGCATTGACGAGACGATGGCGATTGAGTTTCACTCGCTCAGCAAGACTTTCAACATGACGGGCTGGCGCATAGGG
>JBBSBC010000068.1:0-16497 GCA_038251595.1 Phycisphaerales bacterium | reverse complement strand
CGCGAAAATCGCCCGGCCGTTCGAGGCGCCGGGCAACGGTGATGGCGGAGGACTGGTCGATGCCGGCGATGCAGGGGCAGACGGGCGCGATGAGCGTGGCGAGCTTTGTGGCCGGGCCGCACCCGACATCGAGCACACTCGCAAGGCCCCGACTGCGAACCAGGGCCGCCCCCCAGCGGTAGACGTGGTACTGGAAGCGTGCGCTGGTCTGGATGCGCGATGAGTTCCAGTATTCCGTTTCGCGCCCTTCGGCGTCGAGCACGGGAGACGAGTCGTGTGTGAGTGCTTCGGTGCGCTGGCGATACGCGGCCGGAAGAGAGAAATCCGCCGCGGGCCGGAGCAGACTGGGGGCATCACCTTGAGCCGCGCCGGTGCGGGCTGACACCGACGAGAGTGAAATAGACGCGGTCACGGCCATGCTTGCGTCATCGGTCTCGGGGATGTATCGCACCCGCCGCCGCAACAGCCAGTCTCGCGCTACAAACCCGCCAATCGGCCCGAGCCCGAGAAACAAAAGGCACGGCGAAGCCAACAAGAGTGACCGACGACTCGGCCTGTACCCAAAGATCGCATCATCAAGATTGGTCACCCAGAGAAACAGCGCGATCAACCCCAGCCCCACCATGCTTCCAACCAACCCCATCGCCGCGATCAGCAGACCATTCCAGATGCGGCGCCACCGCCCGCGCTTCGCCACGGCCACAAACCGCTCGCAACGTTCATCCGAATACTGATCAAGTTCCGGGAACGCCCTGTACAATCGCGAAGTGATCAGCCGCATGGTCGAAATTAGCTCCCTGAATCATACTATTTTGCCGAATCCGGATCATTCAGAACAAAGTCCAGCCCCTCGGAAGATGTCGGCCCACCTTGCGGTGATGGGTTCAGAGCATACACACGCACGGTTGTGTTCTGCGTTCCACCATTATCCGCAAGATCACACCCATAGGAGTACAACAGGTATCGCCGGCCGTGCTCATCAGCATTCTTGTCGATCAACCGATACCCGAAGGGAAGTCCCGAGATCGGATCATTCGGAACCGCCTTGAGAATGTCCTGGTCGATCGCCGCGAGCGTAACAGGCGGCTGGCTATGCCGCGCGGTGTGGGCCTCAATCGCCAGCATCACCACCGTCCCCTCGTGCATCACGCGAACCTGAAGTTCCGACCGCATCAGTCCAGCCAACGATACTGCGACCGACTGAACCGTCTTTGATACTTTCATCAAGTCGTCGATCTTCATCCACATTGGATTCTCACCCGTCCCGCGCTTGGAGTCCATCAGGTTCTCCGCAAGCTGCGCCGCGGCACGGTAATACTCATCAATATTCGTCTTCGCCCTCGCAGCCCGCTCGCGCGTCGCCTGAAAGAGCGGGTCCTCTCGCGCAATCAGGTCCAGAGCCATCAACCGCTCACCCAGCAGCACATCCGATAGCGGCAGAACAGTTGCCGATTCCACCATTCGCAGGGCAGCCATCGCAAACTCTTCTGAAGGGCTCTTCGCGACCAACTCCGTTCTCACCCGCGCCAGGGCCTGCGCAAGCGTGGCGTTCGCAAGCAAACGCTGCATCGCCACCGGTTGCTGCATCAGCACGTTACTGACCGAAAGACTTCGGCGGAGTGCTACCCCCGCATCATCGCTCTTGCCCGCTCGATACCGCTCCGCAAATCGGTACGACATCATCCGAGCGATGCCCCTCACCGCGGCACCGTTGACTTCCACCATTTCATACATCGACGCGCGGCCATCATCGCTGATCGGCAGAAGGGCCATTCCACCTCGGCTGGTCAGCTCATCGATCTTCGACCCCACACCTTTCGCGGTCATCGCCCGAAGCAACTCTTCCGCCTTATCCGCCTCGGCACCAGCCATCACCGCCGGCGCATCCGTCATCTTCAGAGCCGCGTCTCCACTCACGCCATAACTCTCACCGGCCGTACCGGAAGGGGCCGCATCTGCGCGCACGGCAATGTGCGCCCGACGCATCGCTTCCAGAATCTCGACAAACAGCGGCCGGGCATCGTAAGACTCCGCACCAAACCCTGCCACCGTTCGATTGAGCGCGATCATGTCTGAGACATTCTGAAGCCGGATATCGCTTGCCGTTGGCGCAGCAAACGTTTGCCTCCGACTGCCCCCAATGCCCCGACTACCCGAAGTTCTCCAGTCGTCCGGACCGAACAGCAGAACCACAGCGCCGAGCCAGACCAGAACTCCGACGATGATCCACGCGCGAGTGATCCAGCGCGCCGATCTGGAAACTCTTTGATCGGGTTCAATCATGTTCCAGACCCTTCCAGTGAACGTATACGCTCATCAACCCCTGATTTGAATAATAAGTACTCGATTACTTCGGTGAATATGAAGGCTCCCTGATCGCGAGGGGAGTTCTTAAGAAGCCCCCGTTGTCTCGCTTTCTGCCACGACGCGCATCCGCCGAACACATTCTTCACGATGCTCACTTTTTCGCATACTCAAAGACCCCACGTCCCGACTTGTCGCCCAACCGACCGGCAATCACCAGTTGCTTCAGGAGCGGGCACGCACGGTAGCGGTCGTTGTTCAAACCGTCCGCCATCACATCCATGATGTGGACGCACGTATCAAGCCCGATGAAATCCGCCAGACGCAGCGGTCCCATCGGAAAGTTGCACCCGAGTTCCATGATCTTGTCAATGTGCTCCGCCTCGGCAACACCCTCCATCCAAGCGTAAAACGCCTCATTGATCATCGGCATCAGAACGCGGTTCGAGATGAAACCCGGCCGGTCGTTCGCCGGGATCGGTGTCTTGCCCATCGCCGTTGCCAGCGCGATCGTCCGATCGGTCGTCTTCTGGCTTGTGCCCAATCCCTTAATCACCTCCACCAGTTTCATCACCGGCACGGGGTTGAAGAAGTGCATCCCGATGATCTGATCGGGCGCAGCAACGCTTGCGCCCTTGATGTGCTTGGTCGCCGCGGCGATCTGCGTGATGCTGATCGAGCTGGTGTTGCTCGCCAGGATCTGCTCGCCAGGAACTCTGGCAAACATCTCGGCCAGCTTGATGAACAGTTCATGCTTGGCCTTTAGATCCTCCACAATCGCCTCGATCACGATATCGCACGCGGTGAAGCTGTCGAGTGTCGAGACATACTTCAGCCTGCCAAGCGCCGCATCCGCGTCGGCTTGCGTGAGCGTCCCTTTCTCAACCAATCTCGCCACGCGTTTGGCATGGTCGCTCTTGCATCGCTCGATCGATGCGGGAACTGCGTCATACACAACCGTCGCAAACCCGGAGATGGCGGCCACCTGCGCAATTCCGCCACCCATCTGCCCTGCCCCGACGACTCCGACCGTTTTGATTCCGTGCATAGATCTTATCTCCATCTCTCGAATCCGACCGACACCCTACCCTTGCCCCGTCTTGGCACTTCGCCCGGTTGATCCGGTAGCATATAGACTTCTCACGCGGCGATTCGAGACCTGCGCGAGATTGACCCTCCGTACTGAGTTTACCATGCCCCCTACCCGCCTCGATCAACTCACCCGGCTATTGGCCTCCGACCCCTCAGATGCCTTTGTGCTTTACGGATTGGCCCAGGAGCACGCCAAACTGAACGAGCACGCCCGCGCGGTCCATTTTTACGACCGCTGCTTAACGGTCGATCCGAGCTACTGCTACGCCTATTACCACAAGGCGATCTCTCTTCAATCGCTTGACCTTTTTGATGAGATGAAATCAACACTTGAGGCCGGAGTAGCCGCCGCCAGGTCCGCGGGCGATGGCAAAGCCCTGAACGAGATCGGCGGAATGCTGGCCACTTTGTAGCCGTTGGTACACTGCACAGCGTGACCCAATGCCCAAGAACGCACCCATACGGAAGACAGATCAGGCCGCACAGCATATTGCTCCCGGACTGTTCATCACCGCGCGAAAGCCTGTGCGGAACAAACCTGCGCTGCTCAGAATCTTCGTTGGCAAGCTCGCGGTCGGAAACATGTCGATTGATCAGGCCGATGAGCTTGGCTTCACCCTCGGCGCGCCATGGACCGAGTTGAAGCAACAACTGATGTCCACGATTTCCGCCGAACACGCCGCAACCGCTGATGGTGTGCGACTCCTGGTGAAGCGACCGATGCCGCGAAAGGTGCTCGAACAAGCTCTTCAGGATCGCGGCCATTCCGCTGCGGCCATCGCATCGGCCGGTCAGACCTTTGATGCGCTCGGGCTTATCAATGATCGATCGTTCGCCGCCGCGTTTGCAACGGGCCGAATTGCCCGCTCTCGATCTGAGTCCAGCATTTCGCGTGATCTGAAGCGGCGAGGGGTCGATGCAAAGATTATCAAATCCGCTGTGGATCAGGCACGCTCAGATGATGGTCGGTCGGACCTCTGTCGAGCCGAAGAGCTTGCCCGATCACGCCTGAAGGGGAGCCTGCGCACCCAACCCCCGGCCACTCAACGTCGCCGGCTATACGCCCTGCTTGCGCGACGCGGGTTCGATGGGGAACTCTGCGAGTCAATCGTTCGTAAGTTGATATCGGGTGCTGATCAGTCCTCGGTTATCGACTGATTCAGCCTCCATGCTCGGCATGACTACGCTCCCATGAGTTTCACCCAGCCTGGCACGAGATCACACGATGACCCACTGTTCCACCCGCCGGATCTTGAGACCGCTGCTGAGAACCATGGCCCTCGCAGGGTTGACCGCCCTCGGCGGCTGCAGCACAAGCCTGAGCCCTCTGAACGATGAACTCGCGGTCGGACCTGGCAGCCGCGCTGCGGGTGTTGGTGGTGGAGAGTTCACCTTCAAACCCCTTACCCGCTCGTTCAACATCAACCCGACGACCGAAAGACCGTTCGCTGTTGAGGTGCCCGAAAAGTCTGTCGTCGGCGTCTCGCGCGACAACTGGGAGATCATGCCGGTAACGGTGCCTAACGATCGAATCGCCCACCAACCCATCTACACGCACAATCTGCACGAGAACACCGAGCCCCCGCGGAATCGGGGACAGTTTCCGACAACGCGCAGCAGTCTCGACCTGAGCGTTCCGGAGTCGGGTGAGATGCAGGTGCTGGAAGCGATCGAAGCCCCCTTCGCCGCCGTCACGGATATCGTGCTCTTTCTGCCCCGAGCGATCATGAACCAGCCTTGGGAGACGACCCGCACGGGTAGCCAGCCCTATCGTCGCGCCCCCGAGATGCGAGGCTCGGTTCACCCGCTCAAGCTCACTCCGAAGCGCACAACCAAACCCGACCCCGCGGCCGCGCCGGTTCAGGTGCCGATCGGCGATTACCAACCTTTGCCCGCAAACCCATGAGCAAGCCCACACCACTCGACACACGAGGTCTGCCCGCCGGGTACAACTTCAGACCTGAATGGGAAGTTACGCCGCGCGACGTTCAGACCCTGATGCGGGATCGAACGCGGACCACACCCATATTCGTGGATTGTCGCCGACCCGATGAGCATGACGTGGCACGCATCGAGGGTTCGGTGTTGATCCCGATGCAGGACATCGAGCGGCGCGCCGATGAGCTTGAGGGTGAAGGCGGATCGCGTTCGCATCCGTTGATCGTCCACTGCCACCATGGCGCACGATCGCTTCGTGTAGCGACCACGCTCCGCGCGATGGGCTTTACGGATGTGCGCTCGATGGCCGGTGGGATTGACCTCTGGTCATTGGATATCGATCCCGGCATTCCCAGGTATTGAGACCTCAGCCCGCACACGTCCGCGGATGTACGCGGCAAGCATCCCCATAAATACCGCGCTGGCGGGAGCAGGGATGTTAATGACCACCGTGGTGATGGACGCATCAACTGCTGCTGATGACGTGAGGGGGACGGCGAAGCCGGAGTTGAAGAACCCGAATCGACTGCCGGTTCCTGGATCGATGCGAGATGATGCCTCGTAGGTCACAAAGCCCGCGAAGTCATTCCCGGCCGTGAGTTCAAAGCTGTAGAGCCCGTACCACGCATTCTGGTTTGCAGGATCGATCCCCGGATCACCCTGGCCAGAACCGCCGAGGCAGATGGGTGTGATTTGCAGAATGTCCAGACCATTGATGGTTCCGTTGGGTACGCTGTCATTGTTGGGGGGCGGCCCGCTGATGCCTCCGCGATATGGGGCGTGAAGGCCGCGTGCTCCGGTGAAACCACCTGTTGGAAAGCCTGATGAATCGGTCGAAGTCGGCGGCACCGACGAAGAGTATCGGCTCTCATAGTTTGAGATGCGAGCTTTGGTCACGGTCAAATCAGCAGCAGGCCCGCCAGTGACGGCGGCGGTGATATCAATGACCACCGCTGAAAGGCCGGATGGCACAATCTCATCCGCCGGATTGAGATCGATGAGCCGGAACTGAAGCTCGAACCGCCTTGTGCGCTGCTCGGGCGTGATGTGGTCGAGGGAGATGCTCACCAGTGTTATCTGGTCATCAGAGATTATGCCGGGCAGAAGACCCGATTGAGGGACAAGCCGGAACTCGAGCAGGATGGGTTGAGCATGTACAGATGTGCCCGTTCGCAGCAGAGCGAAGAGAAGTAGGGTCATAAGAACGAGGTTCTTCACCGGTCTTCGATCGGCCAAACCCCGGTTCAACGTTACCTGACGGGGGGGAGTTCATCCGGAAATGGCCGGACGAGGTGGCAGGGGCAGGGTCGGTATGAGCTGGTATGACTGATGCGCGGGTGCGTTATGGAACAAAATGGGAAAAAAGACAAGGGCTCCGGTTTGAACCGGAGCCCTTGAGGAGAAGCAGATCAGTCGATCTACCGTCTTGCGGGTTAGGCGCGACGACGACGAGCGACGAGGAGACCACCGAGGCCGAGGAGGGCCACAGTGCCGGGGGCGGGAATGATAACCTGGTAGGCGGCATCGACCGAGTTGGGTGAGGTGACGGGGACCGCAGCACCATCGTTGAAGTAGCCGAAGCTGTTGCCAGTCACGGAGTCAGCGTCAATGAGAGCGCGGACGAACGTGTTGCTGGAGCCGGCGATGAAGTCGAACGAGTACAGACCGTACCACTGGCCCGACTGGTCGCCGCTAGGTGCGAACTCGGAGCCTTGGTTGTTCTGTGAGATCGAGAGGGGAACGATATCCTGGATCGCATCGCCCTGGGTCGAGTTGTTGCCGGCCTGAAGGCCAGCGACAGCGCTGTCGATATCGGGAACAGCGACGCCGTTACCATTGAGGAAGGTGCCGTTCGCAGGGTACTCGTTGACGTTGGAGGTCTGCATACCGCCGCGGAAGGGAGAGTGCAGACCACGACGACCAGCCTGCGAGGCGGGGACGGGGTTGCCTGAGGCATCGGAGGACATGGGGGGGACCTCGCCAGCCTGGTTCTCGCTGCGAGAAATCCTGGCCTTCTCGAACCGGCCGTCCGTGTCCGACCTGATGTCGAACTGCAGGGCGGTCAGACCCGCGGGGTAGATGCCGTCATCGGCGCCGCCGGTGCTGGGAAACAGATCGATGATGCGGTACTGAACCTCGAAGCGGAGGCTCGTGCCGGTGGTCGTGATGACCGAAGCATTGTTGTCAATGTCGGTAATGGCGGCGGGCAGCGCGCCAGACTGACGGACAATACGGAGCTCAAGACGGACGGCCTGGGCTGACGCGGTACCCGCGAGCGCAGCGACAATCATGGCGGACAAAACAACGTTCTTCATTTCTACTCTCTCCTAAAGGGTGCTGTGGCAAGGAATGCCGAGCCGTGACTGTCTCCACCAGTCGTGAGTAGAAGATACCGCACCCTTTCCGTTCTGTCGAGGGTCTTTTCCAGAGAATTGCCAAAAATGTGAGTCTTTGCGCGAACTTTTCAATCTCAGAAGCGTCTTCGTCGGTCTTACTTGCCACAAATGCCCACCCTGTTGGCCGAAATTGCCTACCATATAGCAAACATTCTTTGGTCAGCCCAAAATTCTTTCGCGCTCGCTCTCGAATCTGCAATCGCCTTCTCCGGTCGATCTTCGAGATAAACTCCGGCTTGCAACACCCGACCCTCCATTTTTTCGATCTAACCGATGAGGATCTGCGCGAATGGTGCTCGGACCATGGGCTTGCCCCATTCCGCGCCAGGCAGATCCAGGAGTGGGTTTACGTCAAGGGGATAGCTGATCCTGCCGCAATGTCGAACCTCTCGAAATCTGACCGGGATCGCCTGGCCAGCGAGATCACGTTTATCTCGGGCAAAACCGTCGCACACCAGCGGGCGAGTGATGGGACGCAGAAGCTGCTGATCGAGTGGACGGATCGGCAGGAATGTGGCGGACAAGCGCAATCTGATATAGGCGGCATCGCTAAGACCACTCCGCTTCCGATTCTTGGGGTCCCCACTTCAGATGGCGGCCGTTTCGGACGGGGCAACACCTCGCTCCAGACCGAATGCGTGATGATCCCGTATGGGGAGGAAGTCTTTGCTTCGATGGGCAAGGAGGCTCCCGACGATCTCAAGGAACGCCGCACCGCCTGCATTTCGTCTCAGGTGGGCTGCCCGGTGGGGTGCAAGTTTTGTGCATCGGGAATTGGCGGGCTCGATGGCAACCTCTCGGCGGGCCGGATTGTGGAGCAAGTCTGGCGATTGCGGCAGCTTGAGGGTGTGGGCCGAATCTCGAATGTCGTCTTCATGGGGATGGGCGAGCCGCTCAGTAACCTTACGAATGTCACGCGCGCCATCCGCACCCTGAACGCGGCAGCACCGCACGGATTGGGGATTGGGGCTCGCAAGATCACGATCTCGACGGTTGGACTGCCGAAGGCGATCGAGAAACTGGCCGACGAGCTCGACCTGCCCATCACGCTCGCGCTCTCGCTGCACGCGCCCAACGATGAGCTTCGACGCGAGCTGATTCCTTGGGCGGAATACACCACGATTCCCGAACTGCTCGGGGCGTGTCAGAAGTGGTTTACGAAGACCGGGCGCGAGATCACGCTTG
Organism: Phycisphaerales bacterium; assembly: GCA_038251595.1. Lineage (GTDB taxonomy): Bacteria > Planctomycetota > Phycisphaerae > Phycisphaerales > UBA1924 > JADLCX01. Next base: position 7,582 of record JBBSBC010000068.1, on the reverse strand, counting down.
AGTACGTATTGCTCGGGGGTGTGAACGATCAGGGTGTACACGCCCATGAACTTGCGCGTGTTGCGAAGACGCTGCGTGCGAACGTCAACCTCATCCGTTACAACGAGGTGAAGGGGATGCCCTTTTGTCGCCCTGCCGATGCGGATGTTCGTACCTTTCAGAATATCCTGCGTGATGCGAACATCAACACGCACATTCGCGCCAGCCGCGGGCGGGACATCGCCGCGGCGTGCGGGCAGTTGCGGCATGAGAAGATGGCGGTGTGAATCGCGATCGTTGGTGAGTTAGGGCCGATGCGTGAATGTCGCACGCAATGCGAAGCAACGTCGATGGCTATGTGTGACCGGCAGTTTTTGAAGAGCCCGAATCGGATGGCACGATTGCGGCGTGTTGATTGATGCATGACCACCTCTCGTTTGGTCTGGCACATACCCTGCACACATGCCGAACTGGGTTGCCGAGTTTCACCCCTTCACGTGGATGCACGGGCTCACACTCGTGTGGACGGTCGGCGCGATCGTTGCTTCGTGCGTCATGGGGCGGCGGTGGGTGGCCCAGGGCGGCGCGGGCGATGTGAAGGAGCTCAAGCTGGCGGTGGGCTGGGCGGGGTTCACGATTGGTGTCAACCTCTGGTCGATTGTCTATTGGTTGTTGCCCTTGAACTTCACGCTGAAGGAATCGCTGCCGATTCAACTCTGCGATATCGCGTGCCTGATTGCGCCGCTGGTCCTTCTCACTGAGTGGCGGACGCCACGGGCGTTGATGTTCTTCTGGGGTATTGGCCTTTCGACGCAGGCGTTTGTGACACCCACGCTGCTCGAGGGGCCGGGGGACATGAAGTTTTACCTCTTCTGGCTCGTGCATCTGTGCATTGTGGGAACAGCCATCTATGACGTGGCCGTTCGTCGGTATCGGCCCACGGTGCGTGATCTGCTGGTCGCGATCGCGGCGAGCATCATGTACCTGCTCGCGATGATCGCGGTCAACCACTTCCTGGACTCGAACTATGGGTTTGTCGGCGATCAACTTCGAGCACGTCCCACACCTGTTGATAGGCTCGGTCCGTGGCCGCAACGGGTCTTTACGATGACGGCCATTGCGATTGGGGGATTCTGCGTGATGTGGTTTGTGTCGGGCGTGATCGAACGGTTCAAACGTGCCAGCACGCAAGATGGACAGGTCTGAGCATGATGCACCCGTCGGAAGTTGAAGTCTCCACTTTGCATGGATGTCCGCCATCCGCTAGGCTTGCCGCGCCATGATTGGCCTTTCGCTGCTCTTCATCCTTGCCTCTTTTGCAGTCAGTGTGCCAGCGACGTTGCTGGCGCGATCGATCGGGCGGCATCTGAACGCGCTCGATGGTGCGGGAGTTTCCGGACAGGTCAAGGCTCCGGCGCGACGTGTGCCGAACACCGGGGGCGTGGGGATATTCATGGGTGTGCTGCTGCCGATCGGTGGCGGAATGGTGCTGATCTGGCTCGGGAAGGTCGGCGCGATTGCTGAGCAGGTGCCCGCGTTTGCTCGCCATCTTGATGGTTTGCGGGAGATGGTTCCCAAGGGGTTTGTGTTGCTGGGGTGTGCGGGCGTGCTGCATGTAGTCGGGTTGATCGACGATCGACGGCCTCTGGGCGCAAGACCCAAACTGTTGATGATGCTGATCGCGGCGACTGTTGCGGTGGTGTGGACCGATTCGCGTCTGCTCACGCTGCTGGATGCGAATGTTGGAGGGTCGTGGGCTTCGGTCGCCATAACCGTTGTGTGGATCGTGGTTATCACCAACGCCTTCAACTTTCTGGACAACATGGATGGCCTTGCGGGCGGAGTCGCCGCGATCTGTGCGGCGTGCTTTTTAACGACCACACTGGTTGGCCCGACACCGCAGTGGTTTGTCGCGGCGATGTTTGCCGCCGTGCTGGGCTCGATTCTCGGGTTCCTGGTCTTCAACTTTCCGTTCGTCTCGCGGCGAAAGCTCTCCGATGGAGAGCGCGTTGGCGGCGCTTCGATCTTCATGGGCGATGGCGGGAGCCTGGTGATCGGGTTTCTGCTTGCCATCCTCTCAGTGCGCATTACCTATGTCACATCAACAAGCGGCTCAACCCCTTACCACGTGCTGTTTGTGCCGATCATAATTCTTGCGATTCCGCTGTATGATTTTTACTCGGTGGTGCTGATCCGCGTTTTGCAGAAGAAGTCGCCGTTTGTCGGCGACCTTCAGCACTTTTCTCACCGGCTTGCGGGTCACGGGCTATCTCAACGCGCGGCGGTGCTGGTGATCTGCGGGTGTGCGGGGGTCACGGGAATCGGGGCAATCGCTATGCCGCGGCTTGAACCCTGGCAGGGTGCGCTGGTTGGCGTGCAGACGTTGATGGTGCTCGGGGTGCTGGCGGCGTATGAGTGGCGACGGACCCCCGGCGGTGCTCAGCGTGCCGATCGGGGGAGACCGCGATGATTCGAACATCGGCGGAGAGGCCGCAGCATCAACCGGTTGGGCAATCGGTTTGGCCGTGGGTCGGGCTTGTGCTGATACTCGTACCACTGCTTGCTCGCGCGACATCGAGCGTGACCAACCTGCCCGCGTGGGATCTTGACCCGACGATCTATTCCGTGCCGGGGTCGGCGATCGGGCCAGCGGGGTCGATGCTTGTCGATGGGCTTGCGCTGATGGGGGCAGCGCTGCTGTTTATCGTCGAGTGGCGGCGTGGCCGGCGCGTCTGGATGAGTTTGGTCGCGCTGGCGATGGTCTCATCGGTCGTGGCCCTGTTGCACGGTTGGGTGCTGCCGAGCGCCGAGAGCGCGGCACACGCGGGTTCGCTGGGGAACCAACGCATAGGTGTTGCGTGGATCGCCGCTGTGTGGAGCGGTTTGGCCATCGGGCACGCCGCCCGCGATGGCGCGTTCAGGCGTGCGACGGCCGGTGTGATGCTCGGGTTCATCGCGCTGCTTGCGCTGCGCGGCGCACAGGAGGTGTTCATCGAACACGCATCGACCATGGCGGCCTTTCGTGCTGACCCGAAGCAGTTTCTCGAACAACGTGGGTGGAGCGAGGGGTCGGCGATGGCCCTCTCGTTTGTCAGGCGAATCTCTCAAGCTGATGCGAGTGGATGGTTCGGGCTCTCGAACGCCTATGCGAGCTTTGCGGCATTTGGCGTGGTAGTTTCGTTCGCATGGCTGGTGTGCGGGCAGGGTGCGAGGGAGAAGGACCAGAAGGGCTTCATCACGGCGCGGGTATGCTGCGTGGTGAGCTTGGCCCTTTCGGTGTGCGCCCTCTATCTCTCACACTCCAAGGGCGGGCTGGCTGTTGCGGTGCTTGGGGTTGTGCTTGTGGGCGTGGCGGTGATTTGGCGAGGGGCCGTGCCCTGGGGAGGCTTGCTCGGGCTGGTGTGCGTGCTCTCGGTGATCGGCGCGATCGGTGTGCGCGGGGTGATTGGTGAGAGGGTGCGAGAGCTGTCGATCCTCTTCCGCGCGTTCTATATAGAGGCCGCGATACGAATCTTTGCGGCACATCCGGTCACGGGTGTGGGGCCGGATGGGTTTCAGCAAGCCTATTTGATCGCCAAGAACCCGCTAAGCCCGGAGGAAGTTTCAAGCCCGCATTCGATCCTGTTTGACTGGATCGCAACGCTTGGTCTTTCGGGCCTGGGGTGGTGTGTTCTGCTCGTTATTGGTGCGGTGTGCGCGGGTCGCACGCTGCTGCCGGCAGGCACTCGTGAATCGGGTTTGGCGGACGGTCGGACTGACGAGCGCCCCGTGCCAGGGACCGACCGCGAGAACACCGCGGGCAAGGCCGCGATGCTGACGCTTGCGCTTTCCACGATCATCGCGGCGTGGATGCAGTCGCCCTACATCACGATGGATGTTGTGCTGGTTCGTGTCGGTGGACTGGCGATCGGTTGCTGGATCGCGTGGGTGGTTTCGCAAGAACGCGGTTCGGTGGCGGTTGAGCGCGGGCTGGGTATCGGACTTGGCGCGGGTGCGCTCGCGGTCATGGCCCACGCACAACTCGAGGTCACGTTTTCGTTTGCCGGCTCAGCCGGATTGGCCATGATCGCGTGTGCGTTGGGCACTGCGTCAGTTCGCAGGACGGAACTGGGAGCAATGCGTGCGATCGGTGGGTGTGTTGCGGGCTGCGCCGCGTTGGTGCTCGGGGTGGTGGTTATGGCCTTGGGCATCAAGCCCGCGTACGCGTGGCAACAGAATCTCGAATCCGCCGCGGCGCACGCCCGAGTTGTCGCGAGTTTCGGAGAACGGCTGGTCGATCTCTCCGGGGTGAACCGACCGGGAGAGTCGCTCTTGGGTCGTGAGCGGAGCGATGATCTCGCGCGGATCGCCAAGGATTTGTCGGCTGAACTAGGTCGCCCTTGCCTGCCCACTCAGACAGGCATCTCGGGCGCGATGCTTGAACTTGAGCAGCGCCGGTTGCCAAAGGCTATTGATGGGCTGCGTGCTGCGATGAAGATTTACCCGACCGAGTGGCGTGTCGCCCGCGAGGCGAGCCGACTGCACCTTCGCCTGGCGTTTGGATACCTGCAGAGCGGCAATGTGCAACTTGCAGATAACGCGGCGAGTGAGTCTGAACGCGTCCTCGCACCCCCGACGCGGAATGGTGTGCAGACGGGGTCGGCATCATGGCTGCGGGCGTTGGCCGTCGCTCAGGAGGCTTTCGGTGCGGCCCGCAACGATCGTGAGCGGCTCAGTCGCGCGATCAGCACACTCGAACGTGCCGCCGTCCTTGACCCTTACAACCTTGATATCGCGGTACGAATGTGCAGATTGCACGAAGTGCTGGGCAATGGAGCCGAATCGCGGCAATGGGCGGCGAGGGCCCTGGAACTTGACAGACTGGCCCGGCTGGATCTCGAAGTACGCGGACTTTCGGCACTCGATAGGCGCGAGGTTGAGGCGATCCGTGCGAATCCTTGACAGTGCCGACCGGTTGGCGAACAATCAACGCTCGCATCGAAAGGCTCTGCTCGGATGACAATCCTGTAACTTTCGACGAGAACCAGGCTTGCGCGCCGACGATGCACGCAGGCCGCACGAGGACCGATCCGATGGGCGAAGAATCAATCAACGAAGACGACGACTGCTGGTGACAAACGCCATCGAGAACCCGCCCATACCGGCCTCAGCTGAAGGTTGTAGGGCGAAGTTTGAAGGGGCGAAGAATGCTTCTGTCGCCCGTATCTGCCAACCGACTAAATTTCTCTGCTACACACCACCCTCGTGACCGTCGGCCCTTCAAGGGCGCGGCCACGGGGCGGAGTTGGCAGAACACGAGATCGTTTTCATAAGCCCGCACCTGTTCGCAAACGCGAGCGTTTCGAGGACCCAGACCATGACCGCCGACCTTTCCTATATCCGCAACTTCGGAATCTGCGCCCACATCGACGCCGGCAAGACGACGGTCTCGGAGCGCATTCTGTATTACACCGGCAAGAACTACAAGATCGGCGAAGTCCATGAAGGTACGGCGACGATGGACTTTCTGCAGGAAGAGCAGGAGCGCGGGATCACCATTCAGTCGGCCGCGACGACATGCCCCTGGACACGGGATGGTAAGGAATACAAGCTCAACCTGATCGATACGCCCGGGCACGTCGATTTCACCATCGAAGTGGAGCGATCGCTGCGAGTGCTCGATGGCGCGGTCGCGGTGTTTGACGGCAAGGAAGGCGTGGAGGCACAGTCAGAAACCGTTTGGCGTCAGGCCGACCGGTACAAGGTGCCGGCGCTGTGCTTTGTCAACAAGATGGACAAGATCGGCGCGAGCTTCGATTTCAGCTTTGGCACGATCAAGACGCGGCTTGGTGCCAATGGCATCGCCATTCAGTACCCCATCGGCCTGGGCCACGAGCATAAAGGCCTCGTGGACCTGATGACGCAGCGCGCGTTCTTCTTTGAAGGCGAGAAGGGCGAAAAGGTCATCGAGAAGGATGTTCCAGAAGAGATGCAGGAGACGATCGCCAAGTGGCGTCGCGACATGATCGAGAAGATCAGCGAGCTTGACGACGGCCTGATGGAGAAGTATCTGAACGGTGTTGAACCGACACTTGCCGAGATGAAGGCCGCGCTTCGCAAGGGCACGATCAGCCGCGCGTGCTATCCGGTGCTTTGTGGTGCCGCGCTGCGGAATATCGGCGTGCAGATGCTGCTCGACTGTGTCTGCGACTTCCTGCCCAGCCCGACCGAGAAGCCCGAGGTCGAGGGGACCGATCCGCGCGACAAGGAGATCAAGCTGACCCGTCCGCACGATCCGAAGGCTCCGTTTGCGGGTCTGGTGTTCAAGGTTGTGAGCGATCAGCATGGCGATCTGACGTACATCCGCGTCTACTCGGGCACGCTTTCAAAGGGCACCCGCGTCATCAACCCCGCGAACGGCAAGAAAGAAAACGCCTCCCGCATCTTCGAGATGCACGCGCAGAACCGAATCCCCGTTGACGAAGTGACGGCGGGCAACATCGTGGCCATCGTCGGCATCAAGGACAGCTTTACGGGCGACACTCTCTGCGATGCGGATGATCAGATCATTCTCGAACGCATGTTCTTCCCCGAGCCGGTGATTGCGATGTCGATCGAACCCAAGACGCAGGATGACAAGCGCAAGCTGTCTGAGGCTCTCGGTGTTATCCGGCGCGAAGACCCGAGCTTCCGCTCGAACTTCAACGAAGAGACCGGCCAGACCATCATCGCGGGCATGGGCGAGTTGCACCTTGAAATCATCAAGAACAAGCTCACCCGCGATATGAAGATCAACGTCAACGTCGGCAAGCCGAAGGTCAGCTATCGCGAAGCGATCACCAAGAAGGTCGAGTACGTCCGTGGCAAGTTTGTGAAGCAGACCGGCGGACGCGGCCAGTTCGGCGATTGCTCGATCAACCTCGAACCCTTCACCGCTGCACAGGCGGAAGAGGCCGAGCTTGATTTTTCGGACGCGTGCGCGTTTGAGAACGGGATTGTCGGCGGCTCGGTGCCCAAGGAGTTCATTCCCAGCATCGAGTATGGTGCTCGTCAGGCGGCCAAGACCGGTGTCTTTGCGGGCTACCCGCTGATCAACATCAAGATCACGCTGGTGGATGGTTCGTACCACCCGGTTGACTCATCACAGATCGCCTTCGAGCAGGCCGGCAGGCTTGCCCTTCAGGAGGCTGTGGCCAGAGCTGGGCCAACGCTTCTCGAACCGATCATGAAGGTCGTTGTCACCGTGCCCAATGACTACCTGGGCAACGTCACGGGTGACATTTCTTCACGCCGCGGCATGATCGTCGATACCGATGATCGCGGCGTGGTGAAGCTTGTTACGTGTGAAGTACCGCTTTCGGAGATGTTTGGTTACACAACGTCGCTCCGCGGCATGTCGCAGGGCCGCGCTTCCAACACGATGGAGTTCCTCGAGTATCGCCCGATGCCCCAGAGCCTCATCAAGGCCGTTCGTGAAGAAGAGACGAAGTAATCTCTCGGAACTCATCCCAAGCGGATCATCCGCAGGGTCGATCTGAGCAGATTTACATGAAGTGTTCACCAACGAGCGTCCTGACCCGGTACACGCCGAGTCGGGACGTTCTTGTTTTTTGCGATGGTGACT
>JBBSBC010000067.1:0-16732 GCA_038251595.1 Phycisphaerales bacterium | reverse complement strand
TGTGGATGTGGATGAGCTGCGAGACACGCTGCAGAAGTTCTGCGACTTGCTCTCGAAACTCAGAAAGGCCACGGATGTTGTGGATTGCGCGGCTGAGTTCCACGAGGAGGATCCCTTCAAGCACAGCAAGCAGATTCAGCAGGTTCTGCGGCCTGCGATGGCCGAGTTGCGCACCCATGCCGATGAGCTTGAGACGATCGTTCCGGTGAGCCTCTGGCCGCTGCCGAGCTATCGTGAGTTGTTGTTCATCAAGTGATGGTTGCGGCGATCGCGGATTGCAAGATTGCAAAGGCCCTGTCTGTACAGCCTGGGCCTTTTTACTTTGAGCGATTTGATGTCGTGATCGCGTGGGGAGCTTGCGCTAGTTGTTCACGCGAACGCGAGCCGGGATGAAGTCGCTCTTGCCCGTGTCAACAGTCATTCGGGCGCGGGTGTTGAGCACCTCGACCAGAAGCCCTGCCTCGCGGAGACGATCGATGGCGAGACGCGGATCGCGATCGCGATTCACAGGTTGTGTTGCACGGATAAAGATGATGCGATCGCCGTTGGACTTGATGTCGTCGGCGAGCTGGGTCAGTGACCACGAAGAGCCGCCGGCGGTGACGCTGCGGATCTGCATATCGCCCACGGGCTGCACGCGGTGGCCAGCGTAGAAGTCGAGGGCCGCACTCCAATACTCGAAGGTTGCCATTCGCGCGGGGTTGTGGCCATCGTTGATGAGTTCGGCGATGAGGGCACGCGGGCTTCGCGCGCTGTCGGCACGTTCGCGGCCAAAGCCGTACCAGATACCGTTTGCGATGACCATCAGGGCGACAAGCAATGCAAGCACGATGCGGGTTCGTCGCGCGTTGAGGTCGCGGGCAAGCATTGTTGAGAGCCAGATTCCCGCAAGAATTGCGACACCCGGCCAGAGGGGTGTGAGGTAACGACCGATGCCCTTGCCGAAAAGCGAGAAGAGTGCGAAGCCGAGGCCGACCCATGCGATAGGTACGAGCCATGCGATTGTCAGCCTGGGGCCGCGCGAGAGGAGCCACCAGATTGCCGCGATCGAGAGGATGCTTCCGAGACCGACACCGAAGGACATGGCTTCGAGGTTCTTGATTGGAGATTCGGGGATGAGCACCTGCAGGTTGTCATCGGTCTCCTTCTGTGCCCAGAACGCGGCGGCCTCGGGGCCGATTCTCTGACCCACCAGCTTTCCCCATCCCCAGAGCGCGAGCAAGGGCAGGCCCAGCACGGCGACGGGGTGGGTCTTGCTGAAGGTACGCACGATCGACCAGCGAGTGGGGGGCGTGAGGGCCTTGGCGAGAAGTCTGCCGAGCACGCCGCAGATGATGACCAGAATGGCCGCGCCGAGGACCTCGCCGAAGTTGTGTGCCTTGGGGAGAGCAACAATGGCGGCACCGAGTGCAAACAGAAGCGAGAGTGCTGTTGGGAAGTATGTTTGCGGTGTGTGGGGCTGCGCGTAGTCGTCCTCGCGCCTCCGAAGCAAAGCATCGAGCGCAATCGAGCCGTAACCGGCCGCGGCGATGACGGCGATGCCGGGCGGGCCTTTGGTCAGGGCGGCACCCGTTGCGGCCAGGATGGCGAGCACGATGAAGGGGTAGTCGGTGCGGCCATTCTCGCGACATCTTCGCCACGCGCGCAAGATGCACCCGATGGCGAGCGTTACGAACGGCGCGAGCCAGATGTCGAGTTCGCCGATTCGGCTCGATCGGGCGTAGAGAAACCCCGTGCAGAGGAAGAGTCCGGACCAGAGAGCGGCTTGGCGGCCAATGCCCGGCGCGTGGTTGGACGCTTCGCGCCCGGCGAAGAGCTCGCGCACGACCCAGTAGGTTGCAAGCACACCGATGAGGCCCGCAAGCGCGACGGCGAATCGAAGCTCAAACTCACTGGTATGGACAGAGCGAAGCTCGGCGAGGCCGACCTGAATCCAATAGAACATCGGCGGCTTGGCGAGATAAGGCTGGTTGTTGATGGTGGGGACAAGCCAATCGCCGGAACGCTGCATTTCACGGGCAACGAGCGCTCGCTGCGACTCCTGCCAGTTGGTGAGCCCGTGGTTGGTCAGGCCCGTGAAGTATGCGATGAGGCAACAGGTCGAGAGGAGCAGGCGATCGAAGAGCGTGGAGGCGCGAGCGCGGAGAGGTGGGGGCGGGTCACGCCGCTTCTGCATGGGCTTCCGCTTTCGGTTAGAACAGTGCGCGGTGAGTGGCGTTCTGGGGGCCGCTTCAGGCCGCGTCGAGAATCTCTACGGTCTTGAAGGGCTTGCCTGCGAGCATTTCAAGTGATGCGCCGCCACCGGTTGAGACGTGGGAGAAGTTCTCGGCAAGGCCGAACTGTTCGGCCGCGGCTGCGGAATCTCCGCCGCCGACGATGGTGATCGCACCTTTGCTGGTTGTTGCATCGGCGATCGCACGGGCCACGGACTTTGTGCCGATGCTGAAAGCGGTCCACTCGAAGACGCCCATGGGTCCGTTCCAGACAATGGTCTTGGCGCGGCTGATTCGGATGGCAAAGTCGAGCTGAGTCTTTGCGCCGATATCGAGGCCCATGAAGCCGTCTCTGATATCGCCCTCGAAGGTCTCTATATTGCCGCCTGATTCGATAAAGGCTGTGCCGCAGACGTGGTCTTTGGGCAGAACGAGTTCGCACTTGAGCTTGGCGGCGAGTTCGATGATTTTCCTGGCTTCGGGCAACATCTCGGTCTCGACGCGGCTGATGCCGACTTTCTTGCCGAGCGCGGCAAGAAAGGTGTATGCCATCGCGCCACCGACAAGAACCTGATCGGCTTTCCTGAGAACGACCCCGATCATCGGCAGCTTGTCGCTGACTTTGGCACCGCCCATCACGACGACGTAAGGCTTGCCTGGGTTGGCGAGCGCGACGGAGAGGTACTTCAACTCCTTATCGACGAGCAGGCCGACAACGCGCGGCTTGCCCGCCATGGCCAGGGGAAGAGCGTACATGCTCGCATCTTCGCGGTGGCAGGTGCCGAAGGCATCGTTGACGTAGATATCGCCGAGCGCGGCCAGTTTGGTTGCGAAGCCTGCATCGCCATTCTTCTCGCCCTTGTTGAATCGGAGATTATCGAGAAGGATGACCTCGCCATTCTTCATGGCGTTGGTGGCGGAGGCGGCTGCTGCATCGGTCGGGTCGTTCGAGGGAAAGCCGACGGGCTTGCCGAGCAACTCGGCGAGTCGAGTTGCACATGGCTTGAGCGATTCGCTCGCCTCGTAGCCGATTCCATCGGGTCGGCCGAGATGCGAGATCAGAACAGCGCGCCCGCCGCGATCAATGACGCTCTTGATCGTGGGAATGGCCATGCGGATGCGACGATCGTCGGTGATCGTGCCATTCTCGATCGGGACGTTGAAATCGACGCGGATCAGAACGCGCTTGCCCGAGACATCGACGCTGGTGATGGTCTTTTTCGACATGGTTAGCCTTCGTGCTTGTGGCGTGGAACCGATGGTGCGGCGGACGTGCGGTGCGGGGGCGTGCGACGTGCGTGTTACGAGATCATTCTGTTTGCACCAGCACGGAGATTGGCGGCACCGTTGGTGGCGAGGCGGTCTCTCATGCGGCGCAGCTCGGCGGCGACCGAGGCATCGATCAGTTGATCGCCGATTTGCAGCTTCATGCCGCCGATCATGGAGGGTTCGGTGTATGCGTGCAGCACGGGTGGCTTGCCAAGTACGGCCTGGAGGCGGTTGCGAACGGTGTTGAGCTCATCGTGGCTCAGTGGCGCGGCGGTATAAACATCGACTTCGATTCGGCCAAATGCGTGCTGGATGATCTCGTCGTACGAGGAAGTGATGGCCGGAAGGTGGGCGAGGCGATCCTTCTCGTTGACGACCTGGAGGAAGCGCAGCATGAGGTCGGAGGCTCGCCCCTTGAAGATCGCGTCGAGCGAGCGAGCGCGATCTTCAGAGCGAACGATGCGGGACGAAAGCATCTCACCGAAGGGGATATCGGTGCGGGCGAGTTCGAGAATCTCTTCGAGTTCGCTCAGCATTTCCTCGATCTTCGCCTGACCACCTTCGGCCTGGGCGAGTTGAAAGAGGCTCGTGGCGTAGACTCGGCTGAGGGCATCGGGTGCTGCGTTGATCAGGGGCATGTGGGCCTTCTCGAAAGCAAGACAGGGCGTATCGGCGCGGGGCTCAACACAACGGAGAGTGCGGATCAGTTGTTGCGGGCGACGGCCGTTTGAAGCTCGGTCAGCGACTCCTGAACAAGGCGCTGCTGATCACCGGCATTGATCTCTCGCTTGAGGATCTTGGTGGCCATGGCCGTCGCGAGGTTGGCGGCTTCGTCGTAGATCTCGTTGAGCGCGGCACGCTTGGCCGACTCGATGTCACGCTTGGCCTTCTCACGCATCGCGTTCAGCTCAACGTCGGCCTTGGCCTTGAGATCGGCGGCGAGCGCCTGCTGCTGCAACTTGGTATCGTCGAGGAGCTTCTGTGCATCGGTTCGAGCCTTGGCGAGGCTCGACTCGTAATCCTGCAGGGCTTGGCGGGCCTGCTTCTGCGCCATCTCGGCGGCTTCAATCTCATCGCGGATCTTGTCTTCGCGGTCCTTCAAACCTTTGACGATCTTGGGCCATGCGGTCGTCGCAAGAACCGCGAAGACCAGCCCGAAGACCACGAGCGAGACGATCATCGGGGCGATGCCCTGCTCGGTTGATGGGAGCACACCGGCCTTGGGAATGTGCCCATGATCTGCGTGGCCAGCATGACCAGCGTGGTCATCGTGCGCTGTTGTGCCGGCGTGCGTGTCGTGCCCGGCTTCGACCGCCTTGCCCGCGTGGTCGGCCGGGGCCAATGGAGCTTGGGCCAATGGAGCTTGGGCCAATGGAGCTTGGGCCAATACCGGGCGAGCGGCGAAACTCGCGATCGAGGCGATGGCGAGAGTGAGTACGAGTGGGCGAAGGAGGCTGCGGATGCTGGGCATGAGCTTGGTCCGTTGCGTTTGGAGGATCTGAGAAGGTCAGGACAGATGCAAAGTCCGACCCCCGGCTTTCGCCGGGGGTCGGTGATGGATCACTTGACGAAGCCGACCAGCAGGCCGACGACGACGGCGAAGAGGGTTGCACCCTCGACGAGCGCGGCCGCGAGGATCATGTTGGTGCCGATGGGGCCGGAGGCCTCGGGCTGACGGGCGATGGACTCAACCGCGCCCTTGCCGATGAGGCCGATGCCGAGGCCGCCGCCAACGACGGCGAGGCCAGCACCGACAGCCGCGAGGCCCTGGCCGACGGTGACGCCGGTTGTTGCGGATGTCTGGGCCATGGCCATGGCGGGCAGGAAAGCGATCGCGATGGTCGAGGTGAGGAGCTTGGAGAACTTCATAATGCGAGAACCTTTCTTGAAACTGTCCACGAGTGTTTTGTCGCCCGATTCCGTCGCCGGGGTCGGGGTTGCGATCCGTTATTCCCGCGGTGCTCAGTGGCTGTGTGCGGGCTCGTGACCGTGTGCCTCATCATGCTCGTGATCATGATGATGGGCGAGTTGTGAGATGAATACGGTGGTGAGGAACATGAAGACAAAGGCCTGAAGGAAGGCCACAAACAACTCGAGGAAGTAGATCGCGACCGCCGCGACGACCGAGACGACCGTGATGGCCGGGCCAAGCACGACGTTGAGGCCGCCCTTGCTCAGCAGGCCAAGCCCGCTGACGGCGAACATGAAGAGCACCGCAACAAGAATGTGACCGGCCGTCATGTTGGCGAACAAACGCAGGGCGAGCGCGACGGGCTTGATGACGGTGCCCACGATCTCGATCGGGACCATCAGCGGCCAGAGGTATGCGGGCGTGCCGGCGGTGAGGTGCTTGAGGTAGCCGCCAAAGCCAAGCTCGCGAATGCCCGCGACGTTGATGACGATCGCCGCGATGATGGCGAGCGAGGCGGTGACGAAGATATTTTGCGTGGCGGTAGCGCCGATCAAGCCGGAGAACAGACCATGCTGACCCGCGGCCTTATCGGCAAGGTGCATCAGATCGGTGATCGGGACCAGCCCGAGCAGGTTGTTGATGAGGATGAAGAAGAAAAGCGTCCAGAGGACGGGGATGAACCTATCCGTACGGTCACCGAGGAGTGGCCGCGCGGTGTTTTCGCGGAGATAGGTGCAAATGACCTCGATCATGTGGGCGAAGGGGTTCCGCGTGAGGTAGCGGTTGGCCCCGAGCGATTGCGGGCCGGTGGCGATCTTGCGTGCGGCCCAGGTGATGATGAGGATGGTCAGCAGCCCGGCGAGCACGAGGTTGCCCACGTGTGCAGACCAGACCCAGACATCCTTCATGCCGAAGAGGTCCATCACCTTGTAGCCTACGTTCACAACGTGGTCAACAGGGTTCTGGGCGGCGAGTGTGAAAGTGAGTTGAGGCGTCATCGGGCGCTCGCTCCGGTGGACGATTCGGTGTGGAGTGGACTGGGAATGGATGCCGCGTTGCGCTTAAGGGCTGCTGTTGCCCAGGCGGTCTCGGTGATGAGGATCAGGAAGAACGAGATCGTCAGCGCGGCGAAGAAGATGTAGGGCTGTGGTTCATTTGTGAAGAAGAGCAGGGTGCCCACGAGAAGGGCGATGATCATGCGGGCTGCCGAGGCGGCGAGCACGCGTGTGCCGAGTGCGGCGACTGTTCTTGCCGAAGCGGGAACAAGCAACGCAAGCCCGGCCAATGATCCGAGCGCGACCGGGATGATGCCGATTATGGCCGCGGCGTACGGAGGCTTATCGGAGGGAAATTCGGTCCAGCCCATGGAAGTGCCAATCGCCGCAGCCGCGAAAACTCCGGTGGGAAGCGCAAAAACCGTGCTGACGACGAGCGGCATCAGCTTAGCCGCCGGCCCGGGTGGGATTTGTCTGGAGGGTCTGGTATCCACAGTGCTTTTGAAGACTCAAGAACATTGGCCTAAACGATCCCAGCAATAGTGCCCGTTCGGACACCGACCAAGTCGGCTTCCACGGGGGCACAAGGATAGGTCAGAGGCGGGCGTGCGGCGAGTCTTTCGAGGGTGCCGATTCATCAGGGTTCGAGTCAGAGGGTTCGGGCTCCTCGACCGGTCGCCAGTTGTGTTTGCCCGCGATCTCGGCCGCGCCTTGATTGATGGCACGCCGGCCATCGACCACGAACTTAATTGTGCCCCCGATGAGACCAAAGACCAGGCCGCTGATGAGTATCCAAGGCGCGGTGTTGAGCCAGCGGTCGAGCAGGTAGCCGGCAACGGTGAAGATGCCCACACTGGCGGCGAAGTTGATCGCGGTGGCGTAGAGCCAGCCCATGCGCTGGGCATCTTGCGGCGAGATGGATGGGCGGTTGGTGGGTTTGGGCACGGGTGCGATGCATGACTGTATGCGAGGGCGGGTGCCGCGATTATGGTGGCAGACTTGATCGAACTATGCGAGCCGAGTACGAACTTGTACGGGAGATCAATTAGATTCGTACGAACCCGGTTCGTCGTGGATTGGTGCGACTCGCGTGCCGAGGATATCACCGAGTTTGAAGAGCCAAGGTCGGTGGCACTCAACCCAGCCTTTTCTGTGCATATGACTGTGCGGAAGCGATTGATTCTTTGACTTTGGCGATATTGGTTCCGCCGCCTTGAGCGGCCTCAGGTTTGCCGCCGCCCTTGCCGCCGAGAATGGCCGCGGCTTCGCGCACCCAGTCGCCCGCGCTCAGGCCCTTGGCGATGAGTGGTGGGGGGACAACAGCCATGATGGCCACCGCGCCCCCGATCGGGTCCGGACCATAGAGCATGATGGCGGACTTGGGACACGCCTGCGCGATGGTGTTGAGCGCGGCCTGCAGCGCCTTGCGGTCATCGCCGACATCGATCGTGTTGATGATGATCTGCGACCCTGCCGTGAGTGCGGACTGTGCGATGTTTCGGGCGATGGCGCTCGCTTCGCCCGCCTTTGCGGCCGAAGATTGCTTCTGATCGTTCTTGACGCGATCCTGCAACTCGGCGAGCATTGCGCGCAGTTGGGGCTTGCGCACGGCGGGCAGCGTCATCTGATCCATCTGCGTCGCGATGTCGGTTGCCTCGGTGGCGAGAACGACACCGTTGAGCGAACGTGCGGATGTGAGACGCTGGGCGAGAGCATCCGCGGCCGTGCTCGCGGCCTGGGCCGGCACACCCGTGAGCGCGGTGAGACGACGAATTCCCTTCGCGACGGCTTCTTCGGAGGCGAGGATGAATCGACCGATCTCGCGCGTGGATGAGACGTGAACTCCGCCGCAGAACTCGATGCTGTCGCGCATCCAGTCGGCTTGCGGCTTGTCGAGCAACATGTGCACAGGCTGGCCGATGCTGACGACGCGGACGGGATCAGGATAAGCCTCGCCGAAGACGGCGCGTAGGCCTGCGACACCTTTGGCGAGGAAGAATGGCGCGGTATCGGCGTAGACCTTCAGGTCTTGCTTGATGCGATCGTTGACGGCGGACTCGATCTTTGAAAGTTCGTCCGGCGTAACAGGCTTGGTGTGGCTGAAGTCGAAGCGGAGGCGGTCGGGCGCGACGAGTGAACCCTTCTGATCAACCCCATCGCCGAGTGTTTCGCGCAGGCCCAGGTTGAGAAGGTGTGTGGAGGTGTGGTTGCTTGAGATGGCCAGGCGACGATGATGATCGATGTGCGTCAGAACACCGTCGCCAACGCGGATTTCGCCGCGGGTCACATGACCAATATGCAGCACATAGCCGCCGAAGGCACGAACCTCATCGACCTTGAACTCACCACCGACATCAGAGTTGCCGGTGCGCACTTCGCGAGAGACGACGATGCGACCGTGGTCGGCTTCCTGGCCGCCCATCTCTGCGTAGAAACTGGTTTTATCGAGCACAACGGCGAGTGCTGCACCCGCCTTGCCCAGGCCGATCTTTGCGTTCTCGTCAAAGTTTGTGCCATTCCAGATGGCCTTGACCGTCGCGGCGACATCGCGACCGTGGAACTTGTCGGTATCGGCGGTGCGCGCGACGTTGAGCATTTCGAGCTGCGCGATGTTCTCGGGTTGCAGAATCATCGCGCCGCTTCCGCTCGCGGCGAACTTTGTGCCGCCGGCGCGGGCCTTGTCCTTGGCTTCGTCCATCAGCCGTTCGTAGCCGGCAACATCGACCTTGAGGCCGCGCTCTTCGGCCATGAGTGTGGTGAGATCGATGGGGAAGCCGAAGGTGTCGTGGAGCTTGAAGGCGTCATCGCCGGTGATTAGTGGCTGCCCTCTTTGTCCCATGCTTGCGGATTTGAGAACAGAAGATGCACGAGCACCCGCTTCATCAAAGAGCTTCAGCCCCCTGTCCAGCGTCTTCCCAAAGCTCTCCTCTTCATCCTTGATGATGTCGATCACCCGCTGCGGGTTCTTCTTGAGTTCGGGAAAGAAGGCACCGAAGTTTTCGACGACCGTCGGCACCAGTCGGGCAAAGAAGCCGGACTCAAGCCCGAGCGTCTGACGACCATATCGAACCGCTCTACGCAGAATTCGGCGGAGGACGTATCCTCGCCCTTCGTTGCTCGGTGTCGCGCCATCGGTAATGGCAAACGTCAGCGTGCGGATATGGTCGGCGATGACGCGGAAGGCGGTGTCAACGTGGTCTTTGTCCGCCGCGCCGAGGCGGCCGTTGTACGTGTGGCGACCCTTGGTCTGATTCTCAATCGCGGCGAAGATCGGGAAGAAAACATCGGTGTCGTAGTTGCTGCGCTTGCCCTGAAGACAACTGACCAGCCGCTCGAGCCCCATGCCCGTATCGACGTGCTTGGCCGGGAGCGAGTTGAGCGTCTTGGCATCAATGCGGTTGAACTGGATGAAGACATTGTTCCAGATTTCCAGAACATCAGGGTCGCCCGAGTTCACGATCGACGCGGCGTTCCTTCCGCCAATCCGGTCGAAATGAATCTCGGTGCAGGGGCCGCAGGGTCCGGTCTCGCCCATCTCCCAGAAGTTGTCATTCATGTTGCCGGGGATGATGTGCGACTCGGGCAGAAACTTGGCCCACAGTTGCTTAGACTCTTCATCGGGGGCAAGGCCCATCGCCGCATCGCCCTTGAAATAGGTCGCGTAGAGCCGATCAGCGGGAATGCCGTAGACCTTTGTCAGCAACTCGAAAGACCACGAGATCGCCTCGTGCTTAAAGTAGTCTCCGAACGACCAGTTGCCGAGCATCTCGAAAAGTGTGTGGTGGTAAGTGTCCTTGCCAACATCATCAAGGTCGTTGTGCTTGCCACCAGCACGGATGCACTTCTGCGAGTTGACGGCCCGCTTGAGGCCGTGCAGCGCATCGCCCGGCTTGGTCTGCCCGAGAAAGACGGGCTTGAACTGGTTCATGCCCGCGTTGGTGAACAAGAGCGTGGGGTCATCGTGCGGAACGCACGGGGATGAATGTACAAAGCGATGCCCATCTGCCTTGCTCGGCTTGGTGAGAAAATAATCGATAAACGTCTGCCGCACCTTGGCAGCGGGCCATGCGTGGGCATTGCCGAAGCCGTTCACGAAAGGTTGAGTGTCGGACGGATGGGGATGCGAAGATGGTGGTTGTGCGGTGGGCATGGCGTGTGTCTGCGGTCTGTTGAGAAAGCGTGATTTGTCGATGGTAGGTGGACAGAAGGTGGTGGAAACGGTTGCGGGAATGGTACGTCAAACCGATGGGTCTCGGTCGCTTCCGCGGCGATTTGCACGATGAATGCCCGACGGCTGGTGGACCACGGGCGAACAAATCGCCGCCTGACATGAGAGCAACAATGCGACATACCGCGATGCCGCAATCATCAGCATCTCAGGAGAGATCGTGGTGGAGTTGCTCTATCGCAGCAGAAGGTGGTGAAGAAGCTTATCGTGCATGGTGTTCCAGAACGTGGCGCCATCAACAGGCTTGGGCAGGCTCGTTCGCGTCTGGAACTTGGCATCGATCATCTTCGGGTTTGCGAACAGCGATACCGACCCGGTCGATTGGACAAAGCATACGACGTAAGCCGGCATTCAGACCATGTACCGCGGCCTCATCCGTTTGCGTCGAAACTGGTTCGACACCACGCGGGGACTCCGCGGCAACAACCTCAACATTCACCACATCAACGACACCAACAAGCTGATCGCGTATGACCTGTGGCAGAGCGGCGGTGCCAAAGACGATTGCATTGTGATCGCGAACCTCGGGAGTACCTCGTACTCAAGCTACAACCTTGGCTTCCCACGAGCCGGAGCCTGGCGCGTCCGCTTCAACAGTGATTAAAACGGATACTCCGCCCACTTTGCCCGCACCAATAGCTACGACACGACCGCCAACAGCGGCACCAAGGATGGCACGCCCTGCAACGCGAACATCGGGATCGGCCCGTATACCTTGACTATTTTGTCGCAGGATAACTGACAGCCGCTGGGTTCTGCGGCGATGCTGGTCCTCTGGCATCTCTGCCAGAGGTGATCTCGGGATGACGCAGCGATTCGTCTGCCCATGAGCGAAGCGCGGCGATCAAAGACGGGTTCGCGCCACGCCTTGATGTCGGAAGATTGCTTTCCAGGTTTCCAAGGATGTCGGCGTCAAATGCCCAGAGGTCCCAGATGTGCAGATCCCCTTGTGAATCTCCCGCCAGAACCATCCGACCATCGCTCGAAACAGCCACGGATGTCAGTTGGGGATCCGTATCCGCCTCTGAGCGGGTATCCAACCAAGCCAGCAGCCCGCCGAACGGCGCGTTGTCTATCAGCGCGACCGCATCGCCCGTCGCTACCGCAAAGTAGCGCCCCGTGATCGAAGAATCGACGCTCGTGATCGGGGCATCGGCCACGCTCTCGGCATCAGCCGCCTCACCATTCTCTTGCCAGACGCGGCAGAGTTCACCGCTCGCTGTTGCAAGGACAACAAGCCGGTTGTCACTGCTGAAGGCAACATCGGTCGCCGCAATCCCTGATTGCGATCTGCCGATCGCGCTCGTCACCTCTTGATCGGCACCTTTGTTCGCGCTGTCCGAATCGGCAACTGACTGTTCGCCAAGTCGTGCTGACCACCACATCGCCACGCCGCGAGTATCGCTTGCGGCCACACGCAGATCGTCACCAAGCCAACTGAGCGCGGCAATTCTCAAGGTGGCAGCGCCGGGTGGCGCAGGCACGAGCAACGGCTTGGTGGGCTCTTGGCCTGATGAACTCGATCGAGCAAGGTCATGGACATACACGCCGCCCGTCGCAGTACCGATGGCAACTTTCGATCCCTGATCATTCATGACACAGGCCGTGGCACCACGCAGTTGATCTTCACTGAGACCATGAAGCGTGGCAACCCTATCGAGCCCCTTGCGGCTGGCTTGCCAGAATGCGGCGTTGCCCCGCTGATCGCTTGACCACCAGAGTCCCTGTCCCATCGCACCGATACTCGCAACCTCTCCGCTGTGCGCCCTGACCATGGTGTTCCAAAGCGCGCGTCGCGGTCGCCAGACTTTGATGACGGACTTGTCATCGATTGAAGCCAGCCACTGTTCACAAGTGTCCGTTGTCGTGAAACCCGCCGCGAACCACACGGCGTGCGCATGTCCTGAAAGATCGAAGGCCGGGCGGCCGGAAGAGGAATCCCAAATCCTGAGCCGACGCGCCAAGCCCGAGGTGATGATCTTCCCTCCACCCGAGTCCGATTCTTCGAGAAAGCCGATGGTCGGACGCGGAGTGGCCGCTGAAATTTCGATGGGCGCGAGAAGGCCCGAGCTTCGGTCCCATGACCATACACGATCGCCAACGGCGACCCCGACCTGAAGGCCATTTGGCGATGCGCACATGAAGGTGGATGGAACGCCTACATCATCGGCATTGCGGCCCACATCGTTCAGCGGGATGGTCGGGCCGAGGGTCTGAATCTCAAGCAACTCGCCAGCGAACGTACGGATCCGCCCATCGCGCCCAAGCGCGAGCAGATCCTTTCCCGACCAGCAAATCGACAGTTGATCGTCGGCGATCAGCGTGAGGGTGCTGGGTTGTTGTGTCGTCGGGTGCTCAGCTTGAGCCAGTCGCACGACTTGAATGGTACCATCAGCCTGAGTCATCGCGAGCCGCTCATCATCATCCGAAACACTCGGAGCTGAACGGAGCGTTCCCGAGATCTCGATGGATTGCAGACTCGAACCTGTTTCTGCGTTGAACACCTCCAATCGATCCGCGAAGCTCATCACAACCAAGCGTCCTGTCGGGCTGAGCACCGCCGCTGAGCCCAACGGTAGTGCGGGCGATTCGGGTCGTGTTGGTTTGAGATCTGGCAGAGAGAGCGAGAGGATGGTGCCATCGGCGCTGAGCGCCACAAGTCTCGGTGGAAGTTCGCGCGTAATCGTGGCCGATATCAAAGGCCGATTGATCAAGTGCGTTGCCACACACGGGTCGCGTGAATAGGCCTCGCGCAAGGCCCAGAGCGCCCGGCGACGCTGCGCGGGGTACGGTCCCGCGGCGATCGGATCATTGGCATCGGCATCGAACGTACCGCGAAGAACAGCCCAGAGTTGGCTCTGGCCGATCTGCGAGTGTCGTTGAAGTCCAGTCAGCCGGGCGGCATCGACCACGCTGCTGCTCGCCACACTCGCGGTGGCACGCTCAGCAAGTCGCCTCATCGTGGTCTGTGTGCGTGCCACATACATCAGCACCGGAATGGCCAGCAGCACAAGCCCCACACCAATCGGAATGCGGTATCGCTGGATCGTTTTGCGAAACTGGTAGAGCCCGCTGTCCCTGCGTGCTTCAATCCCGTCGCCAACCAGGTAGCGACGAAGATCGACCGCGAGCGCACCGGCCGACTGATAGCGGCGAGACCGGTCCTTGTGCAGGGCCAGCAGAAGAATGGTCTCGACATCCGTATCGATGGCGCGGTTGATGGATGAGGGCCGCGTGGCCGGAACATTGACGATCGAGTTGACGACATCGAGTATGGAGCCATCGACAGGGTACGGATGGCTGCCGCAAACTCGATCGTACAGCATGACACCGATCGAATAAACATCTGATCGTGCGTCGGCGCGAATGGTCTGCGGACCATCACGTGCTTCAAGAACCTGCTCCGGAGAAGCGAACTCGAGAGAGCCCGCAAACTCACCGGCCTGGGTGATGGCGGGCTTCGATCCACCACCCGCATCTTCGCCGCGCAGCGGGCGGGCAACGCCAAAGTCAACTACCCGCGGGCGCCCATCGGGCTCGACCAGCACATTTGAGGGTTTGAGATCACGGTGAATGACGCCGTTGCGGTGCGCGTGCTCGACAGCATCGCAAACTTGCGCCATGAGCAGAAGACACGTACGGATGCGCTCACGATCGGTGCGGCCTGTTGGCGACCATTCGTCGAGCGATACGCCGCCGACATACTCCATGATGAGCGCGTGCCGCCCGCCGCGAACCGCGCGTGAGTCGTAGATGCGGACAATGCACGGATGGTCGAGCGCGGCGGCAATCTCAGCCTCCCGCTCGAAGCGCCGGCGCTGCGCAGGTGTCGCGAATCGCCCCGCGAGCAGCATCTTCACCGCGACTGTTCGCCCGGTCGCCTCTTGAACCGCCTTGTAAACAACACCCTGGCCGCCACTGTGAATCACCGAAAGCAGGCGATAGCCCGGGAGCAGATCAGGCGAGATGTCCAGTTCGTTCTCGGTCGCGGCCCCTTCGGGCGGCGGTGCCGCCAGATACCCACTCAGAAACTGTTCACCATCACCGACAGCGGCGATCTCCGCGCGGCACCGGGGGCAGTTGCTGATATGGTCACGCACCTCGGGCGGGGGCTCGCCCCCACCCGCAATCTGATCGATCATCTCGTCAGGAGGGCATGGTCCGATGGGAGGTGGTTCATTCAACATGGGTGAACTGGCAGAAGTGTACTGCACACAAGCTGCTTCTTCGCTTGATCCGCCGACGTTCAAAGGTCATCGGAATACGCCGCCGACAGCCTCTTGATGATCGGGTTGAGCCTCCTCACCACTCGGGTGCGTGCTTGATGCACGCTATCCACACTCATCCCGCACTCGGCGGCTACCTGCTCCACAGGCATCTTGCGCCAGAACGCCAGTTCAAAGGCCTTGATGACGCTTTCGCTGGTGTCGCCATCACGAAGCTCCTGCATTGCGGCGGCCACAATCGCCGTGCGTTCTTCCTGTTCCCAGAGTTCATTGATCGTTGACTCAGCCGGCGCATCACTCAGCGCATCGCCCGCGGGCCGTTCGAGTCGGCGCGTTTCCGTCCGCATCACATCAATGGCGCGGTTCCGTGCAATGCCTTTCAGCCACGTCCTGAGCCGCCCTTTGCCCCGGTCGTAGCTGCCGCGCTGGTAGTCGCGAATGAAGTCGGAAATGGTTTGCTGAGCCACATCCGAGGCATCTTCAGGTCGAAGGCCAAGCCGCGCCGCCACGCCATGAATGATCGGCCGATATCGCCGGTCGAACTCCGCCCAGGCCTGACGGTTCGCATTGTCGCGAAGGTCATTGAGAAGCTGGGTCGTTGTGGTGGGTATGCCTCGGGCGTAGCCCACGTGAAGATTCTCCGAAGAAGAAGATGATTGTGACGCAGGGCTGGCGAACGGGCCATGAGGGCGAACCGGGCAATCTGACGCTGTAAGTCTATGTACCAGCAGCGATTTCCGGGTGGGTGTCAGTTGTGGTCTTCGACTCCCGCATGTGACTACGGGTTTGCGTATCTTGTTAGGGCTGCCAATAATCTGCGCATCAGGGAACGCATCAGGTATAGTGAAGCATCTGGCTCTCCCATTTGGCGCGTGTTGCGCGAATTTTCGGAAAGGAAGTCGCGATGGGTAATCTCGTTCAGCAGTTCATGAAGCTCCTTCGCGCGCGCGCAATCTGGGGGGCTTTTTTGACCATTCTCCTCGGCGGGGTGGCCGTTCACCCGGCCATAGCACAGATCCCCCCGCCCAACAACCAATGCCAGAATGCGCAGCCAATCGATGTGAATGTGCTCGTTCCCGGTACCACCATCGGGGCAACAACCGATGGTGCGGCCAGTTGCGCCGTCTCGGGTTTCGATGTGTACTACCGCTTCATTCCACTCGAATCATCCGAGTACGTGATCACGCTCTGCGAAACAGCCTTGGACTGGAACACGGTCCTCTCGGTCCATCAGGGCTGCCCCGCGCAGCCATCAAACCAGATCGCCTGCAACGACGATAGTTGCAATCGACTCTCGGTTGTCGGTCGCGTACAGATGAACATCGGTACCTCGTACGTGATCCGTGTTGCTGGTGGTGGCGGGGCTGTCACCCAAGAGAACTTCAAGATCAAGATCAAAAAGGGCGATCCCGGCGCTTGCTGCACCGGATCTGCCGGCAACCTCTGTACGGATGTGTCATCGTGTCTGGGCAACTGCCCGGCGACGTGCCACCTCGGCTGGAAGTGTGACCCGGAGAACCCTTGCAAAAAGGGCGCGTGCTGCGGCCAATCTTCCGGCGCGTGTGATTTCCGGACCGAGCCGGTCTGCACTTCCCTGCTTGGCTACTTCGTCGGTGAAGGTACGACCTGCGGCATTTCTCAATGCCAAGCCGGCGCGTGCTGCATACCCGCATCGGGTACGTGCGTGCCCGGTAATGAGACTGGTTGCCAGTCGGTCGGCGGCATTTTCCAAGCCTATGGATCGGTCTGCGGCACAACCGCCTGTTCCGTCGGCGCGTGCTGCGATGGTACCACTTGCTCGGTCGCGACACCCAACACCTGCGCGGGCACCTCTAAGCGATTCGCGGGCTTTGGCACGTCTTGCAACCCGCAGGGAAACCAGATCATGC
>JBBSBC010000066.1:0-17433 GCA_038251595.1 Phycisphaerales bacterium | reverse complement strand
CGTGCGTGTTCACCTGAGGCTGCGGCTCAGCACAAAGCTGCGCACGCGGCACGGAGACTGAACCTCTCGCCCCCCCCCCCCGACCCCCCCACCTTTCCCGATACTCCGCGGCTGCGCGATCCGACGCTCTCCAGTAAGATGATCTTCATGACGCTCTCCTCAAGACCTTCCCCACGCCCTCCACTTGTGCTCGACGAGCTTCTCGCCGAACTGACATGGCCGAAGCTCTGGCGTGCGGCACGGCTCGCGCTCCGGCCGGCGCGCGTCGGTCTCGCGACGTTTTATCTTCTGGGCGCAGCGCTGCTCCTCTCGCTTGCCGACCGCATCGACCGCACACCCGATCACAACATCCTCGCCGAGCATCTGGATCAATCACGCACAGGCCTCATTACGCTCGCCAGTGCGGTGCGCAAGATGGACCTCATGGGCGCATCGGCCGGGTTGCTCGAGGCCTTCATCCTCGCGCCCGTCGCGGCCATCCAGGCCGCGCCTGTCACGTGCGGCGTGATCGGGCTTGCGCTGCTGATATGGACGGCGGTCATGGGCGGGGCGATCTCGCGCAGCGCGGCCACGGAGTTGGCCTGGGCACGCACGATCCCCTGGCCAACCGCCCTGGCGATGGCGCTCTCGCGCTGGAAATCGCTTGTGGGGGCGATGGTCATTCCGCTCATGCTCATCTGGCTCGCAGCCTTTGCCCTGATGATCACCGGATGGGCACTCTTCAGTGTCGGGATCCTCAGCCTGATCGGCGGGTTGGGATGGATCCTTTTCCTCGTGGTCGGCGCGGTGGCCACGCTTGTCATGCTCGGCTGGTGCCTTGGGCAATGGCTGCTCGTGCCCGCCGTCATGTGCGAGGGGGCCGATGCGATCGATGCGGTGCAGCACTCGTTCGCGATGGTCTTTGCGCGCCCGCTTCGCCTTATCGTCTGCCTGCTGATGCTGCTGGTGCAAGGCGTGCTGCTCGCGCTCGCCGTCGGGCTGGTGACCATCACCGCGATCGCGCTGGCCAAGGTCTGCGCGGGCGCGTGGCTCGATGCCGATCATCGGGCCATCCTCGGTGGAACCACCTCGATCTTGCCGGTTGATGGGGCGAGCGTGCCCGGCATCCGCAAGGCGGGCGCAGGGCTTGTGAAGGTCACCACGACCGTCTTTGGTGCCGCGGCCATCGGCGTGATTGTCAGCTATGTCTGGTGCGCTGCAACGGCTCTCTTTCTGGTCATGCGTCGCGCGTGCGATGGGCAGGATATCAGCGAACTCTGGTCGCCCGGCATGATCGGCGGAACGATGTCGGCAACAACGGCGGCGGGCGGGGGAGTGGCGATTGTGCCGCCCACGCGTGCAAGCACGGCCCGACCCGAGGGCATCGTTGACAACGGCCCGGCGGACGAAGGGTGAAGTTCTCCGGCGCAATCGTGTCTGACCCCGCCGCCCGGTTTGAGCTTGCGTGCGCTGTTGCGGGAATGATCGCCGAGTCTGGTGTGCAGGAGTTGTCGCTCGTTCAAGATGGTTGCACAACCACCCTGCCCACGCGCACGACCGATCTGCCTTCGCTCCTGAACCGCGGAGATCTCGAACTCTCGTGGGCGCATGGGCGGATCGCCATTGCCCAGTCACGCTTGACATGGGAAGTGGGGTCGGAATCGTTGCACACCGCGCTCGCCGCGCTCGGGCCGCCGCGGCTACAACCCTGAGGCAATCTCAGGCACCGGCAGCAAGTCCGCCCGGGTCATCACTGGCGGCAGACAGTCGAGCAGCGTGGCGTTCTCCACGCTGTAGGGCTCGATCCTCGTACGCCGCAGCGCGACAAGACACCCCGGAAGACCGGTCAACGCTCGCCCGATATCGCGGGCCATCGATCGCACGTACGTTCCCTTGCCGCAGCGGATCTCGATCGACAACCTCGGAAACGCATACGAAAGCAGATTGATCGCATCGACGCGCACGGTGC
Organism: Phycisphaerales bacterium; assembly: GCA_038251595.1. Classification (GTDB taxonomy): domain Bacteria; phylum Planctomycetota; class Phycisphaerae; order Phycisphaerales; family UBA1924; genus JADLCX01. The sequence continues at coordinate 15,485 of JBBSBC010000066.1, read as the reverse complement.
GCTCGGGCAGTTCGGTGAGTTTGCCCGAACGTGCCAGGTCATAGGCCCGCGCCCCTTCAACCCAGATCGCCGAGTGCGCGGGCGGCCGTTGGAGAATTGCACCCACAAAGCCCGTCAGCACATCCTGCACCTTCGCCATCGTCGGCGGCACGGTGATCGTGTTGGGTGTAAGTATGCCCTCAAGATCATCGGTTGATGATCCGTGTGCAAGATCGATCCCCGCCACATAGGTCTTGCCGCCGGCCATCATCACATCAGATAGGCGCGTCGCCTTGCCCACCATGACGATCAGCAGTCCGCTCGCAAGCGGGTCGAGTGTGCCCGCGTGCCCGACCTTGAGGTTCTTGCTTGTCCCCCCGCTCGGCCCGAATGTCGCCGCGCCCCCCTCGATCAACCTGCGCCGCACCGATCGCACCACCGTCATCGATGTGATGCGCCGATCGGCGGGCTTATCAACCAGCACCACCCCCGCCAGCGGCGTGGGCGCAGCGACCACCGTGCGCGCCGGCGCGGAGTCATGCCCCGACTCGGGGTTGGTCATTTGGGCAATCCTGTCGGCGACATGATCAGATCCACACTCTTGCCGTTGGAATAGTTGAACCCGCGCACTCGTCCACGCGGAGGGCCGAGCATAGCCGCCGCGCGTGCTGAGAGCACCATCTCCGCCGGATAGAGCACCATCTCTGCCCCACCAAACTCACCACGCTCAAACGCCTCTCTGCTCAGCCTGATGGTGCGCCCTCGCGTGGAGAAGATCAGCGAATCCTCAACATACCCCACCGCCCCCACCGTCGCATCAGCCCCCAGCAGTTCCGCGACACGCGGTGTCACCCACACGTTCTGCGCCCGCGGCAGGATCACCTGCAAAAACGTCGCCCCCCACACCATCACAATCGCCATGCCCCAAACTTGAGCCCGCACAAACCGCCCCGGCTGCAACGCTCGCGCAGCCGCGATCAGGCCCGCGACGATCACCGCCGCAGGAAACCCCAACCCGCGCAGCGTGACAAGCCACGACTCCGCCGCATCAAGCCGTCCCGCACTCAACACCAACCCCGAAAGCCCAAGCGTCGCCGCGATACCGATGATGACCCAGATCGAGAAGCCCATCCGCGACATCCTCTTGGAGACATCCGCAAGTCGGCCCGCCTCCGCCGCAAAGACAGCTCGCGCAGAGAGCAGTGCGATCGCCGGGTAAAGCGGCATGGTGTAGTGCGGCAACTTTGTCGAGATCAACTCAAAGAAAATCCACGCGGGCACGATCCAGCAGAGCACGAACCGTGAAGCCGGGTCGCCCGCCGCGTTACGCAAACGCGACCAGAGCCCAGCCCGCCCGCCAAACCCGCGTCTGAACGCGCGTGCAAGCCCAAGCCCCGTGAGCAAAGATCCCGGCCAGAAGAGCACCGGAAAGAGCACGGCATGAAACCCCGGTGGAAACCAATGATTCTCGCGCGGACTCGCGCTGCGCCCGATTGTCTCGTCATACACGATCCGCACATACGACTCCCATCCCACCCGCTGCGCCACCAGCACAACCCACGGCGCCACCATCACGATCACCAGCGCAAGCCCCGCGAAAGGTCTCAATCTCCCGATCCAACGCCAATCACGCGTGGTGATCGAGAGCATGGCAATTGTCATCGCCGCGATCAGCGGCGTGATCGGCCCCTTCGCCATCACGCCCGCGCCAATACACGCCCAGAAGATCATCGCCCGCGCCCAGCTCTTTCTGTGCACCCCCACACCCGGCCCCGCATCGTCGCGCCAGACCCGCAGCAATGCCCACTGCGTCGCCGTCACCGTCAGCAGCAGCAACTGATCCGCCCGCGCCTGGTGCGCATCCCACACCACCATCGGACAGATCGCCAGCATCGCCGCGCCCAGAAATGCGGCCCGCGCATCAAACATGCTCAGACCCATGCGCCACGTCAGCAGCACCGCCCCGATTGCGCACAGCACCGATGGCAGCCGAAAGACCCAGATGTTCGCGTTGGCGTACCGTCCAGGCGCATCTCCAAACGTCGCGGCCGATGCGCATTGCAGCCAATAGATCAACGGCGGCTTGTTCAGCCGAACCCCTCCCATCCCCCCATCCCCCGCCCTGCGGGGAACCACGTAGTCGCCCGTTTCAAGCATCTGCCGCGCGGCGTGGGCAAACCGTGATTCATCACGATCCACCGGCGGAATCGCCACCAGCCCCGGCAGATACACTGTCAGGCACATCAGGAGCAAGCCCAGCCCGCCCCACCACGAACCGCAGAACCTTCTGGCCGCGCGTGCCCGAACCGCGGCCGCTTCCGAAGGGGAATACGCCGAGATTTTGGTCCGCGATACGCCCATGAACACCGACTATAACGCAGCATCAGCCCACGCGCATTACGCACCCTGGTTTGACTGGGCCTTGCCCGTTGCGCTCGCCAGCATCGGGTTCATCATCATCCATCGATTTGATCTTGAACTCTTCGAGCTTGCCCGCCGCCTCGAGCGTGCCCTGCCCAGCGACTTGCGGCGCGAGTGGTTTGCCTGGCAGCAGTACGGGCAAGGTGTCGCGATCATCTTCACCGCCCTTCTCATCTGGACCCTTTCCCCCATACATCGCCGTCGATTGCTTGATCTGGCCCTTGCTCTCGCCATCGCGCAGCTCTGCAGCACGGCGGGCAAAATGCTCATCGCGCGACCGCGCCCGCGCGAAAGCCTCATGGACCCGCACAGCTTCCCCGGCCCATGGGGTGTCTATCCCGTTGAAGTCAAGGGGTCTGGTCAGTCCGTCTGGCGGCTCGCCCACGGTTGGGACCGCGCCTCGGGCAGTTCCGACCTCTGGTCCATGCCCTCAAGCCACGCCCTCTTCGCCGCGATGCTCAGCGCGTTTGTCGCCACACTCTGGCCGCGCGCCGCATGGCCCCTCATCATCGCCGCCACCGTTGTCGCGCTCGGGCGGGTTGTCTTCGGCGCCCACTGGCCCAGTGATGTGGTCGTCGGCTCCATGCTCGGGCTGGCCATCGGCCTCACCATCACGCGTCGCGGCCTCGGTGTGCGGTTCTTTGACTGGTTCTGGATCAGGTTCATCGATCGCGCCGCCCAGCCCGCCTGGGCACGAATCCGCAGCGACCACAACGCCTGACACCCACCCGCCGAACACATCTTCACACCAATCGTTCACAACAGGCAACACGCCCCGCACCGGGCTAGACTTCCGCCCGTTCCCGGAGAGGTGTCCGAGTGGCTGAAGGAGCAGCACTGGAAATGCTGTAAACGGGTAACCGTTTCGGGGGTTCGAATCCCCCCCTCTCCGCTTCTGACCTGTTTGAACATCCCAAATGAGCCACGACCCGCTTGCATTCAAGCGGGTCGTGAGTTGGGTGTGGCAGGTTTGAGGGTTGCCGGGTGCCGGGTGCCATGGCCACTCTGCCCTGGGCGTGGCCATGAGGTTGCACGTCAGTTGAGCAACATCGATGGATGGCCAGTGTGGCCAAACAAATCACGGTTTGTCCGAACAGACGGTTCACTACGACCGCAGATAAATCTCGTAGCCCTGCATAGCGACGCCCAAAGCGGCGTGGCCATGCCACCCGCCGTCGGCCTCCTTGCTTGTGCCCACGACAGTCTGCCACAACTCTCACCCTGGCGCAACGAACATGCGCCGTACCGGCGCGCGAGATTTTGGTGGGATCCGTATCAGAGTCGGTCAAGGAATGATGTGGCCAAACCTTGCCTGTTGTTGCCGTTGACTGGTGGGCATTGGCCAGCGGACGTGCTCGTTCGGCTACCTGCGGCCCTAAACGTCCTCTAGGCGCATGGTGCGCCGTTTGCACTTGCGTGATCAGCGATATGGCAACAAACGAACGCGAATCCGCGTCTCCGCCAAGTCATGTCGGCAGGCTGGCCCGGCTTGAGTGTTCAACGTGAATGTTCACCGCGCCGCACGATCATTGGGTCGAAGGCGACCCGTAGTTGGTGGTCGGCGCAGATGTGGTCGGAATCCAATACTGGCCATTGACACGCCCCCACGAACCTCACCCCGGCCTGCGACTTTCGCCGGCCAGTTTTCGGCAAAGGAAGACACGCATGCGTATGAAACTCTTGGTCTTGGGGATCGCGCTTGGCCTGCCCGGAATCGCCGCGGCCCAGACGGGCTTTTCCATCACCGGTTCGATGTCAAACTTCGACTGTGGCAATCACTGCGATGACCCTTGCGATGAGTTCGAGATCGAGATCGAAGACTGCCACCCCGAGGACATTGTTCACTGCTACCGCAACGGCAACTACGGCTCACCGACGATCACCCTCCGCGGTGACGGGCTGGCGACGATCGTTGATTACCGCAACCCGCAGCATTCGACCGCCATCAATGCGATCGAGCACTTCGGTATCTCGATGCGGCAGATGACCTCGACCAACGTGGTCCGCGTGCGCTGGATGCGTCAGGGTCGGCCCGCAACGGTGAACGGCATGATTCCGATACCCGACGGTGGAACAGCGCCCGCGACGCAGCCGATGCTGCCGTCGATCAACGCCGGAACCGGCTTTGGCGCGGTAGGCGAGAGCAATGTGAGCCTGTCGGTGACCAACAACGACCCGGTTCAGGCCATCTGGGTGAAGCGTCGGGCGCTGATCTCGGTGGGCAATGTCACGCTGGAGGCGCTGATGCCCAATGACCCGGTCGTGACCACCACCACGGTGCTCGATGCCTCGCCCATATTCCTGCCCGCGGGCGAGACGCTGACGATCTCCTCCGACCTGATCGAAGTCGAGGACAACCAGAGCGCTGTGTTTGCGGCCCAGTACTACCAGGACCTGGCCTCGGGCGGCATCTTCAACAACGGCCACATCCGCGGTCCGGAACTCGGCAACATCATGACCGCATCCATCGCCAGCCCGGACGCCGGGTGCGACGTGTCGGCACCGGTGATTACACTGCAGCCGGTGAGCGCGACCGCCGCAATGGGACACTCCGCCGATCTCCGCGTCGGTGCAGACGGCAACGACCTGACGCTGAGCTACCAGTGGCTTCGCGAGGGCCAGCCTCTCTCAGACGGGGGGCTGTTCCACGGCGTCAGTAGCGACGAGCTTTCCATCGACGAGGTCACCGACGCGACCGAGGGTCTGTACTCGGTGCGGATCACCAACATCTGCGGAACGATCACCTCCGACTCGGCGCTGGTGTTTGTCGATGGTCACAACAACCCGCCGCCGCGCCTCGGCGTGTGCATCGGCGATTTCAACAACTCCGGCGGCCAGCCGACCGTGCAGGACATCTTCGACTATCTCGCGGCCTACTTCAATGGCGACGTGAACGCCGACGTGAACGCGAGCGGCTCGGTGACGGTGCAGGACGTGTTTGACTATCTGTCGGCGTATTTCGCCGGGTGCGTGTGATTTGGTCGGGCGGCGAGGGTCGGCGAGTTCCGCCGACCCTCATTTTCTTTTTGCGCTCTGGCGCGGGCGGCCTCGTTCTGCCGCGCCGCCTCAGCCCCTCGATCACAAAAGCACAGCGAAGATGTTCGGCGTCGCGTCGCGGTACAGATCGCTCGACTGAGCAAGAATGCGACACTGGTCTTCACCATCGGCGACTTGCTCGAGATCACAAGCAACATCGAGTGCGCTTGGATGGAAGGGCGGAAGATCTACTTGAACAACAAACAGGTGGAACTGGAGCGGCGCTACCGGAGAGGTGCTGACCTGCACCTCAAATCATAAACCAGCAACTATGAGGGTTCCGAAGGCCACATTGGCCACGCACCGTCATTCAATCCAAATGTCCTGGCCGGACTTCGATCTCGTGTACGCTTATGGATGTGGGGCAACTGGCCGCGCAAGGGCGTGGGCCTTCTTTTTTTGGAGTCACCCGCATGTCCGAACGTCTGAATCGAACCACTCCTCTCTTCATTGCCACGATTGTCGTCGCCGCAGCCGCGGCCACTCCCTTCGCGGCTGCCCTCAGTTCGAGCGTACCGATCGCTGTTCACCAGGCGGATCAGGTGGGTGGCGCGTATTACTACACCTACCACAAGCAGATCAAACCACTCGCGCTCGACACATCGCGCATCGCCATTCGTGCCGACGATGTCGAAGTGTTGAAGGTCGCCCTTGTCGCGACCAAACTCGGCCAATCCAGCATCACGCCGCACGCGCAGACCGGCTGGTACCTGGTCTCTGATTTTGGCAAGGCCGATGGCGCGACGATCGAACAGATGGTCATTGCGCTCGCCGCGCACCCTGCGGTATTGTTCGCCGCGCCCGTCTTCTTTGATGACTTTGGCGGGCCGATGTTTCCGATGCAGGATCTGATCGTCGGATTCACACCAGGGCAGAACAAGATCGATCGCGACGCGATGATCGATGCCGCGCTCGCGGTGACCACTCACGAGCACGACTGGATGCCCGATGTCGATCGCGCGACCTCGAAAGACCGCAACGGGTTCGAGGTTCTCAACGCATCCAACTCGCTCGCCGCACTTCCGCAGACGCTGTTTGCCGAGCCAGACATGATGTTCACCGGGCACCACCATGCAACGCCGAACGACCCGATGTATGGCGACCTGTGGGGCCTCAACAATACCGGGCAACTGGGCGGAATGGTCAACTCCGACATGAACATCGCCGAAGCGTGGGATGTGACCGCGGGCTCATCGGCGATCATCAATGTCGTGATCGATGTTGGTGTTGATCTCACGCACCCCGATCTCAACCTCTTTGCACCGAGCAACGACCTGACCGGCAACGGCACGCTCGGCGGCCCCGGAAACAACTGCGACAACCACGGTACCGCCGTCGCGGGGTGCATCGCGGCGCGAATCAACAACTCGCTCGGCGTGGTGGGCGCAGCGCCCGGCTGCCGCGTCGCCTCGGCACGTTGCTTCGTCTCGAATCTGGTCTGCGATGGATCGTGGTCGGGCACGGCATCGTTCACCGTCAACGCACTGACGTGGGCACAGTCCATCGGCGCACGGGTCACGAACAACTCCAACGGATACGGCTTCACTTCTGCATCAATCGATACCGCCTACAGCAACACCCGCAACGCGGGCATAATCCACTTCGCATCGGCCGGCAACAACGGCACGGGCATCATCGGTTACCCGGCCAGCCTTCCGACCGTCGATGCTGTCGCGGCGATGGACCGCTTCGGCAACCGCGCCGGTTTCAGCCAGTTTGGTGTGAACCTCGCCTTCTGCGCGCCCGGTGTGGCGATCGGATCGACCGATCGGCAGGGCGCGTTTGGCTACTCGAGCAACGACTACAACGTCGTCGATGGCACCTCGTTCGCCTCGCCCTACGCCTCGGCTGTCGCCTGCCTCATCCTCTCTCGCAACTCAGCGCTCAACGTCGCGCAGGTCGAATCCATCATGCAGAACTCCATCCGCGATCTCGGTCCTGCGGGCTACGACACGGGGTTCGGGTATGGCTATGTCAACGCGCAGGGCGCACTCAACCTCATGGTGCCGGCCGGCGATGGATGCTCATCCGCGGTCAATGTCGGCAATGGTGGCACCTTCTTTGGAACGCTTGTCGGCGCAACCAACCCCAGCCCGGTTTCAACGTGCGGCTCCGCCGGCGGCAATCCCGATGTCTGGTACCGCTTCGTCGCACCCATGGCCGGAACCCTCACCGCCGCAACCTGCGGCACCAACGATAACGGCGGAACCAACATCGATACCGGTATCGATACGGTTGTGAGTATGCACGCATCTTGCACCGGCGCATCGCTCTCGTGCAGCGATGATGGCGGGTGCGGTCTGGCCGACGCTGGCATTGTTCGAGACTCATCTCTCACGCGCCCCGTGAGTGCGGGCGAAGCGATCCTCATCCGCGTCTCGAAGTTCGGCGGGACACCCGTCGGCACCTTCGTCCTCACCATCAGTTTTGTAGCGGCCAACGACCCGTGCGCTGGCGCGTTGGATGTCTCATCCGGCGGAACTTTCTTCGGCAACCTTGCGTTCACGACCAACGACTCCACCCTCGCTTCGGCGTGCGGAGCCTCGCAGACTAACCCAGATGCCTGGTACATCTTCACCGCGCCGGCAACCTGCGCGGTCACGCTCACAGCCACAACCTGCGGCACAAGCGATGGAGCGGGAGTCGATACGGGTATGGATACGGTGCTGTCATTGCACACGACATGCGGTGCGGAGCCAACGACCTGCAATGACGACAGCGCGGCGTGCGGTTCGCTCGATACCAGCTCCCGGCGCGATTCGGTGGTCTCACGTCCGCTCGCTGCGGGCGAGAGCGTTCTCATCCGCGTCTCCAAGTTCTCATCCGTGACGTCTGGTCCCTTCCGACTGAATATCTCCGCCTCACCGACCAATGACCTGTGCATCAACGCCACCACGATCAGCGCGGGCATCGCGATCCCATTCTGCACCAACACCGCCAACACCGATGGCCCGGCCGAGGTCGGGTGCAACAACGGCCCGGGCGCGCAGATCGGTAACGATTTGTGGTACCGCTACACGACATCCGGTGCGGGGCGTTTCACTGCTCGCACCTGCGGCAGCGCGTTTGATACCAAACTGGCAATCTACAGCAACACCTGCCCAACCATCGCAGATACGGCGCTCGCGTGCAACGACGATGCATTCGGCCTTTGCCCCAGCAGCGGTCTGCACTCAAGTGCATCAGCCTTCGGCACCGCCAACACCAGTTACCTGATCCGCGTCGGTGGATTCAGCAGTTTCTCTGGCTCTGGAGTCGTGACCGTCTATTGCGCGGCCGATATCAACTTCTCCGGCACCGTGAGCGTGCAGGACATCTTCGACTTCCTGTCGCTCTACTTTGCGAACAACCCCGCCGCGGATTTGAACGGTTCTGGAGCAATCAGTGTTCAGGACATCTTCGACTTCCTCGCCGGATACTTCGTCGGGTGCGTGTGACACTGAGAACACCACCAACACGAAGAGCCCGTCCAAGACGGACATGCACTTCGTGTACTGGTGGTTATCGAATGCTTCCGGTCCTGTAACACGTTCTCAATGCCGAACATCCAAGGCAGATTCTGCAAGACAACGCGTAACTCCCACAACCCGAACCGTTCCCTGAAGGCTTGACTTCGAGCGAATGCGTGATATGTTTACCCGCTTCGGTTCCTGAACGACCAATGACGCACCACACCAACACAACCCGTCTTTTTGCACCTGCAGCCTGTTGTTGTCTGTGTATGTCGCCCGCAAGGCCGCCCTGCGTCTGTTGTTCTCTTCACCGATCCTGACCGGATCGACCACGAGTGAACCAACGACCTGCAGGGCCTTCCCTGCGGGTTTTTCTTTATTCACCCCCCCATTCCGTCGATTCTACAGACCCACGCTCGCGTGTAATGAGGTCATTGTGCATCTCCGAGTTCTCGAACACGACCGCGAAGATCAACCCCAGCAACTGCCAACCGAGCTGGCCGAGAAGCTGCAAATTCCGCAGGGGGATGCGGCTACGCCGCAAAGTCTCGTGTCCTGGGCGGTCTCACGGTTTGGTTCACGTCTCGTCGTGACCACGGGTTTCGGAATGGAAGGGTGCGTGCTCATCGACATGCTCTGGCGGCTCGGTCTGCCGCTTACGGTTCACTACCTCGATACGCACTTTTTCTTTCCCGAAACACACGCGCTCCGACTTCGCCTGGAAGCACGCTATCCCGGCATTGCGATTGTCAACGCGGGAACAGACCTGACGCCTGAAGAGCAAGCGGCCGCCATTGGCCCTGAACTCTGGAAGACGGCCCCCGATCGTTGCTGCAACATAAGAAAGGTTGAACCCATGCAACGGCTGCTGGCCGGGGCCCAGGCATGGATGACCGGCCTTCGCAGATCGCAATCCGATACTCGCGCCGACACCGCGTTTGTCGAGCAGGATACGCGGTTCGGTGTATTCAAGATCAATCCACTCGCAGGCTGGAGTCGTGAGAATGTCTGGGACTACGCCGTCGCGAACGGAGTGCCGTACAACGAACTTCATGAGCAGGGATACCCGACGATCGGTTGTACACACTGCACACGCCCTGTCCCCGGCTCAACCGTGATCGACTACTCACGCGCTGGACGCTGGGCGGGTATTGATAAAACCGAGTGCGGTCTGCACTGGAACTCGCCCGGGGCTGGCATTTAACACCGCCTGAGCGGATGAAGGCATGACGTGGAAGTACCCAACACACCAGATATTTCTAAGGTCGAAGTCGCCAAGGCCGCAAGCAATGCATTGCGGGGCTCCATCGCAAGCACACTTGCCGACCAGACCACCGCTTCGTTTGAAGAGGATGACAAGCAGCTGCTCAAGTTCCACGGTGTCTATCAGCAGGACGACCGGGAGAAACGACACTCCTCCGACGGTAAGTCCTATTCAATGATGATCCGCCTGAACATACCCGGCGGCGCATTGACCTCAACTCAATATCTCGCCCTCGATGATCTTGCTGATCGCTACGCCAATGGTACGCTGCGAATCACCGCGCGCCAGAGCATCCAATACCACGGTGTGCTCAAAGATAACCTCAAACAGACTATCGCCGAGATTCACCGAGCGCTTCTCTCTACGCTCGCCGCATGCGGCGACGTGCAGCGAAACGTGATGGCCTCGCCCGCGCCCTTCGCCGATGAGGTCCACCGTGAAGTGCAGCAGGTCGCGGCTCAGCTCTCTCAAAGACTCGCCCCAGCGACGGGTGCTTATCACGAAATCTGGCTCGATGGTGAGCCCGTCTCCACAAGCGGCGACGAAGAGCCGTTCTACGGGCGCCAGTATCTCCCACGCAAGTTCAAAACCGGCGTCGCGATCGATACTGACAACAGCATCGACATCTATTCCTACGACTGCGGCCTAATCGCCATCACCAACGCCGGGCGTGTCGTAGGCTACAACCTGGTCGCTGGTGGCGGGCTGGGCATGACGCACAACAAGCCGGATACCTTCGCACGCATGGCCACCGTTCTCGGCTTCGTCCCGAGCGAGGTCGCCGTTGATGCTGTACAAAGCGTTGCCGCAGTCTTCCGCGACCATGGCGATCGCTCCGACCGTCGCCACGCACGCTTGAAATACCTGATCGAGTCCTGGGGTCTTGACCGCTTCATCGCTGAGTTCCACGCGCGTGTTCCATGGCGCCTGCAACCACCCCACGACATGCCCGAGCCGCGCCAGCTTGACCATATCGGTCTGTTTGACCAAGGTGATGGCCGTCAGTTCTTCGGTGTCTTTGTCGAGAACGGACGCATCATTGATCGCGACGATGTGAAGTATCGTTCCGCATTCCGCCAGATTGTTCGCGAAGTAGCACCGGGGATTCGACTCACCCCGATGCAGAGCATTCTCTTCACCGATCTCACACCGGATAACGTCGCGACTATCCGTTCCATCCTGCGTGAACACAACGTTGCCGAGCTTGACGACCTCTCCCACGTCCGTCGATTTTCGATGGCTTGCCCCGCGCTCCCCACCTGCGGCCTCGCCCTCACAGATGCCGAGCGACAGTTGCCCAAAGTTCTTGATGAGCTCGAAGTCGAGTTTGAGCGTCTGGGTATTGATGACACCGAACTCACTATTCGCATGACCGGCTGCCCAAACGGATGCGCACGTCCTTACAACGCAGACATCGGCTTTGTTGGTCGAAAGCCCGGGTTCTATCATGTCTTTGTCGGCGGTGGTCTAGGCGGCAACGAGCTTGCAGATCTCTTTGCTCCCGATGTCTCCATCACCGGCATTGTTACAACCCTGCGCCCACTGCTCGCCCGCTTTGCCTCCGAGCGCCGGCCATTGGAAGGCCTTGGCGCTTTTTACCGACGCATCGTCGGTCGTACACATCAGCGTGTTCTGCTCACCGGCAAGGAAGTTCCCACGTCACCACTCGTCAGTGTCACCATCTCCGGTAACGAGCATTAACGATCACCGTCTACCCGCATTCCTCCGAGCAACTCCTATGTCCACCATACCCCAGTCAAGCATAACCGACTCTAAGTTCATACATCATCGTATTTACGCCAATCTCTCCGAATGCGTGGGCCAGACGCGGCTTGTCCGGCTCAATCGCATCATTCCATCCGGAGGTGCGGAGGTTGTCCTCAAGCTCGAGTTCGACAACCCTCTCGCCAGTGTCAAAGACCGTATCGGCCGCGCGATGATCGATGACGCTGAAGCCCGCCGCCTCATCCGGCCACGCGGTACCAACGGGTCCACCGACCCCGGCACCCACATCATCGAGCCGACCAGCGGCAACACCGGCATTGCACTCGCCTTTATCGCCGCCGCACGCGGTTACCGGCTCACGCTCACCATGCCCGAGACCATGAGCGTCGAGCGACGCGCGCTCCTCAAGCACCTCGGCGCGGAGCTTGAGCTCACCCCCGGTGATAAGGGGATGCGCGGAGCCATCGCGCGTGCTGCTGAGCTTGCCGCCTCAACCCCCGATACATGGATGCCTCAGCAGTTTGACAACCCCGCAAACCCCGCCGTCCACGAGTCCACTACCGGACCCGAGATCTGGTCCGACACCAACGGCCGCGTCGATGCCATCGTCTCAGGCGTCGGCACCGGTGGCACAATCACGGGCGTTACACGTTACATCCGTCGGTTCAATCCCAACTTCAAAGCCATCGCGGTTGAACCCGTCACCAGTCCCGTTATTTCCGGCGGCCAACCCGGCCTCCACAAAATTCAGGGCATCGGCGCCGGCTTCATCCCAAAGAATCTTGATACCAGCCTTCTTTCCGGTGTCGAGCTTGTCACGAATGACGAAGCCTTTGAGTGGGGACGACGTCTGGCCAGTGAAGAGGGCATTCTCGGCGGCATCTCGGCCGGTGCGAATGTTTGCGTCGCGGCACGACTCGCGGCCCGCTCCGAGTTCGCGGGCAAGCGCATCGTCACCATCGCTTGTTCCTTCGGCGAAAGATACCTCTCAACCCTCCTCTTCCAACCCGCCTAGGCAACTTCCGTCCCTTCAGACTGAATCCCGACCCATGCCCCCCACACTCGTACAGCTTGGCACCACCGACCGTGACCTGCTCTCCGCCGCGCGCCAGCGAGCCGGGGGTGAGGTCGCGCTCTCTACCGAGTTGACCGGCGAACTTGAGCAGTTCGGCCGCGCCACCACACCAATCATCCTTTCAACGTGCGAGCGCACCGAGTTGTACACCCTCGCTCGCGCTGATGATGTAGGGTTGGTCGCCGACATCTTTGCCCGACATCTCGCCGCATCGCCCGCGCATACCAACATCGATCGCCGAATCGGTGCCGCGGTCATCGCTCATCTCTTCGCAGTCGCCACAGGTTTGGAATCTCGCCTGATCGGCGAGTCACACATCCTCGGCCAGGTCTCTCGCGCTCAGCCCTGCCAGAGCACTCGCAGCGCATCGTCACTCCTCGCTCGCCTCTTTCAGGATGCCGTCGCCTGTGGCCGACACACGCGCCGACTCTCGGGTCTCGACCAGTTCGCCATCTCATCGGTCAGTCTTGCCCTTGCGCACGTTCAACGCATCTTCCCAATCGGCGCACGGACTGCGGTGATCGGCAGCGGCGTTATTGCCCGAGAAATGGCCACCCGCTTGGCCACACAAGGTTTCACCGTCACCGTTCTCGCTCGTCACCATGAACGTGCCGCCGTTGGTCTTCCAGCGAACATTCCTGCCCTGCCTCTCCACGCTTTGAACGACCACATCAGCTCCTGCTCCCTCATTGTCGCGGCCACTTCATCACCCGTTCCCATCATCAAGACCGCACAACTCATGCCTCGCACCCCACCATTGGTTGTGATCGATTTCGGAGTTCCCCCGAACGTCGATGCCGATGTTCACACGGTCGCCAACACGATAGTCATCACCCTCGATGATCTGCTCGACGCACACCAACGCCCATGTCGCATCTATGAATACGCACGCACACTTGTGAACGTACGTGCCGACCGCTGGGCCAAGCGGTGGCTGTCATCCGACTCGCAAGTACTCTCCACGCCCTCGCTTCGGAGCACCGTCGCATGAGACACAGACCGCTGGTCATCCTGGCGTCTCACGGCTTTGGCGATGATTCCGCCGCAAACTGCCGCGTTCACGAACTCGCACGCCTCATCGGTGAACAGCGCCGCGACGCCGAAGTCGTCGCCACGTTCAACCTCGGCACACCGCAACTCGCCGATGTTCTCAGCACCCATGCCGATCGTCGTGTATTCATCATCCCGCTCATGTCTAGTGCTGGCTACTTTGCCGGTGTATACCTCCGCCAACAGATCAGCACCGCCAATATTGATAGTGCCAACATAACAGTCGCCAATCCACTCGGCGTCGGCGCGAACTGCCATCGCCTGATCGCTCGACGGCTGAATGAAGCCATTTCAGCAGCGCTTCTGCCATCATCAGAGACCACGATACTCATCGTCGGTCATGGCACACGACGTTCATCAACAAGCGCTGACGCAGCCAACGCCGCCGCGTCGATTGTTCGTGACGCAATTACAGATGCCGATGTTCGCACTGCCTTTCTAGATCAGGACCCTCTGCTTGAGGATATCTCCGATGGACCGTTGCGCACAAACGTGCTGGTATTCCCCTTTCTCATCGGTGGTGGCGATCACGCGCGTGTCGATATTCCTGAACGGCTCGGCGTAGCCAGTCGTGATCCAGATGCCCAAGGCTTCCGGCTTCGCGCCGACGGTCGGCGAGTACACATCATGACGCCACTTGGCGAGGACTCTGACTTTCAGTCCATCCTGCTTGATGCACTCGATGCGTTGCTCCCGCGTCCGGTCCTTCGTATCGGCACGCGCTCAAGCCCGCTCGCCCTGTGGCAGACGCAGCAAGCCATTCACGCGCTCGAGTCATCCGGCGTTCACACACACATTGTCCGGTTCGTATCCGAAGGCGATCAAAACCTTTCATGTCCGATCGATGCCTTCCCAACCGACGGTCCATTCACCGATGCACTCGAACACGCCCTGATCCTCAACCAGATCGATATCGCTGTACACAGCTTGAAAGACCTCCCGCGTTCACCAGCGCGAGGTACAACGATCGCTGCCGTTCTTGCTCGCGGCTCACCCGCTGAAGCCCTCGTCTCCTCCAACGGTTTGGCGCTCCACGAACTTCCCGCGGGCGCAACTGTCGGCACCTGCAGCCAGCGTCGCACCGCGCAGCTCAAGCGACTCCGCCCCGACCTCAACGTGGTGCCCATTCGTGGCACTGTCGAGCAGCGGCTCGAGCATGTTCGCAACGGCCGGTTTGATGCCACCGTGCTTGCTGTTGCTGGGCTCGAACGGCTCGGCTTACATCACCTGATCACCCAGCGCTTCACTTCCGACCAGATGCTGCCCGAGGCAGGTCAGGGTGCCATTGCTCTCCAAACGCGCAGTGACGACGGCCTGGCCGTCGCCGTAGCCAGTGCTACCAATCACGCCCCCACCAATCTTGCCGTCTCAGCCGAAAGACTGTTCAGTCGCTACCTCTCTGAACAGTCAGACCTGATCGCCGCGGCAGCGGCCACCTCTGAGTCTAAGTTGCGCATGCGTGCCCGTGCGCTCTCAGTAGATG
>JBBSBC010000065.1:0-17817 GCA_038251595.1 Phycisphaerales bacterium | reverse complement strand
GGCCCGAGAACGGAGGCTGCAACGTGCCTTCCGCGTCTGGGGCGGTCTCATTGTTGACACGGGTTCCCCAGGTGTGACCGACGATCTCCTTCGCGAGGCCGCTGAGATCACCGCCCTCTACAAAACCGCCGCGGCCTTCACCGATGACATGGTCGCCGTCGAGAGGTTGCTCAACAACGGCTACGGACTTACAGAACGCCCGCCACCCACGGCTTCATCGGTCGTTGCTCCCACGGCCGAGCGAGGCGCAAGCATTCATGAACTCGTCGAACCTTGGCAGGCAAGGCTCGCCAACGAACGGGCCGTTCGCGCCACACTCGCGCCGGTCCTTGACAGGGTTGAAGCTCTCGGCAATATCGAGGTCGCCACCGAGGCCGATGCCCTGCTCGAAGCCATCAATGTCCCCACCAACCCCCCAACCAACGCTCGCCCGGAGTTTGCTCTGGCCGCGTGGCGACGATTGGGCGATCGTGCCGGCATCCTCTGGCCCGCAACACTCTCCGAGCTCGATGCCGAGGCCGCGATTGCGACAACACTGAACCCCATCATAAGCGCGATACCCGATGCAACCCGTCGTCGGGCCGTGCAGCAGGCGTTCCGCACCGGTCAGATCCGCCGGCTGGCACGCTTTCTTGCGCTCGCCGCCAATCCCGCGCATATTGATGCGGGGTTTTCCCGCATGGCCACGTTCGACGTCCGTGTCGAAGACCTCGAGCCCTGGCTTCAATACAACCACGGCCTGCACTCACTCCGCACATTCGCGGCATCCGCAACCGGCAGTTCCGCTGATGCGGAGCTGCGTGCTGAGATCGCCAGGTTTGTCGAACGGGTGCAAGAACTTCCCTCAGGTGTCTCCTATCGGGCCGATGTCGCCAACACTCTCGCCGCGCTCGAACGCGCGTTGGATGGCAAAGATCCATCCAAAGGACCGGCATGGTGGGCAACTCTCGGACCCGCCGCAACGGGCCATTACAAAGCGGTTCTCGACTCACCACGGGGTGAGCGTCTCCAGTTTGTCCCAAGCGATCGCACCAACGCCGAGATCGGCAGAACTCCACTCGAGTTCGCACTCATCACGCCTGATGCCGCGTCCGGGCTGCGTCCGTTCTATCTCGGTGTCAACGAGGTCTCCGTCGGAATGGTCGCGAGCATTTACGCGGCCAGTTCCACCGATGTCCTTTCTCCTCCCGCCGCGATCACCCGTCTGCTTCCGGTCTTTGAGCAATCAGAAGATCCGCGATTCGGGCCAAGATCGTGGGAGTGGGATGCACAGCGCACCACAGTTCTCCCTGCACGCGATTGGCTCTTCCATCTCGGACGTGCGCCCTCGGACGACTACTCCCCGGGCACTCTCCCCGCACGCCCCACGCTCGGGTCTCCCATTCAGCAGATTCCCCCTAAGTCCGCCGTCTACCTCGCCTCTCTCGCGGGCTGCCGACTGCCAACCGCCGCGGAGTGGTTAGCCGCCGAAGCTCAACATCCACTTGCCAATCTTGATGATGCCAACCTCAGAGATCAGAAGTGGGATCGTCACCGCCGCCACACCTCCGACCAACTCGCCGGGCTTCGATCCGTGTACGCGGCCGATGCAGGTGCCTTTGACGCGAACGGACCGAATCCGAAAGCCGCGCGAATAAATGACGACAATATTCTCTGGTTTGCCTCGGCCGATGTGGATGACCTGGGGATAACCCCAACCACCGAGTTGACCGGAAATCCGGTCAAGCACCTTATCGGCAACGTCTTTGAGTATGTCCTCGATGCTCCGTTCGATCCTTCCGATCCACCTCCGGCAGATCCTCGCGACCCCAAAGCGGGGGGGTATTTTGAGCGACATGCCGACCAGTTCGGGGTGATTGGTGGATCAGCCCTCTCTGACCCGACGCGCCCACCATCCCAAAGGTGTGCTCTTCGGCTTGATGATGCGAGTGAGGGGTACTCGGATGTTGGGTTCCGACTCGCCTTTTCGGGAAGGAACATCGGTCCTGATGCGGATACGCTCGCAGCTCGTGTTGAGCGTTACCTGACGCCAACACCGTATTTGCGCGGCAAGTAATCGCGTGTGACGGACAAGTGTGGAGCTTGACGATTGGCCGCTGATGACGGTAGCTTGTAAAGACTTCAGCGGGGTCATTGGGCGTTGGTGTTTGCGTTCGTGG
This sequence comes from Phycisphaerales bacterium, assembly GCA_038251595.1. Taxonomy (GTDB): domain Bacteria; phylum Planctomycetota; class Phycisphaerae; order Phycisphaerales; family UBA1924; genus JADLCX01. Next base: position 15,658 of record JBBSBC010000065.1, on the reverse strand, counting down.
GTCATTGCTTCGGTCGCAGTGGCCGAACAGGGTTTGATGTTCAGGAGAGGTCATGCGCAATCTTTGTATCGGCTTTGAGTTGCCGAAGTTTGTTTCACCAAAGCTTGGTCCGGCCTGCCTGATCGCGGCGGTTGCGGGCCTTGCCGCTTCATTCGCAGGGGCTATGCAGCCGGGTGTCGCCGAGTTTCGCGATCAGACGCGACCGCCTCCCGGTCAGCCAGCCACCGTTCGTCCTGAAGACCCCAAGCGCACGGTCGATTACAAAGCCCCCGAAGGTTCCGGCACCGCCACTGACGATCGCCCGGACCCCGAGAAGCCCAGCTACCTCGTGGGTGTATTCGTTATTCGCTATGCCGTTGAGCATCCGCAGTTCCCCGCGCTCGACGATCTTGTAAAGGCCAAGGTCACGCTTGGTATCGTCGATGGTGGGTACGCCAAGCCGTCGTCGGATATCCCGAGCGCGACGTACACAATCGAGGAACTCTGCACGCAGCCGCCGCAGCGGTATACGACGTTCGCGCTCTTTGCTGTTCAGCGTGCCGTGAAGACCGCGCTTGAGGGCTCGGGCATCTTTGCCACGCTCGTGAGCCTTTCGGATCAGGAGTTTGCACCGAACGATGCTCGGGTTGAGGGTGAAGCACAGTATCTTGATGAGCGTCCGAAGGGTTCGACGGCCGTCACGCTCGTCATCCGCACCGGAGTTGTCGGCGAGACGCGGACCCTTTCGTTCGGCGATCGCATTCCTTACGAAGAGCGTATCAACAACCCGCGACATGAGCAGATCATAAAAAACTCGCCGGTGCAGGTCTTTGAACTCGACGATCCGCGTCGAGAAGATCTGCTCCGCAAGGACAGACTCGACGACTACGTCTTCCGCTTGAATCGCCACCCTGGTCGCCGGGTCGATCTTGCGCTGGCCGCCGGCGATAAAGATGGCGAGCTTGCGCTTGATTATCTGGTGAACGAGAGTCGTCCGTGGACAATCTATGGACAGATCTCGAACACCGGCACCAAGCAGACCAGTGAGTGGCGCGAGCGGTTCGGGTTCGTCAACAACCAACTGACCAACGCCGACGACATCCTCAGCATCGACTACGTCACAGCGGGCTTTGAAGACTCGCACTACGTCGGGATCAGCTACGAGCGCCCGCTCTGGGGCGAATGGTTGCGCGGACGCCTCTACGGCAACGCCAACAGCTTTACGGCTTCCGATGTCGGCGATACCTCCGAGAGCTTCGATGGCGATGGCTGGGCCTTCGGCGGCGAGTTCATTGCCAATGTCTATCAGCGTCACGAACTGTTCATCGATCTCTTTGCCGGGGCGCGCTGGCAGCACGTCAAGACCAGCAGCCAGGTCACGGATACACGCGGCGAAGAGGATTTCTTCCTTCCGGATATCGGCCTGCGACTCGCCCGACAAACCGATACGTCATCCACCAATGGCGAGGCGGGTGTCGAGTTCAACCTCCCGGATGTGGCCGATACCTCTGAAGATCTGACCAGTCTCCAGCGCAACAACGCCGACAGCGATTGGGCGACCTTTCACGGCGAACTGACCCACTCGATGTATCTCGAACAGTTCTTCTCGGGCAATACCGATGCCGAGAACCCGTCCACAACCCTTGCCCACGAGGTCGCGCTCTCGGTTCGTGGTCAGTATGCGTTCGGCAGTCGTCTGATCCCCAACTTTCAGGATGTGCTTGGCGGGTTGTACACGGTTCGCGGATACCCTGAATCGGTGGTTTCCGGTGACTCGGTAGTCGTGGCCTCAGCCGAGTATCGCTTCCATCTGCCACAGGCGCTGGGCATCGAGGCGACCCCGGGCACCCTTTTTGGAGAGACTTTCCGTTATCAGCCTCAGGTGGCGTATGGAAGGGCCGATTGGGATCTGGTTCTGAAGGGGTTTCTGGATGTAGGCCGCGCCGAGATCAGCGGAAAGACCGGAACCGAACGGGATGAAACCCTGATCGGTACCGGGGTTGGTATGGACCTCTTGTTCCGTCGTAACTTCAACGTCCGTGTCGATTGGGGGATTGCCCTTGACGAAATTGATAACGAAGTTACCTCGGGCAGCAACCGTTTTCACATTTCCGCGACAATCTCGTTCTAGCAGACGTATGGGTATCGGGCGAGGCTCCGGTGAATCCGGGGTCGGGTTGCGGGGGCAGCACGGGGTGTAGGACGAAGCCGCGGGCATAGCCGCCCGCGGCCGGGGTCATTCAAGAACCTGTCTGTTCAGAAGCGATGCTGTCCGGGAAGACCTCCCGGACCTTCGGCTCAGGAGCTGGCCATGCGGATGCACAACGAGTTGAAGCCGGTCACACGTGGTCGGGTCATCGGGCTTGGTCTGGGCAAATACATGTTCGTGGGCGGGGGCGTTGCCCTCATGCTCGCGGCCTCGTCAGCCTTTGCCGGGCCGGAGGGCGCGAAGGTCTCATCGGGCTCAGCCGAGATACGACAGCGGGGAAACCGCACGGTTATTCGCGTCAGCGATCGCGCGGTGATCGATTATTCCAGCTTTGACATCGGGCGCGGCGAGCGCGTCCGGTTCATTCAGCCCGGTGCCGATTCTCGGGTGCTCAATCGCATCCAGAGTGCGCGACCGACGACGATCGAAGGATCGCTGAAGGCCAACGGTCGGGTCTACATCGTCAACCCGAATGGCGTGCTCTTCACCGGCAGCAGCGTGATTGATGTTCCGCATCTTTTCGCCGCGGCGGGCAATATATCGAACAGCGACTTCCTCGGCGGTCACGACCACTTCACCGGCATCACGGGCGATGTGATCAATCAGGGTGTCATACGCGCTGATACCGCCACGTTGATCGGCCAACACGTGGCCAACACGGGCGTGATTTTCTCCGATTCACCCGGCGGTGTTGTGGCGATGGTATCGGGTTCGGATGTCACGCTCACGCCGCGTGGTGGCAACATGAGCGTCACGGTCGCCGTGCCTGCGGGCGGTGAAGCTTCAGCGATCAACGACGGGCGGGCCGCAGTCGAAAACTCCGGCCAGATCGATGTCCGCAAAGGCAGTTCGCTGATGATCGCGGGCGATATTTATGCGCTCGCCATCAAGAACACCGGTCGCGTCAAGGCCAACGACATCACGCTTCGCGGCGGTGAAGGGCGCGTCGAACTCTCCGGGCGGCTCGATGCCTCCAACCGATCAATCGGCGGTCGTGGTGGCGGTGTGACGGTGACCGGCGGCGATATTGTGGTTCGCAATGCGCAAATTGATGCCTCGGGCTCGCGATCGGGCGGGCGTGTGCGCATCGGGGGCGATGTTCGCGGCGCGGGCGAACTTGCGAACGCAACGACAACGACCGTGGATGCCGAGACTTCAATCCGCGCCGATGCCGTACAACGGGGCGACGGCGGATCAATCGTGGTCTTTGCCGATGATCACGCGGAGTTCAGTGGCGAGGCCACGGCCCGCGGCGGGCGTGCGGGCGGCGATGGCGGGTTCATCGAAACCTCCGGCAAGAACACGCTCGACATCGCCGGGGCACGCGTTGATGCGGGCGGGACGCGCTCGGCATCATCAGGCGGCAAGAACGGACAATGGCTGCTCGACCCGACGGATATTGTGATCGACACTGCCGCGGCGACCGCGATCGTCTCGTCCCTCGACAGCGGGACCGATGTCACGGTCGAGACGGGTTCGACCGGGTCGGATGTCGGCAACATCACCGTCGATGCGGCCATCACCAAAACTGCGGGGGGTGAGGCGACACTCACCCTGCGTGCGGCCAACGATGTGGTGGTCAATCAGGCCGTGACATCAACAACCGGCGAGCTTCATGTCAACCTGTTGGCCAACAACAGCGCGGGCGGGAACACCGATGCGGATTCAACTCTTGGCTCGGTCACCATCAACAACGACGGCATGACGACCGACGGGCGTGTTGGCACCAACGGGGGCGACTTCGCGGCCGAGGGTGTGAACATGGTGCTGACCGGATCATCCACCATCGCGGGTGCGGCCGTTTCGCTGCGGGCCAACAGTTCAACCGATCAGTCGATCGGTATCGGCGCTGGCGCGGGCACGTTCAATGTCGATACGACCGAGCTTGGCGCGATCACCGCCGACAGCCTCACCATCTCGACAACGACGCGAAATGATGCCGCGACCGTCACCGCGCTCGACCTGACCACTCAGGGTTACAACTTCAATGTCCGCGCGGGATCGATCACTGCCGACCAGCTTCAGGTCGCGGGTGGCAAGGAGATCCAACTGCGGGCCGATGCGGGCGCGGTGGTGGCCACCGGTGCGCTGATCGCAACAGGTGGCGCGGTGCGCATTCAGGCCGACGATCTGCAACTCGACTCCGCCGGCTCGTCGATCACCGCCGACGATGTTCGATTGACGGTCAACGGCAATCGAACGATCGGGCTGGGCGGATCGGGTGACTTCTCGCTCTCTCCGACCGAGATCGGCAACATCACGGCGACTTCGCTCGAAGTCGCTTCGGCAGGAATCGGCAACATCACGGTGGGCAATGAGGGCGACCCCACCATGCCCATTGCCCCGCTGGTCACCGACTTGATCCTCAGCACGGGAGGCAAGATCGACGAAGTCGCTGCGGATGACAATGTTGATATCCAGATCACCGGCCAACTCAAACTCCAGACCGGAACGGGCATCGGCAACGCAGGCACCAACGACGGAACGGGTACGGGTCCGCTGGATATCAACGCGGGGCAACTCGTCGCTACCGTGAGCGGGGCGGGTGGCATCTTCATCAAGGATACAGGCGGCATCGATGTCCTCGACGTCTCGACGACCGATGGAGCAGTTTCAATCCGCTCGACAGGTGCGTTGAGCATTGCCGATCTCGCCGCGGCGCAGTCCGTACCTTCGGGGCGCACGCTTGAACTGGTTTCGACCGGTGGCTCGATTGTTGCGAGTGGTGGCACGGTGGCCTCGAACGGCAGCACGTACATTGAGACCACGCAGACGAATGACGACATCTCGATCGCCGCCGCCGATATTTCAGCGAGCATGGGTGTGGAGACAACCCTTCGGACCATCGGCGCTGGTGGCGACGCGACCATCACCAACACCAACGCCCTGACTTTCTCTGATACATCCGTTGGCGGTAACCTCAGCGCAACGGCGACAACGGGCGATATCTTCGATGCCAACACCCTGGCTGTCGGTGGTGATGCGTCGTTCGCAACACTGGCGACCGATGAGGTCATCGACCTGAACACTCTTGATGTCACGGGTCTGATCAACGCCGACACAACAGGCTCGGCGGGCAACGTCAACATCGTGAATGCTCAGGGTGTGAACATCGGGGCGCTGAACATCGGCGGAAGCCTGGGCGTGGTTGCAACGACAGGGAACATCACCAGCACGGGAGCGATCACGGTTGGTGATGTCGCGGGCTTCACAACTTCAGCGGCGGATGCGGACATCACGCTCACGCAGCTCTCGTCATCGGGCCTGCTGGTCAATACCAATGGCTCGGGTGGCGATGCATCCGTCGCTTCAATCGGACCCATGACCTTTGGCGCATCGGCCATCGGCGGATCGCTCACGGCTGTCGCCACCGGCCCGATCACCGATGCCGCCGCGCTCACGGTTGACGGGGCCGCGAGCTTCAAGACGCTGAACAATGCGGGCGCGGCCATCACGCTCGACAACGCGATGAACGTCTTTGGCGCGCTCACCGCTTCATCGCGTGATGGTGCCGATGCGGCCGCCGCGGCTGGTAATATCACCATCATCGAACGTTCCGTCTCCGGCAACACGCGGATGACCGTCACCTCTGTCGCCACCACCGGCAACATCGCGCTTTCGGCTCCTGATATCGAGATCGATACGGCTTCGCCGGGCGAGGCTCTTTCGGCCGGTGCCGGGTCCATCACGCTTCGCCCAGTGAATGCGGGCGCGACGATCGGGCTTGATGCCGCCGCCGATTTTTCCGTCAGTCTCGCGGAACTTCAAGAGCTTTCGACGACCGGCACCGTCACCATCGGCGCGACCGACAGCGGAGCGATCTCGATCGGCGATGCGGTCAATCTCGATCTCTCGGCCCAGACCTACGACTTCCGCCTTCGCGGCGGCGCAACCAACTTCGCACGCACCATCACGCTCGCCAACGATCGATTGTTCACGTTCGAAACCGGCGCCATCACCAGCGGCGGCATGGCCCGCGATGTCATCATCGGTGGTCCCGATGGCCGACTGGTCATCAACACGACTGGCCCGGTCGATATCGAAACCAGCGTGAGCAAGCTGGCCGCGACAACCACGAGTGGCGATATCGATGTGCTGAATATTGGTACAAGTCTTGAGGTCGCGTCGATCGGCCTCATCAATGGCGTGACGGCCCCAACCGATGGCGATATCACCATCGGCACCGGTGGCACGCTCACCATCGCCGCGCCGGTCGCGGCATCCGGCACGGGCGTGGTAACGCTGAGCGCGGCAGACGGCATGATCGATGATTCAGGATCCGGCACGGCGGTCACGGCTGCGAACATCGCGCTCACATCAACCGCCGGCAGCATCGGCGGGCCGGGTGGTGTGGGGGCGCTCAAGGTTAATACCTCCGAACTCTCCGCCAATGCCCCGGGTGGCATCAACATCGCGAATGCCGCCACGACGTTGCTTGAGGCCACCCTTACCTCCGACATGGGCGCGGCCGTTCTCAGCTCGGGGGGTTCGATCTCGACCAACGGCAGCGGCTGGACGGCTGATTCTTTCGCCATTTCCGCCGGGGGCGCAGCGCCCGACGGCGTTGTCACCATCAACGACAGCATCGTTGCTGATAACGGCAACATCAGCATTTTGGCCAACGATCTGACGATCAATGGCCCATCGACCGTGCTGGATGCCGGAGCAAATGATGTCGTTGTCGCCCGCGCGACCGATGGCACCATCGGTCTTGGCAACATCAGCACCGAAGACCTGAACATCTCGAACGAAGAGCTGTCTGCGATCACCGCGGCCAACCTTATCGTGGGCGATGCCAACCACACGACCAAGATCACCGTGCGCGATGTCGGTGCGCCGGACTCTCAGGATATCGCTGTTGTTCGGTTGGTGGCCGAGAATGACAACGCGAGCATCGCCTTCACGGGTGCGAGCTCGACGTTCAACGGCTTGCGGGCCCGTGCCGATGCAGGGATCGAGGTCGATTCCAACATCACCGCCGATACCGGCATCCTTTCGCTCGACGCCGATGCCGATATGGCGGCCGATGCCGATGCGCCGGGCGTGGGCGGCATGCACCAGGATCAACTCTTTATCCGCAGCGGACGCACGATCACCACCCAGCCCGGTGGTGGCGACATCACCCTGCAGGGTTCGTCGGGCGGATCGGGCGCCACGGCGGGCATCTTTGCCGAGGGCAACCTCACCATCGATTCGCACGAGGATGTGATCATCAACAGCGCGATCACGGTTGGTGGAACACTCACACTCGATGCCGATGGCTCCGTCACGCTCGCGGGCGCGGGCGTGGGCATGGTGCTCAACATCACGGCCAACAACGGGATCAACTTCGCCGAGAGTGTGACGAATCAGTCGGGAAATCTCACCATCGATGCCGATGCCGACGATGATGGCAACGGCGAGTTCGCACTCGCCGCGGGCAAGACGCTGACGACCAGCGATGGCGATCTATCCATCGTCGCTTCCGACTTCCTGCTCGACGGAAACCTGAACGCGGGCACGGGCGATGTCAGCCTGACGCGTTCCACAGCGGGCGAGATCGCCATCGGCGCGTTCACGACGATGGCCGGTCGCATGACGATCAGCGGCGATGAGCTCGGGCGCATTACCGCCGACAACCTGACCGTGGGTGGTGGCAGCACCACGGCGATCATGGTCGATGGGGTCACGCAGGCACAGTCGATGGGCATCACCGGCCTCACGACGCTTGATGCAGGCACGACGCTGACATTCTCGGGTGCTGCAACAACATTTGCCACCCTGCGTGGCGATGCGGACGAGGATATCACGGTCTCTTCCGACCTCACCACCTCTGGCCTGCTCACGCTCAACGCCGACTTTGATAGCACTGACTCCGGTATGTTGACCCTCTCCGGCAACATCACCACCGGCAACAGCGATTTCACCGCCAGCGGCACCGACCTGAACCTCACCGGAAACCTCAACGCGGGCACGGGTGTTGTTCGTCTTGCGCGTAGCGCGGCGGGCAACATCACGGTTGACAACGCGCCCGATGTGGCCGGTCGCATGGTCATCAACGATGCCGAACTTCAGAACATCACCGCGGGTGGTCTGACCATCGGTGGTGGGTCTACACAGGCAATCGTTGTCCGCAACTTCTCAGAGGCCGACGGAGCGGGTATTTCCGGCACCCACACCTTTGATGCCGGAACCGTGCTGACCTTCAACGGAGCCTCTGTCTTCGACGCACTGCGCGGCGAGGCCGATGACCGCATCGCCGTCAACGGTAACCTGACCACAACTGTCGGCGATCTGGTTCTCGATGGCAATGCCGATGCCGCGGATGATACCGACGACAAGATCGAGATCACCTCAGGGCGGGTGCTCCAATCTGCACGCGACCTCACGCTCGGTGCCGCACGGGGCGGGGTCGAGGGTGTCGGCTCGCTCACGCTTCGCGCCGCTCGATCAGTCACTCTCAACAGCAACCTCACAACTTCCGGCGATACCATCGTTGCTGCGGATACGGATGGCGACGATGATGGTGATTTCAACCTCCTCGCCAGCACCACACTCTCGACAAGCGGGAGCAACCTCACGCTCACCGCCGCCGATGTTGTGCTGACCGGCAACATCCTGACCGGTGGTGGCGCGGCGAGCATTGACCGCTCAAACGCCGGAGACATCGCTGTCGGGGTATTCGATACTCTGGATGGTCGCCTCACGGTCTCAGGTGCCGAGATCGCCCGCATCACCGCCACCGGCCTCACCATCGGTGGTGCAAACACCACCAACATGACGGTCAGCGGCGTTACGGACTCGAACAGCAACTCCATCGCGGGAACGACCACCCTGGCGGCACTTGGCACCGATGGAACAGTGACCTTCAACGGCACGGTCTCGCGGTTCAACTCCCTGAGTGTGCGTGCCGCGCAGTCAATTGTTACGACGGTGAATATTTTGACCGACAGCGGAGCCATGTCGTTCGATGCGGGCGCGAACACCGCCTCGGTCAATGATGGTGTGATCGCGCTCGGTGCAAACTTGCTGGCGTCCTCCACCGGCTCGACGACCGCACCGACCTTCTTCGATATCAGTTTCAACAGCCCCGTTCGTCTGAGATCAAACGTGATCATCGAGTCGGAGGATGCAACGTTCGCCAGCCGGATCAACTCCAACGCCGGCAGCGGGCCGCTGCGCACGCTGACGGTCAACTCTCACCAGAACGGCACCACCACCTTCCGTGGCAACATCGGTGGCGCTGATCGTCTGGCCGGGCTTGTCACCAACCTCGATGGGTTCACACGACTCGGCGGCGACATCTTCACGACGCGCAACGGCATGAACTTTAACGACCGCGTCACGCTGATTGACAATGTGCTTTTGCGTGACTTCGGCTCTGGCATCCTCTTCAACAACACCGTCAACAGCGATTCGGTCGCGACGCCCCGATCCCTCACCGCCATCGCCCGCACATCCACCAGCACAACGGTGAACGCCCTGCCGTTCATCAGCTTTACAAACGATGTCGGAACCACCGCAGCGCTCCGATCGATCAACCTCAACTACAGCGCAGCCGACAACATCAACGGTCGAGACAACGTTCCGCGCGTCGCCACGATTATCGCTCGCCCGATCGGCACCAACGGCCAGTTCGCACCGATCACGGGCACGCTCCGAACCTTCCGATTTGTCGCCACCGAAGGGTTCCGGATGGGGCAGAACGAGAAGATGACCGTCGCGGGCAACCTCGAGATCATCGCGGGCACGCGTGCTACCCTCGGCGACCTCACCTCGCTGGGCAACATGACCGTCACCGCGCCGAGTATCCGAATTCTCCGCCGCGCCGGATCGTCGTTGAGTGCTCGCAACACCAACAGCCTCACGGGCACGGGCGTGCGGGTCAACGACATTGATCGCGGCGTCGATTTCGTCTCGGGCGGTACGTACAACTTCTCAAGCATCCCGGTCGCCGTGGGCGAAGGCTTCGACCCGCAGTTTGGCTCGCGCAGCGGCGTGCGCGATGCCGCGGGAAACCTCAATGGCTTCATCTTCCAGACCTTCGAGGGCTTTGCCAACGCCCTCATCGATGTCGGCAGCCCAATTGTGACGCAGGATCTCAAATCTTCCGGACCTTCGGATACCAACTTTGCCACCGCACTCGCCGGGGCAATCCCACGTGAATCGCGCCAGAACGATGTCGGTCAGGAAGAGACCATCAGTTCCGCGAGCTTCAACGATCTCGAACAACTCGGTGTCTTCCCGCGTGATCTCACCGACGATGAGCGCGTGGCCGGGCTGATCGGCTGGTCTACCTACGACGACTATCCAGAGACCGGTGGTTCGGCCGAGTCCGACTTCCGCACCGCAGTCACTCGCCTTCCGGGCGCGCAGGCAACATCCATTCTCGCAAAGCATCAGGCACTCCTTTATCGAACGGTCAAAGACCCTCAGACCGGCGAGGATCGGCCCCAGAGTCTTGCTCCGGAGATCAAGAAGACGTTTGAGGAATCTATCAAGCACTTCCGTGCTCAGTCGGGCAGCGCATCCGACCGTGTTGATCCCGTGGCACTCCGCGAGTACATCGAGCGCGTGCCCGAAGAGATCCAGTCGCTCACCTATGCACGCAATCTGCAATCGCTGCTCAAAGACATCGAACTGCTCGGCCTCACCAAACGCGAGTTGCGCAAAAGCAAGAGCGCGATCCTCCGCCTCGTGCGTCCCAATGGCCTCGGTACACGCGAACAGTTCGAGACTTTCCTCAAGACCGATATCCAGGCGCTCGAGCAATCGGCTCGCGCGGCCGAGGCCAACCCTGAGCCATTGATTCCCGGTTGATCAGTTTGACTTGCGGATGTCTAACATCAGCCACATCCCACGGGGGGGGCGGGGGACCTTCCGTGGAACCCCCATTGCGTTTTCACGGCCGCGCAAGGAGGTTTGTCGTTGCTTCCACTCTTGGTTCTCATCGCGCACTTCACTGCGGGTGATCCGCTTCCCGAGCTGCGGGTCACCACCGACAATACCCTTGTCACGCGCTCATGCCGCATCATCATTGAGCCCGACACCATCATCGCCGATCCCGATGGCAATGGTGTGATTCAGATCATGGCTGATGATCTCACCGTCGAGTTTGCCGAAGGCAGTCTGCTTCGCGGCGCCGGCATTGATCGATCCGACGATCAGCTCACCGGCACGGGCATCCGCATTCACGATCACCGCAATGTCACGATTCGCAACGCCTTCGTCGAAGGTTTCCATTGCGCCATCCACGCAACATCTGCGGACAAGCTCACGATCGAGGGTGGCCGCATCACCCGCGGCTTCCGTCAGCGCCTGCGTTCAACGCCACAGGGCGAAGATCAGGCCGACTGGCTCTGGCCCCACACCAACGACAACAACCAGTGGCTTACCGACTACGGCGCAGCGATCTACATCGAAGACTCCGATGCGCCGTCGGTTCATGGGGTTCACGTCCGCCGTTCTCAGAACGGAATCATCCTCGATCGTGTGCGCAACGCGCAGATCTTCGACAACGACGCTTCATTCCTCAGCGGCTGGGGTCTTTCGATGTGGCGGTCGAGCGACAACCTCATCTCTCGCAACGCCTTCGACTTCTGCATCCGCGGCTACTCCCACGGTATCTACAACCGCGGCCAGGATTCCGCCGGCATCCTCCTCTTTGAGCAGTGCTCCGACAACCAGTTCATTGAAAACTCCGCGACCCATTGCGGCGATGGGTTCTTCTGCTTCGCCGGCAAAGAAGCCCTCGGCGAACTCGCAACCACACAACCCATGGACTTCACAGGCATCGGTTGCAATCGAAACATTCTCAAAGGAAACGACTTCTCTTTCGCCGCGGCGCACGGGGTTGAGCTCACGTTCAGCTTCGACAACTGGATCGTCGGAAATCGGTTGGTCGGCAACGCCATCTGCGGCGTGTGGGCCGGGTATTCGCAGCGCACGGTTGTGCTCCAAAACGACATCGGCATGAACGGACGCGCATCATCATCCGAAGGCGGCGGCATCAACATCGAGCACGGATTCGAGAACGGCCTCTCCGCCAATCGCTTTCACGACAACAGCATCGACATCTCACTCTGGAGTGATGACGATGCACACCTGCTCACACTCCCCTGGGCCAAAGTAAATCACAAGGGTTCAGACCGCAACATCATCGGCGAGAATACTTGGTCGGATGCGCAGCGCGTCGTTCGTCTTCGCAAATCACCCGTCACGCTCGTCTCTGAGGCCTCTCTCGCCGCACTCGCAGGTCGCACCGATACCGATGCCGAGAGCACGCTCGTCACATCACCGGTCGAGGGTTTCAGTCCGCCACCCGCCGTTGTTCGCAGCGCCATCGGCGATAAACGCCCGGTTGGTTCAAGAAGCCAACTCGACGGTCGAGAGAATATCTTCATGGGCGAGTGGGGGCCTTGGGATCATCAGACCCCATTGCTCCGTCTCACCGCCCGGCAAGGTGCTCGCGACCTCTATGAGTTGTTCGGCGATGCCACCTCCGGCGGCGGCGGTGTGGCCATGATCGGTCTTGATGGTGCTGGCGATGTCGGCACACAGTTTGGCGACATCGTGCCCGGCGTACCCCGCGCGCTCACCGTCGGCACGCGCGCCGGGATCGTCGGTCTTCGCCCCTACGAGTTCCGCGTGCAGTCTACCGGCCTCGATCAGATGCTTCGCGGCACACTTATCAGCACACTCTGGTCCATCCGTGTCTTTCCCTGGTCCGATGTCGCCGACCCACGCAAAGAGCAAGAGGCCTGGCGAAAGCTCGCCACGCTTCCGACCGCCGTCGCCTTCACCTCCGACGATCTCGGCGGCGGGTGGCTTCGCTTTGGCCGCGGCGGCACGCGTGATGTTCCCTTCCTCGCCGAGTTCCGCAACACACTCCCCGGGCCCGATCACTTCGGCCTCATCGCCACAACGCGGCTCAACATCCCCGCGGGCTCGTGGAAGTTCACGACCCTCAGCGATGATGGTGTGCGCGTGCTCATCAACGGCCAACCCATCATCGAGAACTGGACATGGCACGGCCCCACCACCGACGCGGCCACGTTCAAGCAGGCAGAGTCGTCAATCGTTCAAATCACCGTTGAATACTTCGAGATCGACGGGAACGCCACGCTTGATCTTGACATCCAGCCACAGCCATAGCTGTCGAATCAGCAAGTGCTCTGTCATCATCCCGCTCACTTGAGTTCATGAATAGAGATACTCCCGAACTCGATCAGCAAGCTGTGCATCGGTCCGCGGCCCGGTGTTCACGTTCACCCAGCCTGGCAGGTCCTTGCCATTGAACAGTCGCACGAACACTTCATCGATTGGCGGCCTGTCGTTTGGTGGGTTGTCGCGTGTGTGCTCGCGCTGGACTGGCCGAAGGTGCCGCTCGCTGTGCAGGCCATCATGGCCACAATGAACCGCAGGCATCCAAGTCGGGCGATCAGCATGTGCGAATCTTCATGAATCGCACGAGCATCTCACAGATAGGCAGCCCGATGTTCGGCTCACGTCCGTTGCTGGCGCGTCCCGCGATGTGAACTCGCGAAGAGATCCACCAACTCCCTGTCACACGCGGCCATCGATTTCGCATCAGAATGTAACCCGATCGTCCGCACATCTTCATTCCTCCAAAATCAGTCCTCCCGAAACACCACCGACCGGTGTTTGTTGATGGGCGCTCGATCACCCGGAGGTCCGCACCATGTCCGCAACGCTCTCACCCGCACGCCGAAAGACCACCACAAAGAAGTCGGCGCCCAAACCCTCGTCAAAGACGCCGTCCAAACATCAAGTGTACGGTCATTCGTACTGCTCACTCCGACCGACGGAGCCGCGCGAGTTCAGCCCGAATGTCAACTCCGTTCGCGCCGAGTTGATCCGCCTCATCGCCACCAAGTGGGTCAATGGCACGGTGCTGCATTACTATTTCTTCGATCGCAACTCCGACGGAGAGACCATCACCATGTCCGATGGCTCACAGGCCTGGCGCCCGTGGACAACCTCGACTGCGGAGAAAGACGTTGTTCGTGCGGCATTCAAGGTCTGGGCCGATGTTGGCATTGGCGTGCGATTTGTCGAGGTCAACTCGCGTGATGATGCCGAAATCCGCATCGGCTTCATGCGTGATGATGGGGCATGGTCATACATCGGGCGAGATATCCTCGATTATGGTCGCGACCAGCGCACCATGAACTTCGGTTGGGATCTGACACGCAGCGCAGAGGAACTGGATACCGCTGTCCACGAGATCGGCCACTCGCTCGGCTTTCCTCACGAACACCAGAACCCGAATGCTGGAATCGTCTGGGATGAAGAGGCCGTCTACACCTCGCTTGCGCAGCCGCCAAACAGGTGGAATCGCGAGAAGACCTTCTGGAACATCATCCGCAAGATCGAGCCCGACTCGGTGCAGGGTTCCAACTGGGACCCCGACTCGATCATGCACTATCCCTTCGAAGCGGGGCTTATCAAACTCCCCATCCCATTCCGCAACGGGCTCCAGCCCGCGGGCGGCCTCTCCGATCGTGACAAAACCTGGGTCAAGACGTTCTATCCGTCGCTCAGCCCCGCCGACCACTCGGTGCTCGTGCCGTTCAAATCCAACCCGCTCACACTCGCCGCCGGCGAGCAGGCCAACTTCACATTCATACCCGCCGCGACACGAAACTATGAGATCAAGACCTTCGGCACATCCGACACGGTCATGGTGCTCTTCGAGGATACCGGCGGCGAACCGCGCTACATGACCGCCGATGATGACAGCGGCGAAGACTGGAACGCCTACATCCGCACCAAGCTCTACAAGGGCCGCAAATACATCGTTCGCCTTCGACTCTACTACGCCGAGCGCACAGGCGAGACCGCGATCATGCTCTGGTAACACACCAACCGGACAACGCGGAGATCGCCGATGGTTCGCGGAGAAATGTAACAATCAACAACGAGCCCTCCGCACAAGCGGAGGAGCTTGTTGCATTCCAGCCCGAAGAGGCGGATGGAACTTCCCAAACTTCAACCACTGTACACACGCTCGCCCGGGTGGTGATTCATAGAACGGACGTAAGCCTGAGCCGCCGGGAAGCGGGCCGATCATCCGGGAGCGGATGGTCGGACGACTTCACCATCTGTATCAGAAGGCGGCGTGAACGCTGTTTTTGGGAATGCAATGGGCTTTTTCACATTTACACCCGACCGTTGACCGGCCACATATTTCGCAAAAAGTAAAGCACTCAACGTGACGAAAAAGATAAACGCCTGACAGCCAGAAAAGAGAACTAGAGCGGTTTCACTTCACGCCGAGCGCCGTACGGCGCGTGTAAGGCGTTGCGCTTTTTGCGATGTTTGTGCATCGTCCCTCTGCCGCCCGTTGATGGTGCCGCGAAGGCAGCCATGGATGGGCGCGGCATGCTCGCAGGATCTTCGTGATAAAGTTCTCCACGCATACGACCGAGGCATGAAGACGCGGCAGATCGCACAGGCCTTTGACGTCAG
>JBBSBC010000064.1:0-17966 GCA_038251595.1 Phycisphaerales bacterium | reverse complement strand
GTGGGGGCATGTGGTGGGGCGAGTTGTCACGTGTAATGAGCGCGACTTCGCTCGGCAGATGCTGGGCGATCCGTGTCACCACATCGCCCTCGACCGCGCGTGCAACGGCGCGGCGCTTCGTCTTGCCCACGATCAGCGTGTCGCACCCGAAGGTCACGGTGTAGTCGAGGATCTCATCCGCGATGTTGTCGCTGCACACATAGATCGGGACCAGGGGCACACGGTGCAGCCGCGCGAGCTGCGCCACCGAGCCGAGCGAGGCGAGGGCCTCCGGGTCATCCTTCACCTGCGGAACGGTGCCGGGCGCGACATCCATCAGCCGGAGCGTGCGCACGAAAACCACAAAGAGCGCGGCCCCCCGTCGCCGCGCCATATCGACCGCAAACTCCGCCTGCTCCTGACCACGGGCCGCGAGCATGATGCGCGCCTGCGATGGGCCGGCCGGAATCTCGACACGCTCAAGCTCGGCCAGCCAGTCCATCACCTGCGGCGCGGGCTCGGCAGTGCGGCTGCGTTTCAGCCGCTTCAACGCGTAACGGATGACCAGCACGGTCGTGACGATCGAGCCCGCGAAGATTGTCGCGTGCGGCTTGGTCCAGATGATGGTCAGCTCAATGAGCACCATGACCCCGCCGAGCGTCCAGAGCCCGTTGCGTTCCCAACGCTTGATTCCGAGCCGGCGGTTGGCCGCGCACGAGAGAAAGTTGATCGAGATCGCCCCCACCACGCCGATGGCGTAGAGGTCGCCGAGCGACTTGGCATCGGCCTCGACGATCAGCACGATGATCGGCAGCGCGCCCGCCACGATCAGCCCGATCCACGGCACACCCGAATAGTTCAGCTTGGTCAGGTGCTTGGGCAGCTCCCCATCGTGCCCCATGCCGTACATGACCGAGACCATCGCCATTATCGCCGTGTTGACCGCCGAGAGCAGAAGCGCGGCGAAAATGCTCGCCAGAATAATCCCGATGACCTGGCCCGCCGAAGGCCCGAACGTCAGCGAGGCCGAGTGCGTGGCCAGCATCTTCACCGCGGTATCGCGGTACTCCTTGACTTCCATCGGCACCTCATCGGAGGTGAGCTTTCCATGAACCTCATACTCGATGTAGGCGGGGGTCTCAACATTCTGCAACTGCGGCAGCGCGTTGAGCGCAATCCCGAAGATCATGTTGAGCGCGACCACCTCGATCAGCACCGGCCAGATGGTCCGCCGCGCTGTGCGTGCCACAGGTTGCTTCATCAGCCCCGTCATGTTCGCAACAGCCTCAACCCCCGAGAGGGCAAGGACGATGCGAGTGAGGCTCTGCCACATCTCCCATGGTGAGCCCAGATGGCCGTGACCGGTGTGGATGCTGCGCAGTCCCGCGGGCAGCATGGGTATGCACATCAGCGCGATGGCCAGGCTCGCCGCGAGCGCAGCGACCGCGATGATGAGGGCGAGCTTGGCCGCGCTCTTGGCCCCCAGCCAGTTGACAATCCCCACGCCGATGATGGTGATGATGCAGAGCACCACCGTCAGGTTGTGTGGCACGCTCATGTAGTGGAAGGCTTCAACCGCGGAGAGCGCGGCCGTGACGATGTAGTCGCAAAGCAGGAGCGTGGCCCCGATGACGCTCAACGTCGGGTGAATCTGCCGCGCTGCGGTGTAGACACCCCCGCCATCGGGAAAGCACCGGCAGACAACGGTATAGGCCCACGCCACCGCGACCATGATCAGCGACATGACGCCCAGGTAGAGGACCGACGTGTGCGCGGTGAAGTAGAAGGCGAGGCCGAGCACGTAGAGCCGGCTGGTTCCCCAATCACCAAACAACAACGGCCCCGCATGGAACCAGTCAAGTACCCGCGGTCGTTTTTGCGTGATGAGCATGAAGCGTTAGGGATCGAGGCTGCACATAAGGGCTCGTGAACCCTCAGTATCCACGAGATCCCAGAGTAGGCCAAGCGACAAGGTCAGCCACCGGGCATCACTTGGGTGGCAAAGGCTGCGCCTTGCGACTGAAGCTGCCCTTTTGTGGTGGCGGGGCATCAGCGGCGGGCACGCCGTCGGTATTCGGGTCACGCTCGGCCATCGGTTGATCGCTGCCGCCCTGCGGCCGACCCGCGAAAAGACCCAACGCATTCGCGATCAGCAAGGTTGCCAGCACCAGCACCACGATTGCTCCGACAAGCTTGAGTTTCTGCTTCTTCGAAAGACCACCGAAACCAGGGCCTGCCGACATGCTTGATTTCTTGCGCTGGCCGCTGCTCATCGAAGTACCAATCTGTTGTGCCAAATCCCAATCTCCAATCCTGCGTCAATGACAGAGCGTGACAGGCATGTTTGTGAAATGAAGCAAGAGCAATGAGAATGGTAACGATCGAACTCGGGCTAGCGCGGCAGATCGCGCCCCTTAATCCCGCCGCGTGTGGCCCAGAAGAATGCGGGCCAGGCTGTCGTGCCATTCGCACCATTTTCAAGTCCATCGTTCTTCAGGCCGTAGCTGAAGAGATCCGTCGGATCACCAAGAATCGTGTCTGGAATAGCCCAGTTGCCGCTCGGGCGAAACTGAGCCTGCTGCTCTGGCGGCGATGTCGTGGCGGCCAGTCTGTGCAACTGTGCCATCTTGGGTCGATCGGCACTCCCATCGACCAGACCGATCCAAGGCTGTGCCTCGGGGTTGTTCCACATAGGTAACAGCGGCGAACGTCCCTGACCCGCTTGCCCAGTAGGGCGAGACTTGCGGCAGAAGGTGAACCGCTCCCACACCGCAACCTTGGCTTGGGGCGATACAACCTGATCAATTCTGTTCCGTGCCCACTGCGTTCCGTTTGCCTGCACAGGGACGCGAAGGGTACCGTCATAGCGGCTTGATTTCATCCAGAGCGTTGGGCTGAGCCAGTACGAACCATCCCAAAGAAACTCGTTGAGGTCCGTTGTTGCCAGGTTCTGATCGAACCGCAACAGCACGGCTTTGTCGCCCGGGGCAAAGCAGATCTTGCTACGAAGCTGCCCCTCATCGATGTAGTTGGCCATCAGGCTCGCCCAGTGGGCTGAATACATCTCTGACTGATAGCCCGGATCGTCAAATCGCCAGATCCATACTTGACCCGTGGGGAGTCGTGATTGAACCACGACATCGAACCACGAGGCGAGCTCCGGCGGTGTTTGAAACGGATTGGGAAACGAGTCTCTCTGCTCACTCGCATAGGTATGAATAACGGTCGTGAGCTGCCGAACATTCGACGCACTGACAGCACCCTGGGCCGCGCAACGCGCCTCACTCAACGCGGGCAACAGAATGCCCACAAGCAGCGCGATGATCGCAATCACCACGAGAAGTTCAATCAGGGTAAACGCAGAACGAATGCCGCGTAAAGTAGTGGTCATGGCGGAACCTCAAAGTGCCCCCTCCGACAGTGTACAGCATAACGCCAAATCCGCCATTGGCGAATCGGAGTGGGCGTTCGCAAAGAGTTAAAGCGGCTAGTTGCTTCCAGCCTGACGTTTGCCCACACCCTTGCCGCGGGGTGGATCGGGTGGAACTTCCTTCCCCGGCACGACACCCGTGTTGTCCACAGCCGGCTCGATGGCGTTCTGAGCGATCGATGCGGATTGGGCTGGGCCGTCTGAGCCGAGCACGTTGTACGCAATCAAGATCACCGCCACCAACAGCACAGCGCTGGCGGCGATCAGTTTGATCTTGTCTTTGGAGCTTTGAAAAGCCATGATGAAGGTTTCCTTTGTGAATGCTCGCGGTGCTGGACGGTGCGCCAATCATACGTGGCGAGGCCATTCTTGACCTTGTCCGGCAAAGCAAACAGGCGGCGTGAGCATCTCACGCCGCCTGAACAGTTTATCAATCCTGCCATGGGTGGGAGAAGCGGGCCAGATCTGGAGATCAGGTCTGGACATCACTTATTGATATCGCGGCCTTTGAGACCGTTGCGGGTTGCCCAGAAATAGGCACGGTACGCGGTGGTGCCGTTCTGCCCGTTCTCAAGGTCGTCATTGGCAAGGTCGTAATCGTTGAGCACGCCTGTGGGAATGTTCCAAAGGCCTGAAGGCTCGAACTGAGCCCTGACGGCAGGGTCGGCACTGGTGGCGAGCTTGTCAAGATCCTTGATCTTGACGCTCTGCGCACTGCCATCGACCAGCCCAACCCAGACCTCGGCCTGAGGGTTGTTAAACGTTGGATACTTGTTCTCGCGCCCCGTTGAGCTGACGCGCTTGGGCGGACAGTTGAAACCAAAACGCTCGAAGATCATGACCTTGGCCTGGGGGCTGGCGGTCTGATCGAGGCGGTTGCGCCTCCAATAGGTCGGGGTGGCGGTCAGAGGCACACGCAGGCTCGAAGCAAACCTCGTCGAACTGAGCCACGTTGTCGGGCTGAGCCAGTATGAACCATCCCAAATGTAACTCTCGAGCTGGGCCGCGGCGGTCGCATCGTTGTTGAAACGCTGCACCACGCTGGTATCAAGCGGAGAGAACTGCACCTTGGAACGAAGCTGGCCCTCATCGATGTAGTTCATCAAGAGGCTCGTCCAGTGGCAGGCAAACACTTCGCTTCCCCAACCGCTGTCCGGCCCGAAACGCCAGTAGGTGGTCGGGTTGCCCGAGGCGAGCTGGCGGGCAGGGTAGATATCCCACCATTGACCCCCGGTTACCACGGGTGGGTTGTTGAAGGGGTTGGGGAACGAATCCTGACTCTCACCTGCGTAGGCGTGAATGGCCGTGGTCAACTGGCGAATGTTGGAAGCACTGATGGTGCGCTGGGCCGCGCACCGGGCTGAACCCAACGCCGGCAACAGGATCGCGACGAGCAGGGCGATGATCGCGATGACGACCAAAAGCTCGATGAGTGTAAAGGCGCGTTGTATTTTGGACATCATGGGCACTGGTTCCTCAAGATCATGTGCGGCTCCTACGCCGCCTAGGGCAAATACCTGGTCGAGACTTGCATTGTTTGTTTAGACCATGCGAACAACGACAAACTGCGGTCCCGGGTAATGGAGGGCACGGATGACCGCAGCAGACCCCGGAACATGAATCCTAGCCCTAGACCGGCCATATTATCTAAATCTTGACAATCAGGCCGTCAAGAGGAGCTATACGGAACCGCGAACACTGCGGATGCACCTATTTCTATCGGCACAAACTACACAGACTTGCCAGCCCATCTGAACCAAGTCCCTTCGCGCGTGCAGATCATCGTGTCGCGAAGGTCTTTGTGTTTGGTTATCGTACGGGAATGCGAAGGTCATCAAAGACGAAGGTGTAAAACTCGTTGGTGTACGACCGGCTGCGGGTGTTGGTGCCGCCACCAGGAAACACTGGGTGGTACGCCGCGTGACCATCCATGAAACCCATCACGGATTTGTTGATGTCGTTGCAGGTGTTCTTGAGTTTGAGGGTCGTGTAGGTGCTGTTGGCGGCGAGATCGGCGAACTGATCATTGAGCCAGACCATGCGCGAGGGTTGAAAGGCATCGCTCAGGCGCAGGCGATCGCACCCGAAGTTGAAGGCACGATCGAAGGGCAGGACGGCGTAGATGGGATCGAACCACTTCACATTGAAATGGTACGAGGTTCCGACATCGTCATAGCTCGTGGTCGCGATGGCGGTCGGATTTGGTGAACTCCAGTTGGCTGGAGTGCGCTGATACGAGCCGCGATCCAGCGGATCTTTAAAGGCATCAAGCTGGAGTGAGGTGCGGCGAGGGTCCGTCATCGGAAGACGGGCGGGCACGGGCGGAGCATCGATCCGGACCTCGGGATAGATGTATGGATTCAGCGGCCTGTCGGCGGCTTCCACATCAAACCCACCCCCGAGGCCTGATGACCACCACGGATCGCAGTTCTTCCCACCATATGCCCATGTGCAGAATCCGATGGAGGCCGGCTGCGGTTTCGGAAGTGGTGGGTCATAGCGCGGGCTGTAGGTGAGCGTGAGCGGCATGTACTGCTTGAAGTCTTCCTTGTACGTGTTTGCGCCTGTAGTGATCTGGCGAACGTTGCTGAGCGACTTCACACGTTGGGCCACACAGCGAGCGCTGCTCAGCGCAGGCAGCAGAATCGCAATCAGAAGTGCGATGATCGCAATCACCACCAGCAACTCGATTAACGTAAAGCCATGCCGAAGAGATCGGGACATTCACGATCCTTTCAGATATCGACAAAGGACATCGGCTTTCCGCGTGCCAGAACGGTCGCGGCCTGAAGCAGTTTTTAAGTATGCCTTAAGTTTAGCAACCTGTCCAGAATGTGCCAAACCACTCGATGATCCCCTATATAGGTGATGTCGCCGGCGTACCCGACTTGAGCGATTGTTCGCACTATGATCGGATCCGTGCCATTCCCTGACCGTTCTGGCGTAGGAAGTGCAGAAACAACCGAGTGCGGCTCAACGTAGAGTCGGGTATCACCGACGATCTTGATGCGGGATCGGTTTGACACCGCGTCGCGGTCGTCCTTACGTTGCCGCCCACTCTGCCGGATCATCTTTTTCGCGATGTGTGCGATGAGATGAGGACCGGCGCGCTTGAACCTCCGGAGACTATGAGCCCGACCTCACCGCAACCCAAGCCCGACCTGAGCGAGACCTCGCCGATGGACTCCACGGCCCGCGCCGACGCGGTGCGGGCCGCGGCACCGGTTGTGCCGGTTCGGCTCGATGGGAGCGAAGAAGCCTCGCTGGCAAACGGTGTCGGCTCGACCCGCAAGAGCAAGGGCGGAACGAATATCGACACGATCATCGGCAAGATCGTGGTGGACCAGGGCCTGGCCACTCCCGAAGAGGTGCAGCAGTGCCTTGAGCAGGCGCGGGCCAGCTCGCAGGATGGCAACAGCAAGTCGCTGCCCATCCTGCTGGTCGAGAACGACTACATCACCAAGCGGCAGCTCGAACGCATCAAGGCCGAGGCCGAGGCCCAGCGGCAGGGACAGCAGATTCCCGGATATAAGATTCTTGGCGAACTTGGTAAGGGTGCGATGGCCACCGTTTTCAAGGCCAAGCAGCTCTCGCTCGACCGTTTGGTCGCGATCAAGGTTCTTCCGCGCAAGTTCATGACCAACCCGCAGTTCGTTGAGCGCTTCTACGCCGAGGGGCGTGCGGCGGCGGCGTTGAACCACCCGAACATCGTGCAGGCCTACGACGTCGGTCAGGCCGGCGATTACCACTACTTTGTCATGGAGTATGTCGAGGGTCGGACGGTGTACGACGACATCGTGCGCCACAAACGCTACAACGAGGCCGAGGCGGTGGATGTGCTCATCCAGACGGCCGAGGCCCTGCTGCACGCGCACCAGAAGGGCTTGATCCATCGTGATGTGAAGCCCAAAAACATCATGATCAATAAGGAGGGCGTGGCCAAGCTCGCCGATATGGGCCTCGCACGCGCGATGTCCGACAAGGAGGCCGCGGAGGCCGAGGCGGGCAAGGCCTTCGGCACCCCCTACTACATCTCGCCCGAGCAGATCCGCGGCGAGATTGCCATCGGCCCGCCCAGCGATATTTATTCGCTTGGCGCCACGCTCTATCACATGGTGGTCGGCAATGTGCCCTTCGACGGCAAGAACCCTTCGGCCGTCATGCACAAGCACCTGAAGGCGGAGTTCATTCAGCCCGACCACGCCAACCCGAAGCTCTCGGCCGGCATCTCCGAAATCATCGAGCTGATGATGGCCAAGAGCCCGCGCGATCGATACCAGTCGTGCGCCGACCTGCTTGTTGATCTTCGCGCGGTGCGGATCGGCAAAGTTCCCCCCATCGCCCACAAGGATATCGCGGGCACAGACCTTGCTGGCCTGGCCCGTGCCGAGGCGGCCGTCAATGCCCCTGTGCCCGTGCTGAAAGCCGCGCCGGGGGCCATGGTCTCGCGCAACCTCTTCATCGTGATGATGGCCCTGCTGGTCGTCAGCGTGCTGTTCAACCTCGCGCTTCTGATTCGCGGGTAAACCAGAAGAGTCACCCGGGTGATCTTGCACACTTCGTCTCCGCGTGCCCAACACGCGATGCTGTTGTACGCTCTCACCATGCGGCTTTCGTGGTTCGGAGATCGATCTCTGCGGATTGAGTTTGACGGTGCGAGCGCGGATGAGCGGCAGGGCCGTGTTCACGCCGCGTACAGGCACCTGCGCACGCAGAAGGTTCACGCTCTGCGTGATCTGACCCCTGCGTATCGAACGTTGCTGTTGACGTTTGATCCTGTGTACCTTGAGTTTGCCGCCGCTGAGAAGGCCGTTCGCATGTTGCTTGACAGTGAGCGCTTAACGCCCGCTGCACAAGCCGGCAAGTTCGTTGAAGTTCCCGTCTGCTACGAGGCGGCGCACGCGCCCGATCTGGCTGAGGTAGCCTCGATCAATGGTCTGAGCACCGATGATGTCGTCAGGCTTCACACCCAGCCGGAATATACGGTCTGTTTCACCGGGTTCTCGCCGGGCTTTCCATATCTTGCAGGACTTCCGGCCGCGATCGCGACACCGCGATTGCCACACCCACGCGCGAGTGTGGCGGCCGGAAGTGTGGGAATCGCGGGTGCTCAAACGGGGATCTATCCGCGGTCCACAGCCGGCGGGTGGCGGTTGATCGGTCGAACGCCGTTGCGAATGTTTGATGGCGCACGCCATCCGCCGGCGATGCTGGCTCCAGGCGACCGCGTTCGGTTTGTGGCGATTGACTCGACTCGCTTCGCCGAGTTGGACCCCGCCATATCGAAGGGGGAAGCCTGAGCATGGGCACGCTGCTTGTTCACACACCAGGACCCTTCAGTTCGTTGCAGGATCTCGGACAGGAGGGCTGGTCATCGATCGGGCTCCCACGCGGCGGCGCGGCCGATCCGTTCGCGCTTCGCATCGGCAACAGACTTCTTGGCAATCCTGATGATGCGCCAGCGATTGAGATGACGAGCGTGGGTGGCGTGTTTGATTTTGATGATGAGGCGGTCATGGTGCTGGCGGGGAGCGCGATGGGCGCGGAGGTGCATGGCCCGGATGGGTCGGTCGCGCCAGCGCAGACCTTTCAGCCGAGATGGGTGGCCGCGGGCACGCGAGTGATGCTGACCCAAACTCGAAGTGGATTTCGGGCCTACTTCTGCATCGCGGGTGGTGTTGGTACACGGGTGGGGATGAACATCAGCACGGGAGATGTTTCACTCGAATCAAGCGATGTGCTTTCGCGGCGGCTGTGCAAGGGCGACCGGGTGGAGTTTGGCACGGGCCAGACCTTGCCGCGTCGAGCGGTTGATTGCGGCGCAGCGCGGGCGTTGTTCGAGCAATACTGCATGCGTCGCGAGATCCGTGCCGTCGAGGGTGTACACACTGAGATGTTCGCGTCGTGCCAGGTGGAAAAGTTTTGGGCGAGCGTCTTCGGTGTTTCGAGGCGATCCGATCGCGCCGGGATAAGGCTTGAGGGCGCGATGATCGCTCCACGCTCGGAGCCTGTGCCGGGCGGAGCGGGGCGGATGGAGACTGAGGGCATGGTGTGGGGGGCCGTGCAGGTGCCGCAAGGTGGCGAGCCGATCGTTCTGATGGCGGAGCATCCGACCACGGGTGGGTATCCGGTCATCGCGTGCGTGGCAACGGTGGATTTCGGCGTGCTCGGGCAGTTGGGCTTTGCAGATGGCTGCGCTCCGATACGCTTTATCAAGGTCTCAAAGCACGAGGCGCTCGCGCTCTATCGCGAGCGCGAGCGCCGGCTCGACGAAGTCTTCGGGCACCATGGTCAGAAATTTGGTCAGCAGACTGATCGGCAGGGCACACGAGATTGAGCACCCCATCCATCGATCTCAACTGCGATCTTGGCGAAGATGCGGCATCCATCCGCGCCGGTCACGATCTCGCGCTTCTCGGGGTTGTGAGTTCGGCCAATATTGCCTGCGGGGGACATGCGGGCGATGAGTGGACAATGACCCAGACGGTGCGCTGCGCGATTGAGCATGGAGTGGCGATCGGCGCGCACCCGGGGTACGCGGACTTGGCAAACTTCGGTCGAGTTTCCATCAGCATGTCAGCCGACGAGATCGTCGCGATGGTGGCAGAGCAGATCGATCGACTCGCGTGCATAGCGAGCGCGCTCGGCGCATGTATCGCACACATCAAGCCGCATGGCGCGCTCTACCACGATGCCATGCACTCCGCGACAATCGCGGGCGCGATCGCCCGCGCCAGCATGGTGGTGCTGAGAGCCAAGCGTGGTCAGAGCGCATCGCCCATACTCGTGGGACAGGCCGCAGCACCCGCGCTCGAAGTCTGGCGGAGTCTTGGCGCGACGGTCGCGGTCGAAGCATTCGCCGATCGATGCTACTTGCCCGATGGCAGGCTCGCGCCCCGCACCCTAGCGGGGGCACTGATCTCAGATGTTGAGGCGGCCGCGGATCAAGCGGTTAAGATCGCCCGCGGCGAGTTGGCACAGATCACTGGCGGTTCTGGGCGAATCGATACAATCTGCATACATGGCGATACACCGGGTGCCATGGGGATCGCTGTGGGCGTGCGGGCCGCGCTGGAGCAATCGGGCTTCGCGATTCGCCCGGTGCGTATCGCGTAAAGACCATCGGTTGGTCGTCTTTGAATGCGCATCGAACGTCGGTAGGTGGTGGTGGGCCATGGTCGGCCCGGAAATTATTCAAAAATATTGCCCTGCGATCGGGCGGTGTAGACTTGCCCGACAGGCAGAGATGGGTTAGTGTTTCTTTGACTACGGGCGTACCGTGGTCGGATTCGTTCCTGATGAAAGCGTGATCGGGACGAGGAATCAGATCGCATATTGGAGTCGCGACCAGGTGAACGAACTTCGGATCACGCTCAAACCATGCCAAGGCGATGCCGTGGCGAGCCAAGGCGAGGGCAGATCAATGCCCGGCCGCGCGTCATGAGTCTGTATCCTCCGACCAACTTCGTTCGTGACCGAGCGTGCATCGTTGATGTGCGTCGATCACCATTGCCCGATGGTCGTGATGCGTCGCCCTGCGTTTGCTCGCGAGTGCCGATTGTTCCATCTAGCTCGCTTCACCAACGAATGTCTGCCTGACTTTGTGCCCATGTACATGGGGCCGCGTCGCCCCATTCTTCATCTTTATTGAACAGGAGTCCTGCCCATCCCCCCGCCCCGCCATTTCCAGCGCGATGACCGCAACACGATCCGCCGCACACGCGTCAATCACCTGATCCGCATCACCCCGATCCGCCTCATCGGCCCGAATGAGGAGATGATTGGCGTGGTTGAGACGCCTGAGGCGTTGCGTATGGCCGATCAGGCCGGGCTCGATCTCGTCGAGATCTCGCCCGATGCACGCCCTCCGGTCTGCAAGATCATGGACTATGGGAAGTTCAAGTATGAGCAGAGCCAAAAAGAGCGGGCCAATCGCGCGGCCAGCAAGTCGACCGAGATGAAGGAAGTCCGCCTCGGTCGTTCGGTGAAGATTGATCCGCACGATGTGCAGATTCGTGTCGATCAGACGCGCCGCTTTCTTATGGCGAACCACAAGGTCATGCTGACCCAGAAGTTCCGCGGACGTGAGATTGCTCACAAGCAGATTGGCCTCGACCGGCTCAAGGACATTGTGAACCAGTTGCAGGACATCTCGAAGCTCGAGCAGACACCTCGGTTCTTCGGCAAGCAGGCAAGCATCATCCTTGCGCCCGACAAGATCAAGATCGAAACGATCAAGCGACGTATCGCCAAAGAGAAAGCCCAGAAGGAAGGCATCAGCGAAGAAGCAGCTCTCAAGGCCCACGAAGAAGAGGCAAAGAAGGCACTGGCTGCCGTTGAAGCCGCGGCGCTTGAGCCGGATGATGACGATGATGACGATGAGGAATAGGCCGATCGGTTGATTTGCGAGGAGGCCGATTGCCCATTCCCAATGCTCACTACACCCCGCCGCAAGCGGGGTTTTTCATGGAGTGAGTTTAATTTACCACCTATAAAGGGGGTTGATGCAATCAAGGCGTGCAACCTCGCAGCAGTAGAGTTTGTGAAATTTATATTGAGCCCCTTGTTCGTAACTGGGTAGGTGGTATCTTCATCAGGTCGGCACGGTCGGGGGTCGCTTCACTCGTGGCCATTCATCGCTTCGGACAATCCCGGAGCGTTGGACCTCGTCGCGGAGTGGCCATCGCGGCGCGTGCGCTTCCTCTCACCGCCCGTCTATTGGAGTTTCCATGCGCCGTTCATCCCTCACCATTGTGCGCCTGGTGCTTGTCGCGCTCTGCCTGCTCACCTTTTCCGGCGCGGCCTTCGCACTCATCGATATCCCGGAGATCGAGCCCAACGAAAACAAGGCGGGGGCCACACAAGCCACCCTTGGCTGCGGCGATTCGGTCTCGGGCACCACCATCGGATCGAGCACGGGTGTTCCGGGCGCGGCCTCGGCCGATTACTTCAGGATTACCGGCCCCGCGTCAACCGGATCGTTGACGCGTTTCACGATGACCCTGAGTTCAACTACGCCGGGGCACATATCGACCATCCGCGGCCTCACGCAGACCAATCGCGTGATCAACGTTGGTACCGACACCGCGCTGCAAGGCTCGGTCATCGTTGGAACAGACCGCATCAACCGTTGGTACGGACTCGGCAATGGTCTGGCTGGACAGATCTATTACAGCGTCACGGGTTCGGCGGCGACAACCGCGCCGTACACGTCGGTGCTGACTTGCGATCCTGTCATCATCACGCCCATCTCCGGGATTGTCGCGGCAGGTCCGGTGACCGTGAGGCCCGATGCCACCACCGACGCGGCCGTGGACACCGACTTCTGGGTCTACGACGGGAACTTCAACATCATCCCCACCTTCGGACACGATGATGCCGACGCGACCGGCACGACACGCACACTCGGCGCGGGCACCTATTACATCGCCTTCGGGCCATACAACATCGCCACCAATCAGCCTGCGCCAGCCGACGATACGTTTACTGGCGCGAACGTGATTGACTTTCCCAACGTGGTGGTTCAAGGAAGTGCCTCGGCGCTCACGACACCGGCCATCACCGTGCAGGTGGTGAGCAACGGTGCTACGCACTCCGCGACCGCCATGCGCACCAGTGCGTTCGAGATCATGTGGTTCACCTTCACCATTGGTTCACCAACACTCCCGATCGGCACTGGGTCAGCATTACCCAACCCGGTCGCACAGGGCGCGAGCACCACTTTGAGAGTGACCGTATCACCCGCGCCAGGAAGCAGCCTTGATAACGTCACCTCAGTGACCGCCAACATCGCCGCCCTTTCCGGCAACCCGCCCGATACTTCAGTCGCCTTTACGCGCACGCCCGCTACGGCGGATTGGACATACACCGTGCCGATTGTCAATGGCGCACCCGGCACCGCGAACATCGCCTTTACGATCACCGACCCTCAATCCAGCGGTGGCAACGGCGCTGGCAGCTTTCCCGTCACTGTCACCGCAACCTTGGGCGCGTGCTGCAACGCGGCCAACTGCACGCTGACCAATGGTCCGTTGCCCTGTATCGCTGGGGGTGGCACGTTCGTCGGCTACAACTCGGTCTGTGGGGGCGGGCCGCTGCCGGACAACCGGAACACCGTCGCCGTGGCCATTCCCGATTACGTCGGCCCCGCGCCCACCGTCCCCACACCTGTGAGTACGAGCATCAACATTGCTCAGGCCACCACGATCAACGACCTGGATGTCTACGTCAAGATCAACCACCCGTGGGGTGGCGATGTCTATCTCCGCCTTCGAGGACCGAACGGCACCATCATTGATCTGTATAAGCGTGCGGGTGCTGCGGCCCCTTGCACGCCGGGTGTCATTGGCAACGGCAACGATCTCGACGGCACATATATCTTTGATGATGATGCCGCGACCACGCTGCACGCCGCGACAATTGCCGGTCCATCTCCAATCGCCGCGATCCGCTACATCCCCTCAACATGTGCGGGCGTGATAACCAGCCTTGATTCCGCCGCCGGCTTTGGCGGCCTTTCCACCGCCGGAAACTGGACATTGCTCGCGAGTGATGAGGATGAGGGAATCACCGGCACGGTTCAGGAGTTCGGGCTGGTGATCAACGGTGTGCAGCAGTTAACGCCCTGTGGCGAGACGGGTGCCTGCTGTTGCGGCTCGACATGCAGCCTGACAACCGCCGCCTCATGCGCCGGCACCAATCAGGCCTTTGTCGGAAGCGGCACGGCCTGCAACCCGCTCGGCAACACCACCGCCCCATGCTGCCGCGCCGACTACAACCACTCAGGCGCTGCGACGGGCCAGACCACCGTGCAGGATGTCTTCGACTTCCTCACCGGGTTCTTCGCCAACGATCCGTGTGCGGATGTTGACGGCTCGGGCGGAGCAAACCCGATCAGCGTGCAGGATGTGTTTGATTACCTCAGCCTGTTCTTCGCCGCCGCTTCGGGCGGGTGCTGAGCCAGTCGGGTGCTCAGCAGGATCGACTTTTGATCAATCGTGCCTGAGCGCGACGATCGGGTCCTGCTTCGCGGCCTTCATGGCTGGATAGATTCCGAAAACCAATCCCGTGAGCGCGGCCACGACGAAGGCGAGCAGTATTGACCAGAGCGTGAGCTGGGTGGGCATCTCGAAGGTGCTCTTGAGACGTGCCGCGATGAGCGGCGCCGCGTAGCCCAGGCCGATCGAGAGACCCACCCCGAGCGCGACACCAAGCAGGCCGCCGATCAGGCTCAGCACGCTGGTCTCGACAAGGAACTGCTGCGTGATGTGCCGCCGCGTGGCACCGAGTGCGCGGCGGATGCCGATCTCGCGTGTGCGCTCGGTCACACTGGCGAGCATGATGTTCATGATGCCGATACCACCGACCAGCAGGCTGATCGCGGCGATCGCGCTCAGCACCACCTGCCGGCTCAGGGCATCGCGTGTCGCCGTCTCCAGCAGCTCATAGGGAACGATTAACGTAACATCGTTGGTCTTCTCATGTCGAACATCGATGATCCGCCGGATGAGATTGGCATATGAAACCACTTCGTCACGAGTCGGCGCGGCGAGGTAGATCTCCGAGACCTGCACGGTCGCGGCCTGAAAGCCGCCCCCGGAACGTTTGAAGATCTGGTCTCCGAACCCTGTCTGCGCAGTGGTGAGGGGGATGTGCAGATCAAAGTTCAGATCTCGACCAACAAGCGCACCCCCCGCGCCGCCCGCCAGCCCGACGGGAGCAAGAATGCCCACGATCTTCATCGCCTTGTCGTCAATCTTCACCGTCGATTCGAGCGGATCATCAAAGGGAAACAGCTCATTCGCCAGCTCGTGCCCGATCACGGCGACCGTGGCCCGGTCGTCGAGGTCTGACTGGTTGAGGTAGCGACCACGAGCGATGCGCAGGTTGGCGACTTGCAGAAGCTCGGGCGTGGTGCCATAGGACTGGCTGCTCTTGCGACGGCTCTTACGCATGACGGTGCCCCCGACTTCCTTTAACGGAACAATCGCTTCTGCCTCGGGAAAGCTCTCGGTCAGGATCTTGAGATCATCTCGCGTGAGACCATACCGAATGCTGCGCCCGCGTGTGCTGCTCGCCGCGGCCGCTGATTCGGGCGGTTTGGTCGAGCGAACAATAATGTTCTTGGCGCCGAGTCGCTCGAATCGCTCAAGTGCCTGACGCTTGGTGCCCTCACCGATCGAGACCATGATGATGACGGCCGCGACGCCGAAAATGATGCCGAGCGCCGTCAGTAGCGTGCGAAGCCGGTGCAACCAGAGGTTGCCGAGGCCCAGACGGATCATGGCGAAGAAAAAAGACATCTTGGCTCGAAAGGTGTGACCCGGATGGAAGCGGAACTAAAGTGGTACGCAACAACTCGGTATACTGCACGGCATGATACCGGTCGAACCAGACAACGCGGCGGAAGGAGCAGGAGTTTTGGTGCTGACCGAGCGCGAGGTCGATGGCGGCTGGATCTTCGATGTGAGCGTGCGTTGCGGCACGCCGCTGGTGACCACCCGCCACGAGGTACGGCTCTCGTGGGTCGATTATGAATACTGGTCGCACGGTGTGGCCGCGCCCGAGCGCGTGGTGAAGGCCGTGGTGGAACTGGTGCTCGACCAGCGACCCGATGTTGCCCTGCCCGCCAAGTTTGATTCATCCACGGCAAGAAGATGGGTGCGTGATGCCGACCAGCGCGTGCGCGAGGGTGTTGGCGGAATAGGGTGAAACGGGGGTACGAGCGGAGGTCGGGCAAGGGGCAGTTACGAGACTCGCCGCCGCCTTGTGGCCGTGCCGATCACCATCGCGGTCATCAACGCGCTGAGCGACCCGGGCGCTGGCACCTGTTCAACAATGAAGTTAGGCGCGTATTCGGTGAAATCGCCCACCTGCTGAACCCAGAGGGTGTATGTCCCGGCGGGCAAAGGGGGCGCGAACCCCTGACCGTTGGCCCCCATGAGTGGCAACATGTCTAGACCTTGAAGGTCGGGACCGAAGTGCAGGTAACCCAGCAAATCGCCCGGCTCGACCGTGGCGGGATCGTTGGGGAAGATCGGGCCAGGCTGAATACCCATGAACGCTGCGAAATCGGTCGAGAGGTACGTATCGAGAATCACCTGAGCGAGGCGATAGCCCTGCGGGATCGTGATGCTGTAATAGTCAAGATCGAGGTTGCCGTCGATATCCTGCGCCTCGATGCGTGCAAAGACCTCGTTCGATCCTTCCGCCAGCAACAGCGGAGTAGGAGCGAAACGATCGTCGGAAAAGTCGCCATTGGCCTGCTCGTTCCAGATCAGGGCGGCATTGGTGGTATTCCCCGTCAACGCCAACGCAAGCGCACTGGCTGCGGCTGACAGTCGAATCAGAACATGGATTGTTGGACGGTATACGCGCAATGAGAGGTTGGGCAAGGTGCTATGAGTATGACCGACGCAGTCACGAAGACCAGCGAAGTGGCCAACGGACCTTACTATTTCGTGAACTGTTTGGCATTTCACGCACAATTCGCAGGGCGTGCTGCCTACTTCAGAATCTCCCGCAAATACTTTGCCGTGTGGCTCTTTTCACTCTTGGCCACCTGCTCGGGCGTTCCCTCGGCGACAATCATGCCGCCCGCATCGCCGCCTTCCGGACCAAGGTCGATCAGCCAGTCGGCGCACTTGATGACATCGAGGTTGTGCTCGATGACCACCAGCGAGTGACCCGCATCCGCCAGACGGTTCAGGACCGAGATGAGGCGGTTCACATCATCAAAGTGCAGACCCGTGGTCGGCTCATCGAGAATGTATAGCGTTGAGCCGTACGGAGACTCGGCACGTGGTGTCGGCGTGGCGGGCTTGGAACTGGCCGACGACCTTGCTTCGGTCTCTTCGTCCGTGTCCACCTCATCAGCACCCTCGATCGCCGCGGCGGTGGGAATACCACCGACCCCGCCCATGCCTCGTGTCTTGCCCAGTTCGGTCGCGAGCTTGACGCGCTGAGCCTCGCCCCCCGAGAGCGTGGTGCTGGGTTGGCCCAGCTCGATGTAGTCCAGACCTACATCACGCAGGCATTCAACAAATCGCCCTATCTTAGGATGATTCTCGAAGAATCCGCACGCCTGCTCGACGGTCATGCCCAGCACATCGGCAATGGATTTGCCACGGTAGGTAACCTCGAGCGTCTCGCGGTTGTAGCGCGAGCCGGAGCAGACTTCGCAACTCACGTACACATCGGGCAGAAAGTGCATCTCGATCTTCTTGAGTCCCTGCCCTTCGCACGCCTCGCACCGCCCGCCACCCGATTGCGCACGAACGTTGAACGAGAATCGCCCCGGTTTGTAGCCACGGATCTTGGCTTCCTTGGTCGCGGCGAAGATCTTGCGGATCTCGTCGAAGATGCCTGTGTACGTCGCGGCGTTGGATCGCGGTGTGCGACCGATCGGAGATTGATCGACCTCGATCACCCGGTCGATCGCGCCAGCGGTTGCACCCCAACGGCCAACCTTTCCAAGCCCAAGAATCTTGTCGTGCTCACCGGGTCGAGTTCTTGATTCGTGCAGGATCTTCTTGGTTCCGTTGAGCAGGATGTCATT
>JBBSBC010000063.1:0-18633 GCA_038251595.1 Phycisphaerales bacterium | reverse complement strand
GGTAGGGGTGGGGGTGGGGGTCACGGGCGGGGTCACGGGCGGGGCGACCGGAGCCGTCTCGGGTGTGGGTACAGCCGGTATGGCTGGTTCAACCGGCGTAATGCTGACAGGCGGGGTGGTGCTGACAGGCGGGGTAATGCCGATAGGCTCGGTCGTCGTGGTGGCCGCGGGCGCATCGTCGGGGGCGGCGGGTGTGACGGTCGTGCTTTCAGCGGGAATCGTGATCGTTGCCCCAGTGGTGGGATCGGTGCTGGTGACGGTGGGTACGGGTGTCGCGGCGATGGTCGGCCGAACGGCGTAGTTGAGCAGCACCGCACAGAGGATGTAGACCACAAACATGCCGATCGTGGCAATGGTCAACGCGTCGCCGGTCTTGGCGCCGAAAGCGGTCTGCCCTGAGCCTGCGTTCGACCCAAATGCCCCGCTCAGCCCGCCGCCCTGCGGCCGCTGAATCAGGACCGTCAGCACCAGCACAACGCAGACGACCAGAAAGATGGCGATGAAAAGGCCGACCGCCCAGCCGGGGAGAAACTGCCCGAGAGTAAGAACCGGGCCGAGTGTGGGAACCATCGAAGAGACTCCTGAGTGACGGGCGATGCCACCTTCTTGGGAAACTGGCACGCGGAGATCAGAGCGGGGGCGGGGGGGAGGCGGGGGGAAGTCTAGGCGGGGGGGTGGGAGATGGCGGCCCGGATGATGGCCAGAAAGTCATCGGCCTTGAGCGAGGCCCCACCGATCAGACCCCCGTCGATATCGGGCTGCCGCATCAGTTCGGCGGCGTTCTGAGCGTTGCACGAGCCTCCATATTGGATACGGACGGCCCCGGCGGCCTCGGGCGAGTACATCGCGCCCAGCACTGAGCGGATATTGGCATGGGCGGACTGGGCATCGGCGGGTGTGGCGGTCTTGCCGGTGCCGATGGCCCAGACGGGCTCATAGGCAATGGTCAGTCGCCCGCTGGTCAGGTGGGCGGCATCAACCCCGGCCAGCCCGGTGCGGATTTGACGTTGATTGACGGCATCGGTCTGGTGGGCTTCGTGCTGGGAGAGGGTCTCGCCGATGCACAGGATGCACTCCAGCCCGGCGGCCAGCACGGCCAGGGTCTTCTTATTGATGACCTCGTCGGTCTCGCCCATGATGTGGCGGCGTTCGGAGTGGCCGGTCAGGACGACCTGTACACCACAGTCTCGCAGCATGGAAAGCGAGATCTCGCCGGTGAAGGCCCCCTTGGGCTCGAAAGAGCAATTCTGCGCGCCGAGCTTGATGGGCGACTGGCGCGCTGCCAACACCTCGCGCACGCCGGTGAGGTACACAAAGGGTGGGCAGATGGCGACATCGGGCGCGCCGCTCGGAAGTCCCTCAGCAATGGCCGCGGCCAGGGCGATGGCTGATGCGCCATCGGTGTTCATCTTCCAGTTGCCGCCGATGTAGGGGTTTCGCATGGTGGGGAGGCGTTAGCGCGGGCTTGGGCTGTGGAGGAGTGGCGTGTGGATGAGTGAAGCAGAAGATCGTCGGTGCCTCAGCGCCGGCTCTGCAACATCGCCAGCAGACGCAGGATCGAGACATAGAGCCACACCAGCGTGACCAGCAGGCCGATGCCCGCGTACCACTCCATGTGCTTGGGCAACTGGTTCGCGCTCCCCCGCTCGATAAAGTCAAAATCGAGCACAAGGTTCAAGGCGGCGGTCACGACGATAAACCCGGCGAAGCCGAGGCCGATGATCCCGTTATCCCACAGGTACGGGATGCGCACCCCGAAGAGCCCGAGCACCAGCGAGGCCAGCGAGACAATCGCAATACCGCCGGTCGCCGCGGCGACGGCGAGCCTGAAGTTCTCGGTGGCGCGGATGAGCCGCGTCTTGTACGCGATGAGCAGCGAGATGGCGATGCCCGCCGTGAGCATTGAGGCCTGAAGAACCAGGCCCGTGCCAAGCTGGCCCACAACGCCCGACTTGCTGCGCTCGGCATATGCCGACCAGAAGATCGAGGCACCGCCGGCAAAGAGGCCCTGGCATATGGCGATCAGCCAGCCGATGTACGGCGCGGCCGAGGGCTTGAAGTGGCAGACGATGGCGAGCACCGCCGCGCCGATCATGCCGCCAAAGAAGACGGGCATAAGCAACGGATGGAATCCGCCGCTCGGTGACTGAAGGAGCGACCACGCGGCGACCGCACTGGCGATGCACAAGCCCATGAGGATGAGCGAGGCGTTGACGGTGCCTTGCAACGTCATGAACCGCGAGGCATCGGCCGCGGCCATATTGCCATAGCCGCGCCCGGCACTCTGGGTTTCAAACGCGGACTCGGTGAGCAATGGATTGGCCGTACGGAAACTGGACATGGCTTAAGGCTCCTTGGAAGGGAACGGGGATCGGTTGGGTATTGAATGGGACGTGAATGGTATGTCGGTTTGCCTGAAGTGGGATGGAGACCAAGCGAAGAGAAGAAGGGAGGTCAGGCGAGGATGCCCGGCAAGAGCGGTGACAAAGAAGCCATCGATGAAATCGTTCAACGCGGCGGTTCTTGCGCATGATTGGGATAACAAGCCCCTCGCATTCACCTGTTTCCAGCCGCCCTTCCTATCGGCCCGAGGCCGCGTCAACATCAAAGGTGTAGTTGGGCGATTCCTTGGTGATCTTGATGTCGTGGGGGTGATTCTCAACGACCGTCGCGCTGGTGATGCGGACGAAGCGGGTGTGCTCGCGGAACTCATCAATGGTGCGGCAGCCGCAGTAGCCCATGCTGGCGCGCAGGCCGCCAACCATCTGGTAGACAAACTCGGCGAGCGGGCCGCGGTACGGGACGAGACCCTCAACACCTTCGGGCACGAACTTGCGTCGGCGGGCATCGTCGTCAATGGATGAGCCCTTTTGCTGCCCGTAACGATCCGCGCTCCCAGCCTCCATCGCGCCCGCGCTGCCCATGCCCCGATAGCTCTTGTAGCGTCGGGCCTGGCTGATGACCAGTTCACCAGGCGATTCATCAAGCCCGGCAAAGAGGGAGCCGAGCATGCACGCGCTCGCGCCCGCCGCCAGCGCCTTGGCGATATCGCCGCTGGTGCGCATCCCGCCATCGGCGATGACGGGGATGTCGCGCCCCGTGCTGCGCACACCCGCGAGGGCGTTGAAGATAGCGGTGAGTTGCGGCACACCCACACCCGTCACGATGCGCGTTGTGCAGATCGAGCCGGGGCCGATGCCGGCCTTCACCGCATCCGCGCCCGCTTCGATCAGCGCGCGTGCGGCCTCGGCGGTGGCGATGTTGCCCGCGATGACTTCGACACCCTGCTTGCCCCACTTTTGCTTGATCGCGCGCACGGTGCGCAGCACATTGTCGGAGTGGCCGTGGCTGGTATCGACCACGATGAAGTCGGCCTCGGCCGCGAGCACGGCCTCGACGCGCTCGAGTTGATCGACCCCGCAGGCCGCGCCGCAGCGCAGCCGCCCGCGCGAATCGGTGTTGGCCTTGGGGAACTGCCCGAGCCGGTCGATATCGCGCTGCGTGACCATGCCCGCGAGCGTCCCATCGGCGTTGACAAGCAGCAGTTTCTCGACCTTGTTGCGGTTGAGGATGCGCTCGGCCTCTTCGAGCGTGGTGCCGGGTGGCGCGGTGACCAGGTCGGCGCTCGTCATCAGCTCCCGCACCAGCACATTCTCGCTCTCGACAAACTTCAGGTCGCGGCGTGTGAGGATGCCGATGACTTTGCCGCGTGCGCGGAGCTGCGCACCCCCCCCATCTTCGGTGACAGGGAAGCCCGAGAGGTGATGCTCACGCATCAGTTGACGAGCCCGCGCGACCGTTTCGAGCGGGCCAAGCGTGATCGGGTCGGCGATGACACCGTTGGCCGAGCGTTTGACCTTGCTCACCTCGCGGGCCTGCGCCTCGATGCTGAGGTTGCGGTGGATGATCCCCACCCCGCCCTCCTGCGCCAGCGCAATCGCCAGGGCCGATTCGGTCACCGTGTCCATCGGGGCCGAGACGAGCGGGATCTTGAGCGTGATGTTCGGGGTCAGGCGCGTGGTGGTGTCGGCATCAGCCGGCATGACGTTGCTGGCACGCGGCAGCAGCAACACATCATCAAACGTCAGCCCGTCATACAGGATCTTGCCCGCAGCGATCTCTGCACCCGAGTGCGTGCGAGAGGCGGCGTTGGCCGGGGCAGCAGATGAGTGGTTGGGAGATGCGTGAGAACCGTTGGGTGCCATGATCATTTTTGGAGGGGCGGAGTGTGGAGTCAAACGGAAGCGAAAGAGCATGGATTAGCGGCCCGCCTCTGGCAACGGGCCTTCGCCCGAGGCGGGCGTGAATGATGAGGACACAGACAAATTTCGTGCGGAACCTCCATGTTGGGTTCAGCATCCAACTGGTCCTAACAGTCCAGATACACTCCTGCGTTCAACCCTCACCCTGACCAATACGAGTGACGCTCATGGCTAAGCGGACTTCGGTTCAAACTTTCTCGCCACCGGCACCTGCACCCGCGGTCAGCACCAAACGGCCAGCGCCGACCGATGAGCCTTTGGCTCAAGTCATCACGAGTGCGGGTGGGGGTGGTGGGAGTGTGCAAGGAGTTGCGGGCCTGTTGAGCGCGGAGTGGCTTCTCACCAACGGTCTGGGCGGGTTTGCCATGGGCAATGCGGCCAGTGTGCCCACGCGACGCTACCACGGCCTGCTCATCGCCGCGACACATCCGCCGGTTGGGCGCGTGATGATGTTGAACGCAACCGTGGACAGGGTGCTCGTTGGGTACGATGAGACCGACGGTGGACGAGTCATCGAGTTGTCGGGCTTCCGCTTCGGGGGGCTTGGCGACCGCATCCACCCCGATGGTCCAACGCACATCGAGAGCTTTACCAGCGGTTCAACCGTCAAGTGGGTGTACGTGGCGAGCCTCGACCGGGAGAGCAAGCCGGGCGACAGCATTCGCGTCACCAAGACCGTCTGCCTGCACCGTGATACCAACGTGGTCTCCATCGCCTTTACCGTTGAGAAGATCGGCACAAGCAAGTCGGTGAGGTTGAGCGTGCGCCCGCTGGTTTCGCTGCGCGACATGCACGGGCTGATCCGGCGTTCGTGGGCCGATCGCTTCAATGTGAGTGATGCGCAGGCTCGCGGCGTGACGATCGAGCGTGATGGGGTGAGGGTCTTCATGCGGTCGAGCGCGGGCAGCTTTGTGACCGACCCGCAGTGGTGGGGCGACTTCTTCTACTCCGAAGAGGACGCACGAGGTCAGGATTGCGTTGAGGATCTCTTCTCGCCCGGCGCCTTCACGATCGACCTGCCCGCTGCGAAACCAAAGGGCGAAGTGGTCGTTCGCGCGGCGATCGAGGATTTCAAGATTGATGGTGACGAGTCGATTGAGACCCACACGAAGACTCGGGCCACGCGATGGCAGACACTTGAACAGCACGCGCTCAAAGGAAGCCTCGCAGGAAACGACCTTCGTCATGCGCGATGGACATCAACGCTGGTTGCCGCATCGGACGACTTTGTCGTGGCACGCCTTGCAAAGCCCGGCGCACTCGGCGAGCTGGCCAACCCCGTCTCCATCATCGCGGGCTACCCGTGGTTCAGCGATTGGGGACGCGATACGTTCATCGCGTTGCCCGGGCTCATGCTCGCCACGGGCAGGTTCGATGAGGCCAGACGCACGCTGCGTGCCTTTACCCTGCACCGGCGGCGCGGGCTAATCCCCAACGTCTTTAACGAGCAGACCGGCGAACCCGAATACAACACCGTCGATGGCTCGCTCTGGTTCATCCAGTCGGCCTGTGCGTATGTCGAGGCGACCGGCGATCGGGCCTTCTGGTTGAGCGATCTCGCGCCTGCCTGTCTGGATGTCATCGCCAACTAC
Source organism: Phycisphaerales bacterium (assembly GCA_038251595.1). GTDB lineage: Bacteria > Planctomycetota > Phycisphaerae > Phycisphaerales > UBA1924 > JADLCX01. The sequence continues at coordinate 12,779 of JBBSBC010000063.1, read as the reverse complement.
CGTCGCGGCACGGAGTTCAACATCGCGATGGACCCTTTTGATAAACTTATCACCGCGGGCACCAACGCCACACAGCTCACCTGGATGGATGCGCGTCGCGATGGCGTGATCTTTACGCCGCGGCAGGGCAAGGCGGTCGAGATCAACGCCCTGTGGATCAGCGGTCTGAAGCGCATCTCTGAACTGCTGCGCGAAAAAGACGCGGTGGGCGCATCGAACCTGAATGACCTGGCCGATGCGGCCAGCCGCTCATTCCGCAAGTCATTCTGGAACGATCAAGGCGCGCCGGGCGGATGTTGCTACGACGTGCTTACACCTTCGGATTCGGATGCCGGGGCGGTTGCCTGGCGTCCGGATGCGACCATCAGGCCCAACCAGATCTTTGCCGCGAGCCTCCCGCACTCGCCGCTCAGCCTTGAGCAGCAGCGGGCGGTTGTGCGCGTGGTTCGCGAGCGGCTTTGGACACCTCGCGGCGTGCGCACGCTCGATCCGGCCGATCCACGTTATCGCGGGCGCTACGAGGGCAACCTCTTCCAGCGCGATGGTGCGTACCACAACGGCACGGCCTGGCCCTGGCTGCTCGGGCCGCTCGCCGAGGCGGTCATGCGTGCAGGCAACTTCAGTGGTGAATCAAGGGCGGAAGCTCTGGCAATCGTCGAACCCATTCTGGATTCGGTCGTCGGCGAGCGAAGTGATCGCGATGGTGGGGCGTGTCTGGGTCAGTTCGCCGAGATCTTCGATGGCGATGCGCCTCAGCGACCGCAGGGGTGCCTGGCGCAGGCATGGTCGGTCGGTGAGTTGCTGCGCGTGCTTGTGATGATCCGCAAGGCGTGAGAGCAGGGTGTAAGACGGGCTACACCTCGTCTTTGCCTGCCTTCATCAATCGCTCGCCCTGCTCAGGGCTCATCGTCCCTTCCGCGATATACGCGGCGATCTCGCGCCGCGTGCGCTCGCGCGTGCCTGAACGAATCACGCTTCCCACGGTTCGGATCAGGATGACCAAGATCACAGAGACCGCAATGAGTAGCGGAACCCACACCTCATCATGCATCAATCGGTTCAATGTGTCGTTCATGCGCAAGGTCCTCCGGCAGATCAGTCGGGATCAAGTCGCGGCGGTTTCACCCGCACAATCCCTAAAACGCTCCAGCAGAACTCTCTAAAGCATAGAACCCCACTGGGCACATTCGGTTTTGCAGGCCGAGCGGCCGCGATGCCGCGATCTGCACGGGAATATCCTCCGCCCAACCATGTCGGAAGCAGAGCGAGAACTCGTTGAGTCATTCCTCGAAGCGTACAGGCACGGGGCCTTCCCCATGGCCGAGCCAGCCCGAACAGCCAGTGGCCGCCCCCGTCGCGTTCGCAGGATCGACTGGTTCATACCCGATCCGCGGGCGATCATCAACCTGAGTATCGCGCCCGGAAAGCCCGGCGGCTTTCACATCCCGCGTTCGCTGGCACGACGACTTCGTGCCAATCCCTTCACCATGACCTCCGATGTTGCGTTCGGAGCGGTCATCCGCGCATGCGCCGAACCGCAACCCTGGCGAGATGACACCTGGCTCGATGATCGATTGATCGGGGCTTATCAGGCACTTCACCGGGCCGGCCACGCGCACTCGATCGAAGCCTGGGGACCGCCCACCGTGGATGGAAACCGACCTTTGCTCGGAGGAATCTACGGTGTGCATATCGGCGCGGCATTCTGTGCCGAGTCGATGTTCTGCCGCCCTGAACACGGGGGTACCGATGCCAGTAAAGTTTGCCTGGCGTATCTGGTCAGACACCTTCGCGCACAGAGGTTTCGCTTGCTCGATGTACAAATCGCCAACAGGCACACCGCCCAGTTTGGGGTAGAAGCTATCCCCTCGTCAACATATTCAGGGCTGCTCGCCGCCGCGACGACCACCCATTGTGAGTGGGGGGTTGTCAATCCCACTTGGCGGGAACCGACTGAAGAAACGGCGGTTTAGGACAGTCTATGTGATAGATTATGGGTTCAAGCGAGCTTCGGTGCCCATAGACCGATAGAGAAGAGACGTTCTTGTCACACTCTTTGCGGATTCTCCGCTCATACCTGCGTATGGAATACGTAGAAGCAGTGTGAGATCGGTGGGCTTCTGCCCGAGTCCTCGTTTCAAGGAATCAATCACTGTTCATTCTTCGGCCTCGTGCCCAAATCTGTGCTGATGTCCAGTCACTCATCGCAGTGATGGTGATGGTCGTGTTGGTCATGACCGGAACGCGGGCGGCCGCGCAGCCGGCAAACAACGTCTGCACTGCCGCCACGGTCGTGGTCTCGCCGAGCGTGACCAGCGGAACGAATGTGAACTCGACTTCGGACATCGGGTCGAGTTCGTGTGCCTTCACGCCTACGGATGATCGTGATGTTTGGTATTCATTCACCGCGCTGCAGGCCGCGACCTTTGTGATTGATACCAATGGTTCGACGGGGCTTGTCGATACGACGCTCTCAGTCTGGAGTGCGTGTCCGGTGAATGGCGGCGTAGAACTGGCTTGCGATGATGATGGTGGCGACGGACTGAGATCGTTGCTCGGTATCTTTTTGAATGCGGGACAATCCGTGCGCATCCGCGTGGCGGGGTGGAACCATCTGGTCGGTGCATTCTCTCTCCGGGTTTCGGTGGGAACGCTGCGGCCAGTCAATGATGCCTGTTTGTCGGCACTTCCAATCGCGGCGGGCTCGATGGTCGCGGGCACCAATGCGGGGGCGACCGGCACGGACATCTCTTCGTGTGCCGGCTCGGATAACTTTGATGTGTGGTACTCGCTCTTCGCGCCCGTCTCGGGTGAATACGCCATCGATACCCTCGGGTCGGGCACGCTTCCTGACACAACGCTCTCGGTCTTCGCCTCCTGCGGGGGCACCGAACTCGCCTGCAACGATGATCTTGATCTCGGTCAGTTTCGTTCGTTGCTGAGCATCACGCTCATGGCCGGACAGACGGTGTTGATCCGCGTCTCTGGCTACGCGGGTTCGACCGGCACGTTTACGTTGCGCGTCGGTTCGCCCATCGTCACCAGCCCGATTGTGAACGATCTGTGCGCGGGCGCAACGGTGCTCACCGCGCTCCCGTTCAGTGATGTGACCACCAACCTGTCACTGGCCACCGACGATCTCGATCTGGCGAGTTGCGACAATGTCAACGCCATGGCGGCACGGCGTGCGGTCTGGTATCTCTACACCGCGACATCAGCTCAAGCCATCCGCATTCGTGAACAGAGCGGGTTTGGCACGTTCATCGCGGTCTTTACCTCAAGCAACGGCACGTGCGCCGGCCAGTTGACAGAAGTGCTCTGCACCACCACCGGTGATGTGTACTGGACGACTTCGGCTGGTACGAAGTACTTTATTCTGATCGGACTGGCGGGCCTGGGCACACCTTCAGGACCGGCATTGCTCAATCTTGCGGTCACCACCATCCTCCCTCCGTTGAACGATCTGTGTGCGAACGCCGCCAATGTGGGAGTGCCGAGCACCACGCAGGCCACCACACTCGGTGCAACCAGTGAGGTGCTGGGCACGGGCTGTGTGCCGAACTCAAGCGACAACATCGATGTCTGGTTCCGATTTCGACCACTCAACACCGCGACCTACCTGATTGACACGCTCGCATCCACGGGCACACTGACAGACACAACCCTCAGCGTCTGGAGCGCGTGCCCGGCGCCAATCCTGCCGATCTTCTGCAACGATGACTTTGGTGGCGGCCCTCTATCCGCCCTCAACATCACGCTTACGGGCGGCGTCGATTACTACATCCGGGCCTCGGGTTGGAACGGCGCGTTCGGCAGCTTCACCCTGAAGGTCTCGCCGGGTGTTGTGATTTTGAACGATTTGTGCGCCACACCCCAGGCGCTCCCGACCGGGCGATTCACCACAACCATTGATACAACCTACGCCGCGACGGAGCCCGGCCTGCCCACCGGTGGTTGCAATGGCGATCCGCTCCCCGGAATCGCGAACTCGGTCTGGTACAAGTTTGTTCCGGGCGCGGGTGGCGCGCTGATGGGCACGATTGATGCCACGACCTACGACCAGATCGTCGTGGTCTTTGTCGGCTGGTGCGGCTCGCTGACCGAGATCGCGTGCTTCGATCGCGTTCCGGCGGATCTCTCGACCGTGCCCATCATCGCGGGCATGACCCACGTCATCTGCATCGGTGCGCTGGAAAGCGGGCCCGGTGGTGAGAGTCAGATCGATATCACGATCCCCGGCGATGCGCCGGCCGAAGGCGCGTGCTGCCTCGGCGCATCATGCTTTGTCACCATGCCAGCGCTCTGCACGGGTCAGTACACCATGTTCGCCGGTCTCGGCACCGTCTGCAATCCGCTCCCCAACAACAACGGCCCGTGCTGTCGCGGCAACTTCAACCAAACCGGCGGGATTTCTGTTCAGGATATCTTTGATTTCCTCTCGGCCTACTTCGCGAGCAGCACGGCGGCCGATCTCAGCGCCAACGGCATCAGCGTGCAAGACATCTTCGACTTTCTAAGCGCATACTTCGCGGGCTGCTGAACCATCTCGGGCAGGCTGGACAACAGGCTGGACAACAGGCTGGACAACAGGCTGGACAATGAGGCTGGCTTGTTCGCCCATAGGCATCGTTCTGCGGTGTGCCAGCCGGTTCTGGCCGATAGCATCCTTGAATGACCCACCAGACCTCCAGCCCAGCTTCGCAAAGGTGCATGAACGCAGCATGTCGATCGGTTTATCCGGTCGAGCAGGTGTTGACCTCGTGCCCCGCGTGCCGCAAGACCGGACGTGAGTCTCTGCTCGATGTGGTGTATGACCGATCCGATCCGGGCCAGAAGTTGCCGCGAGACTTTGCATATTTTCTAAGACCAGAGTCCGGCGGCGAGTGCTCGGGAGTCTGGCAGTTCCGCGAGCTCTTTCCGTTCTATCGCTCGCCCTCCGAGATTCTCTCGGTCGGGGAGGGACGAACGTTGCTGCAGAAGGCCGATCAACTCGCCATGAAGCTGGGGTTTGTCGGGCGCGGTCATGCCGCGACACCAAGTCTGTTTTTGCAATATGAAGGATACAACCCGTCGGGGTCATTTAAAGACAACGGCATGACCGCGGGGTTCACGCACGCTCGCATGGCGGGCGCGAAGATCGTGGCGTGCGCTTCAACCGGGAACACCAGCGCCTCACTCGCCCTTTACGCATCGCAGGCTGGGATGAAGGCCTTTGTGTTCATCGGCGATGGCAAGATCGCGACGGGCAAGCTCTCACAAGCGCTCGACTACGGCGCAACGACCTTGCAGGTCGCGGGCGATTTCGATACATGCCTCGCGCGCGTCCGTGCGATCGCCGAGCAACCCAGTGCAGGGGTCTATCTGCTCAACTCCGTCAACCCCTTCCGCTTGGAGGGGCAGAAGTCCATCATGGGTCGCGTGCTGCGCGATCTTGGCCTCGGTCGCGGCGGAAAGATCCCCGATTGGATCGTCGTCCCCGGCGGCAACCTCGGCAACTGTTCGGCATTTGCCAAGGCCTTCATCGAGCTTCGCGCCCTGGGCATGATCGATCGTCTTCCCCGCTTGGCGGTCATCAACGCGAAGGGCGCACGCACGCTCGATCGGCTGGTGAACGAGATCGGGCTGAAGTGGATTCCCGCCGCGGATGGCGATGAACTCGCGGGCACCTTTGATGAACAGAAGGTCGGCGCGGAATGGGCGAGTATGGATGCCGCCGGAGCGGGCGGACGCGCCAAGACCATCGCCAGCGCGATCGAGATCAACCGTCCCGTCAACCTCTCCAAAGCCCTGCGCGCCTTGCACGCCATGAACGGTGTCGTGCGTTCGGTGGATGACCCGACCATTGTCGAATACAAAGCAATGGTCGGTCGATACGGCTTTGGCTGCGAGCCGGCCTCGGCCGCTTCGGTGGCGGGTGCGCACGCGCTCCTCCAAGAGGGTGTCATACGGCCAGATGAAACCGTCGTCTGCATTCTGACCGGCCATCAGCTCAAAGACCCGGATGTCACGGTCGGTTACCACATGGGGATCACAAACACCGTGCAGGGCGAGCCGACACGTGCGCGAATGTTTGCCAACCAACCTGTTCGGGTTGCTGATGACCTTTCAGCGATCGCAGGGGCCATGGGCGTCTCGCTCTCATAGACACGATTCCTCGGGATCCCGACTATTTTGAGAGACTTCCTACCAGATACCTTGCAGAACATGATGATCGCGTTCAGACTGTGGGAACCCGAACCTCAAATTCTGCGGATGGTGTTGGCTGGCGGGATGGATTTTCCTGAAGACTCCTTCATGAACACCCCGGTCGAATCCACAGGCATGTACCAGGCATCTGAGGTGTTTAACTCAAAGCCATCTTGCGAGCGAAACACATGGATTGCAAATGCCCATTTGTTGAACCGTAGCGAGAGCCCGGCGGCGTTGAGTTTCGTAGTCCCTTGGTCGATGATGGACTGAAAGTGATTCTGAAACGCGGCGGGTTGGCCATTTCTTCTGGATGGAGGCGAGCAATGAATCGTGATTATGCACTCGGATGTGCGGCGGCGTTCCTCATGGCGGCTTCCGTCGGGGCGCAACCGATGGTCTTTGATGTGCCCGAGCGCCGCTCATTGCTTGCGGAAATGAAAGGCCTTGTGGCCAGTCTGGATGCCGACATCACCCCGCCCATGCTTGAGCGCGTTCCGGCCTGCTGCAAGCGCACGATTATGCTGGAGCGTTGGGCGGCTGGGCTCTCCCCGAGCGGCGATGCTCCTCCGCGATTTGGTGATCGTGGCCCGGCAGTTGATCCGACCGATGTGCTGAACAACACGCTTGATATCGAGGTTGCCCCTCCCGGGGGCGCGCTCTCGGGTTCAAACACCATGACGATTCGGAGCAACGCAAACGGGCTGAGCCAGTTCACCTTCCGGCTCCGGTGGAACTTCACGGTGACCCAATGCACCGTGACCGATTCGGTGGGGTCATACACCGTTTCTCCCACGGTTCCGTTTTCAGGATCAAACCCCGCTTCGTACGGGCGCACCTTCAACTTGCTCCGCCCACTGAACACCGGTGATGTCTTTACGGTGCGGGTGGAGTATTCCGGCACACTGGTCGAAGGAATCGGCCTGGGGTCGATAGTCTTCGGGTCGCAGAACAACGGTGGCGGTCCCGGTGTGGTATGCACGCTCTCGGAGCCGTATTACGCCGCGACCTGGTGGCCTTGCAAGGATAGCGACGTCTTTCAAGTCGGCGACAACAGCGACAAGGCCACGCTGACCATGAGTATCACCGCTCCGAGCAACTACCGTTCGCTCTCGAACGGCCTGCTGATCGCAGAGGAACCCGTTGCGGGCGGCAAGAAGAAGTACACGTGGTCAACGGCCTATCCGCTCTCGACCTACCTCGTCTTCTTCGCAACATCCGAGTACAACGTCTTCACCGCGACGTACGACTACGGCACGGGCATCATGCCGCTCGAGTTTGACATCTACACCAGCGACGACACGCCCGCACACCGCGCGACGTGGTTGAAAGTTCCGGACATGCTCGCCGCGCTCCGAACACCCTATGGTTTGTACCCATTCATCAACGAAAAATATGGGATCTACCAGTTCGAGTTTGCTGGCGGCATGGAGCACCAGACCTTCACCGGCCAGGGCGGCGCAGGGGGCGTGGCCTTTCTCGAGTACATCACGGCCCACGAGCTTGGCCACCAGTGGTGGGGCAATAACGTGACGTGCAAGACCTGGAGTGACATCTGGCTGAACGAGGGCTTTGCAACCTACACCGAGGCACTCTGGGAAGAACTCAAGCCCGGTTCCAGCGGCTTCCCCGCGCTCAAGGCGGCCATGCTCGACCGCAAGACCACCAACATCACCGGCTCGGTCTACATCCCACCCAGCCAGACCAACAGCCCAAACCGCATCTTCTCTGGCGCGCTCAGTTACGACAAGGGGGCGTGGATCTTGCATCAGTTGCGCCACATCGTTGGCGATGCGACCTTCTTCAGCATCTTGCAGACCTATCGCGCGGCCTACGAAGGCGGAGCGCCCACAACGGCCGACTTCACCGCGCTTGCAAGCACCGTCGCGGGTCGCGATCTTTCATGGTACTTCAACCCCTGGCTCTACCAGGTCGGTGGCCCGAACTACGAGTATGGGTGGCAGAACGTCTTCCTCAACGGGCAGAACTATCTGCGTTTGATGATTCGGCAGGTCCAGTCCGTGCCGACGATTTTCCCCATGCCGATCGATATCAAGGTGACAACCGTCGCAGGCGCGACCACCCACATCGTCTTCGACGATGCGCAGACCGACTACTTCCTCATCCCGCTCGGCGCAAACCCCGCGATCGCCGTCGCGCTCGACGACGACCGATGGATCCACGACTACGGCAAGGCGCCGGTGGCCTATATCCCCGGCCCGCCCAAGCTCACCGCGACTCTGCCCGCGCCCGGTTTTTCAGCGGTCGATTACGCCGCGCCTTCAACGCTGGAACTGACCTTCAGCGACAACATCACCATCGCGCCAGCAAACATCAGCGTGACACGCGATTCGATCCCCGTTTCATTCACGCTCAGCTACAACCCGGGCACACAGATCGCAACGCTTGATTTCGGGGCACCTCTGGGCGCCGGGTCATACGCAGTCGTCATTTCCGATGCGGTCTCATCAGTCTCGTCCGCGCTCGCTCTTGATGGCGAGCTGGCACTGGCGAATAGCCCCGCAAGCCTGCCCAGCGGCAACGGCGCGGCGGGCGGCCTCGCGGCCTTCACCTTCACCATCACCCCGGATCCGTGCCCGGCCGATTTCAACCACTCAGGCATGATCTCCGTGCAGGACATCTTCGACTTCCTTGGCGCATACTTCGCCTCGACGCCCGAGGGTGATTTCAATGACTCGGGTGTCGTCAGCGTTCAAGACATCTTCGACTTCCTCTCTGCCTACTTTGCCGGCTGTTGAAGTGGCTTGGATGGCCCGCCCGAGCGATTTGCGCCTTTGTTGTCAAGTATCCTGTTTCAGATCCATACCCACGTTCGCACTTTCCGCCGCGCACAAACATCACACGTGTGATTCTGTACTGCCGCTGAGCGCATGATGCCGATCGTACCTCCATGCCGCCCGCGAACCCGCCGATCGAGCGCTCAAGGTGCGCGCTCCGACCGGTCAGGGGACGGGCAGGCTGGAGCAACGCCCAATGCAGCACACACGGACTTTCAGCGGCATCGCGGCCGCGCTGGCAACAGCGGCGGCCGTGCACGCGCAACCGCAGGTTGTGTTTGTCGATGACAACGCGCCTCTAGGGGGCGATGGGCGCACGTGGCAATCGGCCTTCAATGATTTGCAGGATGGGCTTGCTGTTGCCAATGTGAACCTTGGTGCGGCGCTTGTGAAAATTGCGCAAGGGGTCTATCGGCCCGATCGGGGTTCGCTTGATCGCCAGTCATCGTTCCTGGTTACCAGCGGTGTGACGTTGATGGGTGGATTTGCCGGTCGCGGCGCGCCCGATCCTGATGAGCGCGATCCGGTCGCCTTTGTTTCGGTGTTGACGGGCGATCTTCGTGGTAACGACACCTCAACGCCCGAATCGCGCGAAGACAACTCGATGGTCATCATCGACGCGGGCAGAGCGCAGGCGGCGTATTTCAATGGGTTGACAATCACCAGCGCGAACGGGACCAGCGCGTTGCTCGGTGCCTCGGGCGGGTTCGGAGCAACACTCTTCCTTACCGATTGCACGCTGAAGAACAACAGATCAACCTACAACAGCGGTGCCATCAGTGGCGGCATCATCGGCTTGTTCGGGTGCAAGCTCGTCGATAACTTTTCAGGGAACGTTGGCGGCGCGGTGAGTTGCTCCAACCTGACCATGAGTCGTTGCGAGGTCAGAGGCAACACGGCCGACTTTGGCGCCGGTGTGTATGTGCATGGAATGCTGCGAGTGGATTCGACGCTCTTTGCAGGCAATGTCGCGGTGTACGAAGGCGGCGCGATCTTCAGCGCAGACTACACGCCCACAGTTCGACTCTGCACGTTCGTCGAGAACGATGCACGAAATGGCGCGGCCATTCATGGCTCGTACTGGTATGCCAACGGTGAATCGGAAATCACTGGAAACATCTTCTGGGGCAACATCCTCCGCACACCGAGCTCGCGCGTCATTGACGTGGATGGATCATCCAACCTGCCGTTCGCGTCCAATCTTGTTCAAGGCGGTACCGCCTATCTTGCGGCATTGGGCTTTGCGGTCGCCCCGTCAAACATCTCCGTCGATCCGCGCTTCGTTGACCCCGCTGGTCCTGATGGCAACCCGCTCACCACGCGCGACAACAACTATCGGCTGCGCATCGAGTCACCATGTGTCGATGCGCTCGATCAGTCGTTCGAGAACTTGAGCACGGCCGACCTCGATGGTGGCGCGCGAAGCGCCGCGGGCGGGTGCATCTGCAACGGCTTGACCGATCTCGGCTGCTACGAGCTTCCCGCGGGGTCATGCTCCACACCGGGTGCGCGTATCTTCGTGCGTGCTTCTGCCGCGCCGGGTGGCGACGGTCTGTCGTGGCCGACCGCGCTCCGCAGTCTTCAAGATGCGATCCGCAAGCCCGCCGCCTCCGAGATCTGGGTTGCTTCGGGAACCTACACACCCGCGGACGGAGTGCTCAACCGCGAGGCCGTGCTCGATATCGCCTGCCGCATGACGTTTCGCGGCGGATTTGCCGGATACGAAACCGCGGCCGATCAGCGTCTGCCCGCCAATGCGCCGACGATCATCTCCGGCGATCTTCGCGCCGATGATACCAGTGACATTCTGACAACGATCGACAACTCGCGCGATCTCGTCGTCATTCGCGACGGCGATGTGATCTTCGATCGGGTCACGTTCTCAGGAACGCGATCTGAGCTGCGCACGGGAAATGCTGGCGGCGCGGCCATGCGACTTGCGCGGGCGCGGGCCGACCTGATCGACTGCCGCTTCACATCGTGTATTGGGCAAGGATCACCCGTGATGCGTGCGGTTGATTCAACCATCGTCATGCGCGGGTGTATGGTTGACAACAACCTGAGCACGGAGCGTGCGTCGTTTGGTCAAGCAGGATACTCGAGTTCGGGGATGATCAACCTCGCAACCAGCACGCTTATGCTGAATGATTGCACGCTCTCAGCCAACCGCACAGAGTCAGAAGCCTACACAACTGGTGGTGCGATCTCCTCGCAGGATAGTGATGTTGTTGCTACGCAGACGATCTTCAATGACAACGCCATCGTCTTTAACCTACCTGGCGTGTTCGGTGGTTTCATCGGTGGCGCCGCGATCGGATTTCCAGTGTGGTCAACCGAGGGTTCGCTTTCACTTACGAACTGCCGCTTCATCAGCAACACCGTTGTGAGTCTTGGGGAACAGTCGCCACCATCGGGCGGCGCGCTGTATGGCTCAGGCCGAAACTGGTCGATCGTCGGCTGCGAGTTCAACGGCAACAGCGTCAGCGGGCTCAACGGCGCACAAGGCGGCGCGGCCTACACATATGGTTGGCCTGTCGGTTACATCAACTGCACGTTCGCCAACAACTCCGCGCAGGGTTGGCTCGGGCTTGGTCGTGTTGGCGGCGTTCACTGGGCATCAGGCAGCTCGCCCACACTCACCAACTGCATTCTGTGGGGCAACACCGATGATGTCTCCCCTACCCAGACCAGCCAACTCGGCGCGCCCCCCGGAACGACCGGTCGCGCAACGCTGAGTCGCTGCATCGTGCAAGGTTTGACCGGTTCGCTCGGCGGGCAGAACAACTCCGGGCTTGATCCGCTCTTCGAAAGTCAACTCGGTGCGGATGGCCTGGCCGGAAACATGGATGACGACCTGCGCCTCTCACCCAACTCACCCGCGATCGACTTCGGCAACAGTGCCGCGTTGTTCGCGGCCGCAACTCCCACGATCGATGCGCTCGGCGCACCCCGTTTTTTCAACGACGTGGGAACTCCGGATGCGGGCGTTGGCCCTTCAACCACGCTCGACGTGGGAGCCTTCGAGTTTCAGGGGTTTACCTGCCGCGTTGATTGGGATCGATCGGGAGTGGTCGATATCGGTGATGTCTTCAGCTACATTAGCGACTTCTTTGCCGGCGGAAGTCGTGCCGACTTTAATCGAGTAAACGGGCCCACCCTGCAAGACCTATTCGACTTCCTGAGCGCTTACTTTACAGGGTGTCCGTAGTGTGATCGGGTGCGCCTGCCCGCTGAACCCGGTTCAAACGCATTCTTTTCGTCACACGGGCCGATTGTTCACGCTCCTGAGGTCAGCAGCGCGGCTTTCTCACGCGCTCACCGCATGTACCCCACGACTCGGCGATAGGTATGCTCACGCAAAGGCCAACCCATTTCTCACTCCGTGACCAGTGGCCACATCCTGATCTCTTGCTTCAATCTGTAAATGCGGCTCAAGGCGATGCGCTCACACAAGATCTCAAACGACCCATGAACGATCCTGACAAGCCGCCATCTGAGCCGAACGATGAACAGGGTGATCCTTCGCGCGATCCGAACCCCGATCCTCTTTTTGAGGGTGAGGCTGTACAGCACCCGACAGCCGAGACATCCGCGACTCCGCCCTACCGGATCGGGGGGCCGACCAGGTCGTGGAGTGGTCTGTTCGGCGCGGTTGTTCCCGACCGCATCGGGTCGTACACACTGACAAGGATCATCGGTGTTGGAGGGATGGGCACCGTCTTCGAGGCTGTGCAGGACAACCCACGCCGAGCGGTCGCGCTCAAGATCATCAAGGCCGGCGCGGCCTCCGAGCCC
>JBBSBC010000062.1:0-18770 GCA_038251595.1 Phycisphaerales bacterium | reverse complement strand
TGGTCCTGCCCGTGGCGGCATCGGGGATTTTTTCGGCGTGCATGATCGGGCTTGGTCGGGCGGCGGGCGAGACGATGATCGTTCTCATGGCCACCGGCAACACACCGAGCATGGATTGGAGCATGTTCTCGGGTTTCCGCACGCTCGCGGCGAACATTGCCGTCGAACTTCCCGAAGCCGCGCGAGATTCGACACACTACCGCGTGCTCTTCCTGTGCGGACTTGTGCTCTTCTTTCTGACGGGCATCGTCAACACACTTGCAGAACTGGTTCGGCAGCGATTCCGCAAAAGGACTGCGGGTCTATAGCACCCCAATACCATGCCGCACGCGACATCGCCATCATCAGTTGACCGAAGCGGCACCATCGGTGCTGGCGTGGTGGCTGTGCCGAAAGGAAGTTCCGTAGGGCGAACACGGTCCACACCGCTTTCATCACGAGGTGAGCCGATCGTGTGGCTCACAGGCCTTGCGATGGCCATTTGCATGATGATGATTGTGGCTCTGCTCGCGCTGGTGTTTGTGCAGGGGGTTCGGACCTTCTGGCCTTCGCCGATTGATCGGGTGACGCTGACATCTGGCACGGTGCTGCTTGGGTTGCCCGTGCGCGAAGAGGCGTATGACCCTTCCCCGGGCGAGAAGGCGGAGCTTGCCGCCGCGATCAAGCTGGGCACGACGGCTGCAGGGGCTGTTGATCCGGATGGGCGGCCGATACGGCGACTCTATCGTGTGGGCAACAAGGAGTTTCGTGGTGATCCGTTTGAGTGGATCCCGTTCTTTCGGATTGCTTCACTGGAGCGCGATCCGAACGCAATGATGCTCGAACGGCAGCAGTGGGGTGTCTGGTTCGGCATGCCCGAGGCGGTGTTGTTGCAGTATGAGATCGTCGTGCCGAGTGGGAAGCAACCACCCGGGGCCACGGCCGGTGCTGTTCGAACAGATGATGTGGTGCTGCGCACCGAGAGCGATGGAAGCACGGTCATCCGCCGGCGCTCGATCATTGCCGAGGGCGCCAACACGCAGCCGGAGTTTGCCCGGCAGCAGGCGCTCGCCCATGTACGGAGCGCGGAACTGATGCGTTTGAAAACGGTTGAGGTTGGCGAGGTCAATCGCGGCCTGGAAGATGCAAGGCTTCACCTGCGTCAGGCCGAGATCGACCATGGTCGTACCCAGCAGGGTGGCCGTCAGGGGTTGTCGCTGCAACTCTGGTTGGTTTGCGTTGCTGGTGCGATTCTCGGTATAAGCGGTGGCACGATTGCACGGCAGCGATCGTTGCGCAGCAGGAACCGCCCGCTCATGCTCCTCGGGATGTTGCTGAGTTGTCTCGGGTTCGGGCTGGCGCTTCCGGTCGTGCTGAGCCACCCGTGGTCGGGGTCGCGCGTGACTGATGAGCAACTGGCGGCCGAGCGCGTGCGTCACGATGAGATGGTCAAGACCCTACGCGCGAAGTACGACGAGGTGCTGTCTCGCATCAAGACCATTGAGACCGAGGATTCGCGTTATCGAGTCATTGTGCGTGAGCCGAGCACCGGGAAGTTTGCGCCGGTTCGTCAGACTGAGCCCGATGAGCCGCTGCGCATCTCGCAAGTGGTTCGCGCGGTGCAGCCCAACACGCTGACCTTTGCCGGGCGTGCGGGAGTCTATCTGGATCGTTGGCGCGAGTTCCTGCTTGATGATCCGCGTGAGGCCAACTCGGAGGGGGGCATCTTTCCGGTCATCTTCGGCACGGTGTTGCTCACGTTGCTGCTCAGTGTGGCGGTTGTTCCGCTCGGTGTGATTGCCGCGCTCTACATGCGCGAGTATGCGCGGCAAGGTCCGCTGATGAGTGCTGTGCGTGTAGCGGTGAACAACCTTGCGGGTGTGCCGAGCATCGTTTATGGGGTCTTCGGGCTTGGTTTTTTCTGCTACTCCGTGGGTCAGTTTGTTGATGGTGGACCGAGCGTTCCGTGGTCAAGGGTGCAGTGGTGGGGAGGGATCGCCGCGCTTGTGCTTGGCGTATTTGGCGCGATGGCGGCGGGCCTATTTGCACGCCCGCGGCCGGGTTCGACCGCTTCTCCGGGCGAACGGCGGCTTGCCATCGCCGCGGTGCTCGGCTGGGTTGCTTGCATCGTTGGCGCGGCGATGCTGGTCTCGGGAATTCCGATGTTCAATGGGCTTTACGAGGCGGGGTTGCCGACGCCCACGTTCGGCGCGCGTGGCATGTTGTGGGCCGCGCTCACGCTCGCGCTGCTCACGCTGCCGGTTGTGATCGTGGCGACTGAAGAGGCCATCGCCGCCGTGCCGCGAACGATGCGAGAAGGTTCGTATGGGTGTGGCGCATCGAAGTGGCAGACCATAAGCCGCATCGTGCTGCCGCGTGCGATGCCCGGGATTATGACGGGCATGATTCTTGCGATGGCCCGGGGCGCGGGCGAAGTAGCGCCGCTCATGCTCGTCGGCGCGGCCAAGCTTGCGCCCGAGCTTGCGGTGAGCACGCACTTTCCGTTTCTGCATCTGGACCGCTCGTTCATGCACCTGGGCTTTCACATTTACGATGTCGGGTTTCAAAGTCCGGATGCGGAGGCCGCCCGCCCGCTGGTCTGGACCATCACGCTCGTGCTTGTCGGCATTGTGCTTCTGCTCAACCTGACGGCGATTCGCATCCGCTCGCGGCTGCGGAAGCGTTTCCTTGGCGGCGCGTTCTGAACGGCCTATAGACCGATGGTCAAACTTTCCGCAGTTCTCCGGTGATTGGAACAGCTATGCTGGCGACGACAGAACACGATTCAGGCCATACCACTTCCGCCGACCGCGCCCGACCCTTCAACGTCTCTGCGCCGACCAACATGGATAATGCCACCACCACGCCCCGCATCACCGTTTCAGATGCGATCCGCGAGGGCAAGCCATTTGCCCCTTCGGTCCACGCTTCGCTGTCGTCTGAAGACCCGGTGGTCAATGTGAAGGACTTCAGCCTTTTCTACGGCAAGGCCCGCGCGCTGTGGTCGATCAACATGATCGTGCCACGGAACAAGGTGACATCTCTGATCGGACCATCAGGGTGTGGCAAATCCACACTGCTGCGCTCGGTGAACCGCCTTAACGACCTGATCGATGGAGTGAACACGACAGGCGAGATGCTGCTCAATGGTCAGCCGGTGTATGCGCCGGATGTTGATGTCATCGATCTCCGCAAGCGGATCGGGATGGTCTTTCAGAAGTCCAATCCATTCCCGATGTCGATCTTTGAGAACGTGGTGTATGCGCTGCGGATCGATGGTGAACGGCGCAAGAGCGTGCTGGCCGAGGCGTGCGAGCGCAGCTTGAGATCGGCCGCGCTGTGGGATGAGGTGAAGGATCGGTTGAAGGAGTCGGCGCTTGGTCTATCGGGCGGTCAGCAGCAGCGCATCTGCATTGCCCGCGCCATCGCGGCCGAGCCTGAAGTGTTGCTGATGGATGAGCCGTGCAGCGCGCTCGACCCGATCGCGACGTTGAAGATCGAGGAACTGATACACGACATCTCAGACCGCTACACCGTTCTGATCGTTACCCACAACATGCAGCAGGCGGCGCGGGTGAGCAACTACACCGCGTTCATGTATCTGGGCCGCCTGGTGGAATATTCGCCCACGCAGGCGATGTTCCAGAACCCCACACTCCCCGAGACTGAGCAGTATGTGACGGGACGGTTTGGGTGATGCTGCGGGCAAGCGCGGGCTTAGCGCGATCGAGCCGCGGGCGGCGTGGCCCATTTCATTTTGTTGATCAGCGTTGCCCAATAGCTGCCCGCGGGGTTTCGCACAAAGCGGACGGGGCGAGTGTGTCGGCGGATGATGACGGTATCGCCGGTGCGGAGCGAGGTTGGCACCTGACCATCGAGCACCAGCGTTGTACCACCACCCATTGCGCCTGTTGAGCCATCAAGCTCTGCGAGCAGGCCATCGGAGCGTTCACTGCCATCGTTGGCGCGGGTGATTTTCAACTCGATGGTTGATGTGAGCGCGACGACCACGGGCCGAAAGCTGAGCGTGTGCGGGGCGATGGCGGTGATCGTGATCGCGGGGACTTCGGGCGAGACGATCGGGCCGCCCGCCGAGGCGTTGTAGGCGGTCGAGCCGATCGGTGTTGAGACGATCAGCCCATCGCCGGTAATCGTTGGGCCACCCTCACCGCCGATGCGGATGTCGAGCGTGATCATGCGATAGGGTGGACCCGCGGTGACGACCGCATCGTTGAGTGCGAGTGTGCGCGAGAGGGGGCCATCATCCTGAGTTCTGTTTGAACTTCCCGCACGAAGGACCGAGGCCCGGAGCATGGGTCGATCCTGCAGCACGAGCGGTGCGCCCCCGAAGAGCGCTGGGGCTTGCACGCGAAGTGCGGGCAGGTCGAACTCCGCCATGAACCCGAGCTTGCCGAGATTGACCCCGAGCATCGGGAGGTCGATTCCCGCCGCGACACAGCGTCGCGATTGGGCCATGAGTGTGCCATCACCCCCGAGCACGACGGCGAGATGGGCATCTGCGATGGTGGCGGCGGGAAGCAGGCTTGAGTCGGCATCGAGCTCGGCGACGATGCGTCCGCGGCCGCGCTGCGCGATAAGGTCGCGCACCTCGGGAAGGGCCGCGACGACTTCGGGCTTGGAGCGATTGACAAGAAGAAGAACGCCGGTGGGCATAACCCGCTTTCAGCGTATGGCGGGGATGGAGTTGGAGGTCGTGCGCATCGCGATCTGGTGAGTTGGTGTGCTCGTGAGCATGCGATCGACCGAGCCGATCTCGACCGCGGCTCGCACGCCGCGTGTGATACCCGCGACATCGATCCCTGCCTCGGCCATCTGGATGGCGCGTGAATCCTGCATGATCCAGGAATCGGGGAGGCCGAGCCGGATGACTCGAGATGCGTCAAGACTCTGATGCTGGGCTGATTCGAGGACCGCCGCGCCGAAGCCACCGATGATGGCGTGGTCTTCGACGGTGACGATGGGGATTCGGCGCGAGAGCAGTGAGTGGATCAACTCGTGGTCGATTGGCTTGGCGAAGCGGGCATCGTAGATGGCGACGCGGTATTCGCCCTTGAGATCGTCGGCGGCCTTGAGTGCATCGATCGCACTGGGGCCGAAGGCGAGGATGGCGACATCGGGGGTGGATGCCGCCTCGAACTCGGGTGTGAGGCAGCGGGCCTTGCCGAGCACGAATGGCGGGCAGGTGCCGAGCTTTTCGGTGATGGTGGACGTGACGTTGTCGCGCGGGTAGCGAAGGCTTGAGAGGCCGGTTTCGTAGGTCCGCATGAACTCCATCGCGGCGAGCATGGAGGGTTCATCGATGCAGGCCATGATTGCCGCGCCGGGGAGTGAACGCAGGAGGGCGACATCGCAGAAGCCGTGGTGGACGCTGCCATCGCCACCGACGAGGCCGGCGCGGTCGAGCAGCAGGCGTACGGGGAGACCCTGAAGCGAAGACTCCTGAAAGGCCTGGTCGAAGGCCCTCTGAAGGAAGGTGGCGTAGACGGCGAAGAAGGGCTTGAGGCCGGTCTTGGCCATGCCGGCCATCATGTCCATCGCGTGCGATTCGCAGATGCCCGTGTCGAAGGTGCGGTCGGGGAAGAGCGGGAGGACCTTGCTCACACCCGTGCCATCGGGCATCGCCGCGGTGGCGACGACGACCTTGGGGTCACGCTTCATCATCTCGGCGAGTGCATCGCCCACGGCGGCGGTGAACGAGCGACCATCCTTCTTCAACTCGACGCGGCAGCCCTCGCGCACGAAGGGGGCGGGCGAGTGGAACTTGCTCGCATCGCCTTCGGCAAAGTCGAAGCCCTTGCCCTTGATCGTCTTGACGTGCAGGACCATCGGGCGGTCAAGATCGCGGGCCTCGGTGAAGAACTCGATGAGTGTTGGGAGATCGTGCCCATCGATCGGGCCGACGGTGACGAGGCCGAAGTGCTCGAACCATCCGCCCACAACCGGGCCGCCACCGTCGCGCGGGCCACCGGTGGCGACACCATCATGACGCATGGCCTTCATGGCTTCGCTGGCCTTGTGGTAGGCCTCGCGCATAAGGCCGCCGCCCGGGACATCCTTGAGCCAGCCCTTGGCCTGTTTCTTGAGATCGCTGTAGAGGTGCGAGACGCGGACACGGTCGAAGTATTGTGCGAGCGCGCCCTGCGGCTTGGAGATGCTCATGCCATTGTCGTTGAGGACGACGAGGAACTGCCGCTTAAGCGTGCCCGCACCGTTGAGGCCTTCCATCGCGACACCGTTGACGATCGAGGCATCGCCGATCACACAGGCAACGCGGCGACCCTTGGGGTTCAGATCAGGGTCGTAGGCCTCGCCGCTGAGCGTATCGCCCCGGGCCATGCCGACGCCGCAACTGATGGCCGTGCCGGCGTGGCCGACGCGGAAGAGATCGTGGCCGCTCTCGTTTGGCTCGGGGAAGCCGGACATTCCGCCGCTGGTGCGTAGGCCGGCGAGCATGTTGAGACGCCCGGTGAGCAGCTTGTGGGGATAGCACTGGTGGCCGACATCGAAGAGAAGCCGATCGCCCTCGGGGCCGAAGTCGAAGACGTAGTGCATGGCGATGGTGAGCTCGACCACACCAAGGTTTGGCGCAAGGTGACCACCGGACTTGCCAACCTGATCGCAGATCGCCTGGCGCATTTCCTGAGCGAGCTGCGGGAGCTGCTCGACCGAGAGCTTGCGAAGGCAGGCGGGCGACTTGATGTTCTCAAGAAGTCGCGGGGTAGAAGGAAGTGCGGTGCCGTTGGCGTGGCTGAGACCCATTGCTGTCCTTTGCATGCCCGAAAAAGTCCATCAGGCTCGGTACTTGATTCGTAAGAACGGAGCTTTCGGATGGTCTGGCCGGGAGGGCCGGTGGGAAGATCGTCTGTATGAAACACAAGTTGATGCCGAACAGGATACGCGATTCCGGCCCAGCGCGTTCGGAGGGGCGGAACAAGGTCGCATTATGATAGGGCGACTAGCGGGTGCGTCGAGCCATGGAGGTTGCCAGGTGACGGAGAGGCTCGGCCCGAGCCCCGAACATCTCCAGCATTTGGAGCGATTCGGTGTGCAGACGCTCGACCTCCTGGCGGGAGGGCTCGATTCCCATAATGCCGGGGTAGGTAAGTTTTCCGGCCTCCTGATCTTTGCCGGCACGCTTGCCGAGATGGGCGGTTGACTGGGTGACATCGAGAAGATCGTCAACGATCTGGAACATGAGACCGATATCCTCGGCGTAGCGGGTGATGGCGGCGAGAGCGGCGGCATCTGCCCCGGCACAGATGGCCCCCATGCGGCAGGAAGCGCGGATCAACATGCCGGTCTTGTGGCTGTGAATTGTGCGGAGCTTTTGTGCATCGGTGAGGTTTGGCTCGAAGCCACCAAGGGTGTCGTAAACCTGCCCGGCGATCATGCCGTTGGTACCGAGGGCCAGTTCCCCGCAGAGTCGCGCGGCGATGGTGCGGTCATCAATCCGCTCGGTAAGGAGCTGGAAGGCGAGCGTGAGCATCGAATCGCCCGCGAGGACGGCCATGGCCTCGGACGTGTGCTTGTGCAGGGTGGGGCGGCCGCGACGGAGATCGTCGTTATCAAGCCCGGGCAGGTCGTCGTGGACGAGGCTGAAGGAGTGGATGAGTTCGGCCGCGCCCGCGGCGGGAAGGACGCGAGCGGGATCGGCACCTGAAGCATCGACCGCAACGAAACTGTGCCATGCGAGGAGCGGGCGGGCTCGCTTGCCCGGACCAAGCAGGGAATAGAGGATCGCGTTCTTGAGGTTGGCGGGAAGTTCGGTGGAATCGATGTATGCCCGCAGGTATTCATCAACCTTGGCGGCGGGCGCGGCAACAGTCGGGGGCAGATCGTCGGTAGGTCCGGCGATTGCCGGCGCGCTCTCGACTTGCACTGGAGTTCTGCCGCTCATGTACGTGGTGGTTGGGGTGGGCATGGGGAAGAGGATGTTGGCTGAAGGAAAGCTTGTGCGCGGGACGTGTCCTCAGGGACGACCCCCTACAGATCCTGAAGTACCCGCGCCTGGGGCTGAAACTCCGCCGCCGCCCTCCTGCGACTTGAACAGTTCGAGAATCTGATCAGCACTTGTAGACTGGTAGATGCGGTTACGGAACTCTTCCATCGTCATCAGGCGGGAGATGTGGGCGAGTGCCTGGATGTGGTCGGAGGTCTTGTCTGGCGGGCTGGCGAGGAGGATGATGAGCCGCACGGGCTTGTTATCGATTGCTGCAAAGTCCATGGGGATGGCTGGCTTGCCCATGGCGATGGCCAGGGACTCGACACCCGCACACTTGCCGTGGGGGATCGCCAAGCCATGTCCGATGCCGGTGGTTCGCGTCTGTTCACGCGTCCATACGGCTTCTTTGAGTGTGGAGCCGGATTTGACCTTTCCGGAGGCGGAAAGCAGATCGACAAGCTCTTCGATCGCCGCTTGCTTGGCGGTTGCGGCCAGCGGCACTTTGATGCAGTTCACGGAGAGAAAATCGAGGAGCTTCATCCAAGAGGTCTCGCACGCCCGCCGCGCCCCGCGCCGGAAATCACCGGTCGCCTCGGGCGGTTTTGAGGTCGCAGAGTGTACACCCGTGGGTGCGCGTCGGGTAGGAGGGAAGAGAGGGAATCGGTCGAACGCTCAACGTGTGAGTAAGACGGAGTATGCACCATCGTGGTAGGTTCGGGGTGGCTCGCCGGGCATACCGAGCGGATCGGTTTTTCGTTCGGCATGGCTCTTGAACTTGTGCCACTTGGCGGCCCACTTCGCGAGTTCGGGGCCTTCTTCGGGCTCAAGCGAGCAGGTGGCGTAGAGGATCGATCCCAACTTGCCGGGCGTATCCGAGAGGAGGGTGAGTGAATCAGCGACGATCTGGCGTTGCACATCGGCGAGTGAGGCAAGACTTTCGGGAGAGAAGCGATAGCGGGCTTCAGGACGGCGGGCGAGCACCCCGGTGTTGGAGCATGGAACATCAAGCAGGATGAGGTCGGCGTAGCCGAACCGTGACTTGAGAGCACCCATCGCTTCGACCTTCACCCGACCACCATCGAACCCGTGAAGGGTCTTCTGAAGGGTTGCGAATCGGATGGGTTCGATATCGGTGGCGATGATCTCGGCGTCGGGAAAGGTGTGTGCGAGCTGGCGAGTCTTTGTGCCCTGGCCAGCACACATATCGATGATGAACCTGGGCCTCAGGTGCGCAACGCTGCGTATGGCCGCGGCGGAGGAAGGATCCTGGACCCAGAAATCTGTACGTGCATCGAGGGCCTGCACCAGAACCGAGTGAGGTCCGGAGAAGATCGAAAGCCCCTCGATGGCGTGAGGGTGCAGATGCTCGGCGGGGATGGTGGCGAGCGAATCTGGCGCGGCGTGTGCGGTATTGAGGATGATGGGGGGCTCAACAAGCGTATGGAGCGCACGGGCGCGAACGGCTGGCATGGGCACATATCTGGCCCAGTGGCGGAGGAGCATGACGGGATGTGCGGTGGCGATTGCAAGACGTTCAAGGGGGTCATCGGGCAGGCAGGGGCGGGTAAGCGCGAGGGCGCGCCCGTCGGGGAGGGGTAGCTCGTCGGGGCGATCGGTGGCACGTTCACGAGGCGCGGCCTCGGGGTTGCGAAGTCCGGCGATTCGTCGCAGCACCGCGTTGACCATCGCGGCGGCACCGGGGCGGACCATTCGCTTGGCCCACTCGACTGCATGGTTGATGGATGCGTGTGCGGGAACACGGTCCATGAGGAGGATTTGGGCCGCGCCGCAGAGCAGGACGGCCTTCATTCGAGGTTCGACCTTTGCAAAGCCGTCTTTCACCTCGGCATCGAGCAGGTAGGCAAGCGTGATCCAGCGTCGAATGACGGCGTCGTAGATGGCGTGGGCAAAGGCCTCATCAAGCGGAGACATGGGGGCCTGACCGATCGCAAAGCCATCGCGATGATCTTCAGAAGGCACGCGGCGGTGCATGGCTTCGAGGTCGAGCTGGGGCCAGATCCGTGCTTGCCTGGCGATAGCGCGGAAGACGGCGTCGCGAGCGATGTCGCCGAGGGGAGCGACACGCGGGGTGTTGCTGGGCGGTCGCTGACTGGCTGGTTGGGGAGGACGGGGTTGATAAGGTCGGCTCACGACAGAGCGTAGTCGCGTGCCTTCAATGGTGTACGCACAATGACCCGAACGCCCACTTCAATTCGCACACTTACCTCGGCACGGCCTGTGCAGGGTGTCTCGCGAATGCTGGCGGGGATGCGGATTCGCAAAAAACTCGTCATTCTGCACACGTGCTTCTCGCTGGTGCTTGCGGGGGTGCTGGCCATCGCGATGCGCCCGGCTATTCGCGAAGTTGTGATTCAGGCTGAACTGCACGAAGCGGGGGCGGTGCTCGAAATGCTGCTGGGTGAGCGGCGGCGGTTGTCGGGTGAGGCAAAGGTTGCCGAACCACTTGTCGAAACGGTTCGCAAGGTCGGCGCGCAGCTCGGCGGGAGTGTTGTATTGCGCACGGGCACCGCTGAAGAACTGGCACTCATATCGGTCGATGCATCACGCGCTCGCTCGCAATCCTCGGTAGGTTCGGTTCGAACTTCGGCAGGCCCACCGCGAGCGCTTGCGTTTGTGCCCCAGGGTGGTGAAGAGGGGCTGTTCATTACGGCCAGTGTCGAACTTACCAGCGCACGCGCGGCGGTTGTGCGGCTCTATGTGCTGATGACGCTCGCGCTGCTTGCCGTGTATGCGCTGGTTGCGCTTGCACTCGAAGTCTTTGTGCTGCCGCAGCATGTGTATGGACCCATACGCACGATGCTGGATGCCGATGCAGCTCTGCAGGAAGGCCGGAGAGATGGAGAGTTGATCGATCAAGCGGCGATGCCCGCGGATGAACTGGGGGAGATCATGCGATCGCGGAACCTCTCGGTGCTTGCGCTGCGAAGACATGAGCGGGATCTGGCGGCGGCGTTGCTGAGGCTGGAGGAGGTGGCAACGGATCTGCGTCGGAAGAACCACATGCTGGAGATGGCGCGGCGGAATCTGGCGGATGCGGATCGGCTCGCGAATCTGGGCATGATGAGCGCGGGAATTGCCCATGAGTTGAATACGCCGCTGGCGGTGCTGAAGGGATTGGTCGAGCGGCTGCATGAATCGAACGAGGATGGCCGGGCTACAAGGAATAAGAAGGGCGATGGTCAGTTGGTGGGTCGTGAAGAGACGGCGCTGATGCTGCGGGTGGTCGGGCGGCTGGAACGATTGAGCGAGAGTCTGCTTGACTTTGCACGAGTTCGGCCGCATCGCGCGGCCACGACGCTGATGAAACCGCTCATCTTTGAAGCCTGGACCCTTGTTGGGCTCGATCGTGATGCTCGGCGTGTGGTGATTCACGACGGGGTACCCGGAGATCTGACGGCGTGGTGCGATTCGGATCGGATGCTTCAGGTGCTTGTCAACCTGCTGAGAAATGCCGTGGATGCACTGGAGCAGGCGGCACAGCCGGAAGTTACCGTTGCTGGTGAACGGCTGATCCGTGATGGCCGACCGTGGGCATCAATTACCATTTCAGACAACGGAGAAGGTATCGATCCGGAGCTGCTTGACACACTGTTTCAGCCGTTTGTTTCAACGCGGCTGGATGCGAAGGGGACGGGCTTGGGGCTGGCGGTGGCGTATGGCATTGTTCGTGAGCATGGGGGCGTGATATTGGCAAGGAACAAGTCGGTAGGCGGGAGGGGCGCGGTGTTTGAAGTGCTGCTTCCTGAAACCGAAGTGGGGGGCTTGGATGATGGTTATGCCAGGGGTGACATCGGGCAGTTGTGATGTGCTGGGTCTGTGACAATCCAGAAGCCATCAGCCCGATGGATGGATTGCCCATACAGTTACGCATGGACCCGGCGATTTCAAGCAGCGAGGAGCCAGCGCTCCCTCCACCACCACCCCTGTCGATCGTTGCGCTCGACGACGATCCTGACTTTCGTCAGTTCATCACACATCTGCTGGAGTCGGATGGTCACACCGTGCGCGTTGCGGCGACATCGAAGGAGTTTTTCACGTTGTGCGAAACCGAACTCCCCGATGTGGCGTTGATTGACATGAAAATGGGGCGCGAGAGCGGTGAGGCGATTCTTGAGGAGATCCGCAGGCGGTGGGTCCGGCTGTGCGTGATCGTTGTGACGGGCTATCCGTCGATGGACTCGATGCGTCAGACGTTCAAGCGTGATGTCTTTGACTACCTTGCCAAGCCATTCGCAATTGCGGAGTTGAGGCGGGCACTCTCACAGGCGGCGACGGCTTTCGGGCTTGGAATGAGGCCGCAGGACAGGCTGCGTGCTGAGCTTGGCAGGCAGATTCGACTGGCCCGCACGCAGCGCGGGAAGGCTGGCTGGACGCTGAAGGATTTGAGCGAAGCGAGCGGGATCAGCGTGAGTCAGCTCAGTTCGATCGAGCGGGGGAGCCATCTTCCGAGCATCGAATCGCTCATGGACATTGCACACGCCCTCGACCAGAAGGCCAGCACATGGCTTGCTTCGGCAGGCCTTTGAGTTGGCGGTCGGATGATGGACCAATCAAGGCTTACCCTCCGTCCCTTGTCACTCTCAAATCAGGACAACTCCGCCGCGTCAACCGAGGCCCCGAAAGGGTTGCTGTTTACGGCCTTTGAACCTTCGGGCGATGATCATGCCGCGGTGGTCATCATGGAGTTGCGGAAGAGGTATTCGGCGGAGGAGCTGCCGATCTATGCCTGGGGTGGGCCGAAGATGGAAGCCGCGGGCGCGACCATTGTGGAGCACACGGGTGACGATGCGGTGATGGGATTGCCGGGATTCAAGAAGATTATGGAGCACCGACGGATCAACGGCCGAGTTGCCAAATGGCTTGATGTGAAGGGAAGGCGGGGTGTTGTGGCGCACATACCGGTTGACTCACCGGCGGCCAACTTTCCGATCTGCAGAATCACGAAGCGGCGGGGGCTGAAGGTCATCCATCTGGTTGCGCCGCAGATCTGGGCGTGGGCTTCGTGGCGCATCAAGAAGCTGCGACGACTGACGGATATGGTGCTGTGTCTGCTGCCGTTTGAGGAGGCGTGGTTCGTTGAGCGAGGTGTGCCGGCGAAGTTCATCGGGCACCCATTGTTTGATAAACCGCTGGACATTTCGGCGATCGATGATCGAGTGGCCAGGTTCCCGGCTTCGCTTACCGGGACGCCCAAGCTGGCGATCATGCCCGGGTCGCGGCCATCGGAAATGGGCGCGTGCTTTCCGATTCTGCTTGATGCATTTCGGCGCTTGCGGGCCGACTTTCCCCAGACGTGTGCGGTTGTGGCGGCCACGCGGCCGGAGGTTGCGGAGAGATTGCGAGAGATCGCGATCGAAACGGGTGGATGGCCGGAAGACGTGCACGTGGTCTCGGGTGATACGGATGCGGTGATCAGGTGGTGCGATTATGCGCTGGTCGTGAGCGGGACCGTTACGCTGCAGATCGCCAAGCAACGCAAGCCGATGGTGGCGGTCTATCAACCCAACAAGTTTGTCTTCAAGCTGATCGGACAGTGGCTGGTCTCGACCCAGGTCTTCACACTTCCCAACCTGATTGCGAGCGCGGGCACCGGGGGGCGAACCATTATTCCGGAGTTCATTCCGCACTTTGGTGATGGCGAGCCGCTTGCGGTTGAAGTGATCAAGTTCATGCGACGCACGGGGTATACCGACGATCAGCGTCGTGAACTAGACGCGGTCTGCCGACGGTTCGAGGATGGACCTCGTGCGGGCGCAGCTGCTGCCGATGCCATTGAGGAGGTTCTGGGATTCTGAACAGGTGGGGCTTAACGGCACGGTCAGAGCTTTCTCAAATCTGTGTGGCTGACGGTCAGGATCGTGTTGCCGATGCGTTCCCTGATCGGCACGACGCGAAGCTGGGGCGCGGCGACTGGCAACTGGCGATCAAGGTAACCGTGAACGAGTTTCGTCAGATCGTGCCGCGCCACTTCGGCATTGATGCCGAAGTGCAGCAGCAGCAGGCCGGCGTTGACCACCCGCTCATCATCCATCAGCTTGGCGAGGTCGTTGATGGTTCTGCGGAGTTCTGACGCATACTGGGTATTAGGCCCGGGAATGCCATCGTTGTAGCAGTTCTGAGCGATAAGTTTGACCTCAAGCCAGTACGCATCCTCGGGTGCAGAGCATTGAGGCGAGGGGTTGACGAGGGCCGCTTCGTCGCTGGATGCGAGCGATTGAAAGAGACTTCCTTCGAGGTCTCGTCTGTGCCTTTGGATCGTCCTTTCGAGGTCAAGCGGATCGGCAATACGCACGCCTGTCTGCGAAGTGAGCACCAGATCGCAGCGCATGCGGTCACGTCGCTCTGGTAGTATTTCTCCATGTGCATTCGATTTGAGTTTCTTTGATCGCCACTCGTGCGGATAGGGTTGCTCGCGCTCGACCCCAAAGCCCGCCTGTTCAAAGCCAGCGGCGAGAATCGGGTGCAACTCGATTTCGGCAAGAGCATCAAGACCGTACACCGCGTGCTCGACACAAAGATGGCGTTCGTGTGAGGACAAGGCGGTCTCAACCGCGTCAAGCAGGAGGTCGGTCCGCCAGATCATGGGCGAAGAGTATCAATGCCCGCCGAGGTACGCCTTGCGCACCTCGTCGCTCGCGGCAAGTTGGGCCGCGGGTCCGGACATCCTGATCGCACCGACTTCGAGCACATAGGCAAAGTGGGCGGCCTTGAGGGCCATGTTTGCGTTTTGCTCAACCAGCAGGATGGTGGTTCCGGTTGCGTTGATATCGCGGATGATCTTGAAGATGGTCTGTACGATCTGTGGTGCGAGCCCGAGCGATGGTTCGTCGAGCAGCAGCAGTTCGGGCCTTGCCATCAGTGATCGCGCGATGGCCAGCATCTGCTGTTCGCCGCCCGAAAGCGTGCCCGCGCTTTGGGTCAGCCGCTCGCGCAATCGAGGGAAGAGATCGAGCGACTTGTCGCGGTCGGCCTTGATGGCCCTGTGGTCGCGGCGTGTGAAGGCACCAAGTTCGAGATTTTCGGAAACAGTCATGTTCGGGAAGATGCCGCGGCCCTCGGGGGCCTGCACAACGCCGAGCTTGACGATCTCGTGTGGTGCGAGTCTGCTCAGTGGCTTTCCCTGGTAGGTGACCGAACCCGAGGATGGTCGGACAAGGCCGGAGATTGCCCGAAGCGTCGTTGACTTGCCAGCACCATTGCATCCGATCAGCGTCACAATCTGGCCGCGTTGGACCTTGAGGGTAACGCCGTGAAGTGCCTTGATCGCGCCGTAGTTTACACAGAGATCAGTGACCTCAAGCATGAACGGCCTCCGACTCGGCGGTGCCGAGATAGGCCTCGATGACCTTGGGGTTGGTCTGGATTTCGGCAGGAGAACCCTCGGCAATGGTCAAGCCGTAGTCGATGACCATGATCCGCTCGCAGATATCCATGACGAGGCCCATGTCGTGCTCGATGAGGAGGACGGTGACACCGAAGCGATCGCGCACGCGCCGGATCAGGTCTCGAAGCGCGACCTTCTCGCCGGAGTTCATGCCCGCCGCGGGTTCGTCGAGGAGCAGGACCTTGGGTTCGGTGGCCAACGCACGGGCGATCTCGAGTTTGCGCTGATCACCATAAGGAAGGTTCTTTGCCTGTTCGTGCTCGCGGCCGTCCAGGCCGAAGAACTTGAGCAACTCGCGCGCACGCAGCGTGAGCGCACGCTCTTCACCGACGGCAAAGGGGGTGCGGATGATGGAAGCGAACATTGTCTGCCGCAAACGGACGTGGGAGCCGAGTTTGACGTTGTCGATGACCGGCAACTCGCCGAACAGTCGGATGTTCTGGAATGTTCGTGACATTCCTTGTTGACAGATCCGGAACGGGCGGAGGCGTGTCACATCAGTTCCGTTGAGGGTGATGGTGCCCGTGTCGGGCTTATAAACACCGGTCAGCAGGTTGAAAACTGTGGTCTTGCCCGCGCCATTGGGGCCGATCAGGCCCATCAGATCGCCTTGGGCAAGGCGGAGTCCGAAACGTTGGACAGCCTTGAGGCCACCAAAGCTCTTGCTCACGCCGCGAACATCAAGCACGGCAGGGAGTGTGCTCATGCTTTCTTCTCCGTGAAGTTCGCACGGCCGCGACGCAACCACGGAAGCCATTGCCAAGTCGCACGGTCCCAGATCTCATAGACGCCGAACAAACCCTTCGGGCGGAAGATCATGAGCAGGATGAGCGCGAGGGCGTAGATGATGAGCCGATACTCGGGAATGTCGCGAAGCGCCTCGGGGAGAAAGGTGACGACGATCGCTGCGATCACCGCGCCGGAGATACTGCCAAGCCCACCGAGTACCACCATGATGATGATGTCAAAGCTCTTTTGAAAGCCTGCGGTTTCGGCTGAGAGACCTACGCCGAGTGTGTGTGCAAACAATGCGCCGGCGACTCCGGCAAAGAAGGCGGAAAGCACAAAGGCCCAGACTTTGTAGCGGGTTGTGTTGACACCCATTGCTTCGGATGCGATTTCATCTTCTCGGATCGAAAGAAATGCCCGGCCGTAGGTGCTTCGCTTCAACCGATACGCGACAAAGATGGTCACTGCGGCAACGGCGTAAACCCAGAACATGCTCGTGTATTTTGGGATGCCGGTGAACCCGAGCGAGCCACCGACATGGTGAATGTCGGATAGCCACCAAGTGTCGTGAATAGGCGCGACGACTTGCTGCCCCCTGTCTTTCCATGTGTAGACAAGCTGTCCAGCGAATGGGCTGTCCGAAGCCAGCGGCACGATCTCGGCCTTCTTGACTTCGGAGGTCTGTTGAATCATCACGCGGACGATCTCGCCAAAGCCAAGCGTGACAATGGCGAGGTAGTCGCCGCGGAGTCTTAGGGATGGGAGACCAACGATCAGGCCCGTGACCGCGGCGATCAGCCCGCCGACCAGGAGCGCCGTCAGGAACAGGAGGTCTCCGGTAGCGATGAGCGGAAGGGAACCAGGATCGACCGACATCGGTCGGCCGCTCAGCAGCCCCCCGTGGGTGGTGTTGAGACCCCAGATTCTGAGCGAGCCGTAGTAGCTCACAACCCCGGAGGCATATCCGCCGATGGCCATGAAGCCGGCGTGGCCCATTGAAAACTGGCCTGTGAACCCGTTGACCATTGTCAGGGAGACGGCGAGCGAGATGGCAACTCCGATATCGAGTGCGAGTTTGGCCGGGTAATCGCCAATGTTCGGCTTGACGACCAGTTGAAGAAACAGGGCCAGACCGATGCCGACAAGCAGCGGAAATACGCTGCGAATGGCCGCGGCGGCCGTTGCTGGTCGGGCGGATCGGGCTTGGTCTTGAAGCGACTGCACTCGGTGTGGATCCTGAGATGAAGACTGACAAGATGAAGGGACGGCTACACCTTTTCAATGCTGGCTTTGCCGAGCATTCCGCCGGGTCGGAAGAGCAGAACAACGATGAGCAGTCCGAAGACGTAGACATCGGCCATGCTGGAGCGAAGGTATGCAGAACCGAACATTTCGAGCGTGCCGATGGCCAGCCCTCCAAGCATTGCCCCTCGAACATTGCCGATGCCGCCGACGACCGCCGCGACGAAGGCTTTGAGGCCGAGGAGGGTCCAGCTTGTGTCGGCGGTCTGGTTGATCTGCTGATACTTCAATGCCCAGAGAAATCCACCGGCGGCGGCGAGGGCCGAGCCAAGAACGAACGTGAAGCTGATGACACGGTTGACGGGAATGCCCATGAGCGAGGCGTTGGTCGTGTTGTGGCTGACGGCCCGCATGGCGCGCCCGAGCTTGGTATGAAAGATCAGCCACTCGAGCGCCACCATCAGGATGAGGGCCGTGCCGATCCCGACAATATCAAGAACATTGATGCTGACTTTGCCGATCGAAAACAAGGCCTGATCCGGGAGGAGAGAGGGGATGCTTCGCGGCCTGGTTCCGAAGAGGCCTTCGAGCTGACCGACGTTCTGAAGGAAGAGCGAGACGCCGATGGCTGTGATAAGGACGTTAAGCTTCGGGGCTTTGCGCAGTGGTTTGTAGGCGAGACGTTCGACGGTGAAGCCGACAAGCCCGCAGAACGCCATGGCGGCGAAGAGGATGAGCATCCCGATGTACCAGGGTGCTGGCTGATCGGTTGTCCATTGGGTACCGGCTTGAGACTCAAGGGTCCGAGCAAGCACCAATGAACACCAAGCGCCGAGGACGACAACATCGCTGTGCGCAAAGTTGATGAACTTCAGAATGCCATACACCATCGTGTATCCGAGTGCGATCAGCGCGTAGAGACTGCCGATGGCGATGGCATCCTTGAATGTTTGGAGGAATTGGTCCACGGTGATGGCTTGTGCAGAGAAGGTGTGGACGACTCGGCGGTTGTGGGACGAGAAGGTTGGGGGATCAACAGTCCGCAGTTTAGCAATCGGTCCTTCGCAAGACGTTACTTGGTTGGTTCGATCGACGCCCTGAACACCCAGTTGCCACCCTTGCGTTCGACCATCACGACCGGCTTCACCGCATCGCGCTGAGCGTTGATGGTGATGGTGCCCGTGACGGCCTTGAAGTCGGCGGTCGCTGCAATGGCGTCGCGCAGATCCTTACCACCCACGCTCTTAGCCCGAGACATGGCATCAAAGAGGATGTTGGCTGCGTCGTATCCCAAGGCGGCGAGGCCATCCGGCACGCCACCGAACTGCTTGGTGTATTTGCCGACAAATGCCTGAATGGTCGGGTTGGGTTGGTCGGGTGCGTAATGGTTGGAGTAGAAGCACCCTTCAATGGCCGCGCCGGCGTTCTTGCCAAGCTCTTCCGAATCCCACC
>JBBSBC010000061.1:0-18858 GCA_038251595.1 Phycisphaerales bacterium | reverse complement strand
GGAGGCCAACGCGCAGGCCACCCGCCTGGCCAACCACACGACCACGCTCGCCGCCGAGGCCCGGCCCATCACCTCGTTTATACAAGGGTTTCCAAAGACCACCGACGCCGACCGCGCGACCATCGGCATCACGGTACGAGAAGCACGGCTCGGAGAGCTGTGCCACCCGCGAGCAAGCCGCTGGTGATCGTGGAGGGCACGGCCCGCCGCACGCACACGCTGCGTCTGGTGGATGAATCCACGCCGACACGCCGGGCCCGCCCGCGCGGCGTCGAGCGCGCCGAGGTCTTCGTAGCAATCACACCGACCAACGCGCCCGCGCCGATTGATCCCAATGCGTACCGCTATGTGCAGAGCGTCAGCGATGGGTCAACCGTGCTGTCGTTCGAGTCGGCGCAGGGCGGGATGCGGGCGCATTACCTTGCGCGCTGGGTCACACGCCGCAACGCGATGGGGCCGTGGAGCGAGACCAGCAGCGCGACGATCGCGGCGTAGTTCATCGCGATGTCGGTGCCGTGACCGGGCACGATCGATGGCCGCAAGGTGGTCGTGCACGACGAGGACGACATCGTCGCGGTCGATCCCGAGACGAGTGAGTCCGCGCCGATCCGGCATGACGACATCGTGCTCTGGCAACTTGATGCGGAGACGCTGTTGAACGGGATGTCCTCGGCGCGTGGTCTCGTGAACGCGCCTTCGTCGGTCGGTATGGGCAACCGCCTGTGGTGGCTCGGCGAACTCATCGTTGCCGATGCAACCTTCGCGATGTACTTGGCCACGACGCGGAGCGCTGCTGACTTGAACCTGCTCGATGGGCGGACCAAGAAACCCAATCTCCAGTGGCAAATGCTCCGGGCGTTCGGCCTCGCTGACGGGCACATCGGTTGGAAGAAGGGCAACGCGTCGAAGGAGTACTAGAAGCGCAAGGAGACGCTGGCCAAGTCGCTGGCAGCGTTCTTGGGATCGAGGGCGAACCGATCGTCCTTGACGGCAAGGACTGGAAGTGTTGCTTCCGGGTTGTGGCGAGCGACGACTGATCAGCGCGCGGCCATCTCGGCGAGGTTCTCGATCTCAAGCTCCCGGCCATCTGCGAACTTCGCCGTGAGGTGCAGCTTGCCCCCGAGCGCCTCGACGTACTTGCGCAGCGTCGTCAGGTACATGTCGGCCGCGTTCTCGAACTTGGACACGCTTCCTTGGGCGACGTCCAGCTTACCGGCGAGATCGGCCTGCGTCATGCCGATCGCCTTGCGGATCTCCGCGAGGGGCATCGTCTGCAGCGTCGCCTTGACGCGGGCGTCAACCCGCGCCTGCGCCTGGGGGCTCATCTTCCGCTTCAGGTTGTTCCACTTGCTGGCTATTGCTGTGCTCGCAGTTCGGGTCTCAGTATTCTATATCGGCTATATTCGTCAAGGTGCATGTTTCGGTTCGGCCCGATTGGCGAATCCCGCGACCGTCATTGCGGGCTGAACCACTGGTGCCGGGCTTACTCCCGACCGTCGCAACCTCCTACCCCGCTCTTCCGATGCGCCATCGAGTTTTCGATGGCCCGTTCGCGGAAATCCTGAAACTCCTCATCGCGCCGTTTCTCCACGGTTGCTCGGTCATCGGGCCTCGCTCGGGGCTATCCATCCTGTATTCGCTATCGAGAAGAACCCTCTTCCGCATGGGAGAGGGTTGTTCCTTTATCAGAAATACTGCTCGTGTGAGCGGGCCGGAGCGATTCGACGAGCCCTCTCACGGGCTTGAACTCACCTCTGAAACCGGGTCGGGAGCTGGCCATGGTCACTTCACCCGCGTGTGGCGCGAAACACCAGGTGCGCCCAGAGGAACACGGGTGTGAACAGGATCGACGCCGCCGGCCAGAGCATCACCGCCGGCACTGGTGTCCAAACCGCGAGTGACACCGCCGCGCACCAGTACATCACACACACCGGGATCACGATCCGCCGCGACGATGCGTCCGCGACTCGCTGCGTCACCTCGCGCAGTGGCCCGCTTCGCTCCTTGATCTGAACCGCCAACCGCCGCGCCCACACGAACTCGCTCGCGAGGATTGCCAGCCCCAGCGGACCCAGCACGCTAAGTCCCGGCCCGGGCAAGGGCGAGATCACGATCCCGAGCAGGATCACTGAGGTGCCCGCGATCAAGACCCACAGTCGGCGTGAGTTGCGCCGCAGCAGCGCGACGGCGGCCGTCCCTGTCCGACGCGCCAGTTGAAACCGCGTGTCGAAGATCCCGTAAATCAGGAGACACGCGAGGACCGCGAGCAGCGAGAGATCGACCCAGAAGTTGAACATCAGTGAGGGCATGGTCGAGGTCAAGAGTACCCGAGAACTCGGCCGTGCGAGGGCGCTTCACGCCGCTCGGAAGGTCCTCAGCGACCATTCCTTGACGAGCGA
Source organism: Phycisphaerales bacterium (assembly GCA_038251595.1). GTDB lineage: Bacteria > Planctomycetota > Phycisphaerae > Phycisphaerales > UBA1924 > JADLCX01. Next base: position 16,459 of record JBBSBC010000061.1, on the reverse strand, counting down.
GAGCGGGCTCGGAGCGGCGTTTCGGGCGATCAACGCGAACGCTGAGAAGTCGCATCCTGGTAAACGCGGTCCATCGCCCGGCGAAAGATCCACGCGTTCTTCGTGGCGTCCTTCTCGGATTGGCCCTCCGCGAGGGCTAGGCGCAAACGCTCAACGCCGTCGTTTCCAACAGTTTCGGACGCCAGATCAATGAGCGCGGTGATCGTCACCTCGTAGATCGCGGCGCACGCTTCCGGCTTGCCGTCATTGAAAATCGGGACACCCCGTTCGATCGCCAGTTCGACAAGCCCCGAAACACTTGCAGCGGATGCCTTCATCCCTTCCGCGGGTGTGTCCCGGGCAGCGGGCGGACCCGGGACGATCACCCTGTCGATGATGTGGATGACACCGTTGGAGGCCTCGATATCCGCCGTGATGATCCCGGTGCCAGCCACCGCGAGTTTCCCGACGACGAGCGAGAAGGAGACCGTGTCGCGGCCGAGCAGCGTTCGCGCGGATCGCTGGGCAAGCATGTCGCTGCGACGGATGCGGCTGGGGATCACGTGGGCGCTCAGGACATTGGCAAGTTGTGAAGGGTCCGCCAGGAGAGCCTTGATCGCCTGCTCACCCAGGGAGTCGAACGCCTCGTTCGACGGGGCCAACAATGTCCAAGGCCCCCCATTCTCACCGCCGAGTTGTGTCGCAAGGCCCGCCGCTGTGACCGCCTTGAGAAGCGTGGCGAGTCGGGGGTCCTGGCTCACGATCTCGGCGATCGAGCGAGTTTCCGGCATCATCACGCGGTCAATCACGTACACGATGCCTTTGTCGAACGGCACATCAGTCTTCAAGAACAAGGCGCCCGCGATGGTCAGCCCTTCTCCATCAATGGAGAGGTTCTGGCCTGAGAGCGCGACAACGCCGCGACGCTGCAGGAGCGAACCCGAGTCGATGGCCATCGGCAGGATGTGATGCTTGAGAATCGCGACCAACTTTGCACGCCCCTGCTCGCTTGTCAAGAACTTCACGGTCTCGGGGGGAATCGCCGCGAAGGCCTTGTTGGTCGGAGCGAAGACCGTGACGCGGCCGTCGGCGGGCAGTTGCAGCCCGGACACTTCGACGAGTGAGAGAAACGTTGTCAGGTCGGCGCTCTTCGCGATGCTCGGCAAGTCCGAGCCGGTCGTCGGCGCTTGGCCCTCGGGGCTCATCGCCCGGACGAAATCGACATCCAACTGAAAAGCCCCTGCATTCTTGTCTGCCAGGGTCACTCCGATCGACTCGACGCGTGCCGGGGTGAGCTTCGGAGCGTTGGGAACAAGGCGGCCAAAGCTGTAGAGGCGGAACTGCTCGAAGGGCAGCCGGAGCGTTACCCACTCGCCCGCCACGGTCTCAAACTTTGTCTGAAAACTCCCGGCCATCATTCGCACGTCCGAGCAGCGCACATCGAACTGATACGTCCGGCCATCGCCACGGACTCGCGCTTCAATGCCCGTAGCCTCCTTCAATGAACCCTCCGGGACTGTTGTCTGTATCTGCGAGAATCCGCCATTGTTCTCCAGCGACAACTCACCGGAGAAGCGGAGAATGCCGGCTTCGGGTTGCATCACGCGCCCTGTGGAGCGTCCACCCATGACTCCATCGAGCACCGTGCGCCATCCGGCCACGCCGGCATCGAACTCGATGTTGACGGGCTGAGCCGCAGCGATGGAGCAGAGAGAAAGTGCGGACGCGACGACGAGGGCATATTGCATACTGGACTCCTAAAGGCAGGTGGTTCGTTCGCGTCATGCAAACGGATGCACGGGTCATGGGCGCAAGGGCCAGAATGACCGCGGCACCGCGCGAGCACCCAGGTTCGACTGGGTTGGATTGTCGCAGGGTGATTCTGAGCGGTGCCGGGCGGGTGAAGCCATGAATGCTGTTGGTCAACGCGGCCCGTTGGCCTTGGTCCTCTCGAGTGCCCTGGCGAGCGCCTTCTTGAGAGTTGCAGCCGCGGCATCGATGGCCGCGTAGTAGTCTGCGGCCTGCTCCTCCACGCGCAGCGTCCCCTGCCCGGGCGGAGTCACCACGATCGAGCACTGCTTGTCGAGCCCGCCCTTGGGGCCGTTGAGATCCACAAGGCGGACCTCGACGGTGCACAGCGCATCCTTCAGTCGTGCCGCAGCGGCCCCGATCTTGTTCATGATATAGTCGTGCTGAGCCTCGCTGGTCTTGATGCTTCCGTCGAAAAGTGTGATTTCCACGAAAAGTCTCCTTATTGGCGTTAAAGCTGAAGCATGTACGCCCACGAGCCGTGCTTGTTCGCCGGGTACGGTTGACTCAAATGGACCCCGCTCTCTCGATGGCAGCGTTGCTGCTACCATGGACCCAAGCTTTCTGTTGGGGAGTAGCCGCCCGCCGATGTGGGTAGAACGGGTCGTCAACACGGAAGGAGCGGTTCTCGCTCCTCCCGGCCCTTCTGCGGCGTTGGTCCTCCTCGCTTCTGAGCGCGGACCGATGCCACTGGCGAGACCAACACTTTATCGTGACGGTGCGCTGCGCCTGCTTTCTATGAGCAGGTGCGGGCCAAGGATGTGATCTCTTCATGAATGAACTGCTGCTGCTTGCTACCACCGCGACGTCGAACCCGGCCGACCTGAAGATCTGGGCGTACGTCGCATTCATCGCCCTCGTGATCGTTTTCCTCGCCCTCGATCTCGGGGTCTTTCACAAGGTGGCCCACGAGGTCGGCATGAAGGAAGCGATCACATGGTCGGCGATCTGGCTAACCTGCGGCGTCGCGTTCAGCGGGTTTGTGTACATGGCGTACGAAAACCACTGGCTTGGGCTGGGATTGGAGACCGCCAAGTACAGCACAACGGAGGCGATCAAGGCCGGAGCGCCGCTTATCGTCTCCGGCGAGGTGGGCGGATTCGAAGCGGCCAAGCAGTACCTCGTCGGGTATGTCGTCGAGAAGTCGCTGGCGATGGACAATATCTTTGTCATCGCGCTGATCTTCACATTCTTCGCGGTGCCGGCAAAGTACCAGCACCGCGTGCTCTTCTGGGGCATCATCGGCGCGCTGGTCATGCGCGGCGGGATGATCTTCCTGGGCGCTGGGCTGATCCTGAAGTACCAGTGGATCCTCATCGTCTTCGGCGGATTCCTGATCCTGACGGCGCTCAAGATGGCCCTCATCAAGGGTCACAACGATGTCTCGCAGAACATCGCGGTGCGTTTGTGCAAGAAGTTCTTCCGCGTGACCGAGTTCTACGATGGGCAGAAGTTCTTCACCAAGCGGACCCTCAAGCCGACCTACACGAAAGACGCGGCCGGCAAGGAGACGATGGATTCGGCACCGGCCGGCTCGCTGAGCGCGACCTCTGCGATCACGCCCTTGTTCCTGGCCCTGATCATGGTTGAGATCACCGACCTGGTTTTCGCAGTCGACTCGATCCCGGCCATCTTCGCGATCACACCTGACCCGTTCATCGTGTTCACGAGCAACATCTTCGCGATCCTCGGGCTGCGGGCGCTCTACTTCTGTCTGGCGGCGTTGATACAGAAGTTCCGATTCCTCAAGCCGGCGTTGATTCTCATCCTGGCCTTCGTCGGTGTGAAGCTGCTGCTGCTGAGTGTGCCGCCCTATCTGGATGTGATCGGCATGGCCAAGGCCGACCCCATCAAGATCGACACGACGGTGTCACTCTTGGTCGTCGTTGGCACACTGGCACTCGCAACCGTGCTGAGCTTGGCGATACCGTCGAGGGCGGCGTTGGACGGGAGTTCACGACCGAAGAAGTAACGACACGCCGCGGTGCGGGCACAATCTCGTGACCATGCTATCAGGCAGGCGAGACAACTAAGGGATGAACGAGCACCACCCTGCCGCACCTCGTACAACGCGATGGTTTCAAAGTCGTCAACCATGAACCCGCACACTGAGCGAGAATCTGGCATGCGCATACGCAGGCTCGTCGAGTCCGCGATCTTCAATAACTTTGTCGTGGTGGTCATCGTGCTCAACGCCATGCTCATCGGCCTGAGCACCTACCTGACCGATGCGACATCGCTCCGAGCCATCGCCGCGATTGAAACGATCTGCGTCGGCATCTTTGTCGTGGAGATCGTTCTTCGCTTTCTCGCTCGCGAGTCGACGGCGACCTTCTTCCGCAACGGTTGGAACATCTTCGACCTTGTCATCATCCTCGCGGCACTCCTTCCCGCGTCAAACGGTATAGGACCCGTTCTCCGCATCCTCCGCGTGTTGCGGGTGTTGAGGTTGGTCAAGACAATCCCGGAACTGCGGCTCATCGTCGATGTGCTCCTTCGATCCGTCGCAAGCATGAAATACGTCGCGCTCTTGGCGGTGATCCTCTTCTACGTCTATGCGGTCATCGGGGTAAAGCTGTTCGGAGGCGACGGCCACCCCATGCGGACCTACTTCACCAGCATCCATGAGACGTGTTTCACGCTCTTCCGCATCCTCACCGGCGATGACTGGACCCAGATGCGCTACGAACTCGCGCAATCAGGTCATCCACTGGGGGCGTTCACGGCCTACCAGGTGTCTTGGATTGTGGTGGCGACATTCCTGCTCGTGAACCTCATCGTTGGTGCCGTCATCAACAACTACCAGAAGGTACAGGACATCGAGCAGCACCGCTTGCTCGCGCCGGATACCAGCGAGCGGCGTGTGCGTGAACTCGTTCGAGAGCTCGATGCAATCCTCAACGCCCGCGATGAGGAGCCGCGCGGACCCACCGCAAGACCCCGGCCAGGGCGCGTTGATGCATGACACGCCCGCGAGGTCCTCAAGCTGCGGAATGGCTAGTCAGTTCCGCTCTGTCTTGCTTTCGAGCATCGCTTCCTCCTGCCGATTCTTCCCTTCCTCTGTCTTGCCGAGGTTCACATGGCGGATCCTTCAGCTAGACCGCACAGGTCCAAGACCATCCTCGACCACATCGAACGAGTGGGCAACAGCCTGCCCGAGCCCGCGATCTTGTTTGCCATTCTGGCAGCTCTGGTGGTACTGGTATCCGCGTTGGGCTCCGCCGCCCGTTGGAGAGTCCAGCCGGTGATCCCGACGGTTGTCCTGGCGCCGGAACTTGATCGCGCCGGGCTGCCTGTTCAGGACACGGCCGGAAAGCCTTCGATGGTTCCCAAACTCAATGACCGCGGCAGGCCTGAAGTTGCGTTGGTGGGACAGACCGACAAGAGCGGGGCACCCGTCGAACTGCGGCCCAAGAGTCTGCTGACGAGCGATGGATTCTATTGGATGCTCTCGTCCATGGTCCGAAACTTCACGGGACTGCCGGCGTTGGGCCTGGTGTTCGTGTCGATGCTCGGCATTGGCCTGGCGGAGAAGTTCGGCCTCTTCGGGGCGCTGATGCGATGGCTGGCCCTGATGACGCCGCGCCGATTCCTCACGCCGATGATCGTGCTCATCGGGGCAAATGCGTCGGTCGCTTCGGATGCCGGATACATCATCCTGCCGCCGCTGGCCGCAGCTTTGTACCTTGCCATCGGCCGCTCGCCAATCGCCGGGTTGGCCGCGGCATTCGCGGGCGTGGCGGGCGGCTTCGGCTCGGGGGTGTTTCCCACGGCGGCGGACGGATTCCTCGCCGGCGTGGCTACGCAAGCCGCGCACATCCTCGATCCCGACTATCACGCGGTCGATGCCACGCACAATCTGTACTTCAAATCCCTCAGCAGTATCGTGGTAATGCTTGCGGGTTGGTTCGTAACCGATCGCATCGTTGAGCCGCGCCTGAAGCGCCAGTCCCTCGCGGCCGGCGGCGATTCCTCGGCCGTGACCGACTTGGCCCTCACGCCTGTCGAAAAACGAGGTCTGGCGTGGGCGGGCCTGGTTGCGGTTGTCGTGCTCTGCAGCTTCGCCTTCGCCATCCTCATCCCCGGGGCGCCGCTGCACGGCACCGGGCAGCCGTCGCTGGCCAGCGGTGTGCCGGCACCGGGCGAGCGGGCAGGAGACCGTTGGTCGCAGGTAATTGTCCCAATGATCTTCCTGATGTTCCTGCTGCCGGGGATGGCGTTCGGGCTTGTCACCGGTGCGCTGCGCAAGCAGGCCGACTTCATCGAGGCGATCTACCACGGCATCCGCACGATTGTGCCCGTGCTGGCCATTGCCTTCTTTATGGGCCAGTTTGTCAATTATTTCCAGTACACCGGCCTCGACCGCATGCTCGCGTACGCGGGCGGGTCGTTGCTCGTGCGGGCCGATCTTCCGGTGCCTCTGCTGATCGTTCTCTTCGTGCTGCTGGTTGTGCTCGGTGACTTTGTGATGAGCGGAATGCTCAGCAAGTTCGGCGTGCTGGCCCCGATCTTCATTCCCATGTTCATGATGGTGGGCATAAGTCCGGAACTGACGACGGCCGCGTACCGCATCGGCGACAGCGTTGTGAACATTATCACGCCGCTGAACAGCTACCTGCTGATCATCCTGGTAGCGTTTCAAAAATACAAGAAGGACGCCGGACTCGGGAGTCTGATCTCGCTGATGCTTCCCTATTCGCTGGTCTTTGGTATTGCTTGGACGGCGTTCTTGCTGGTGTGGTACTACACCGGCCTTCCGCTCGGCACCGATGCTCCCCTGCACTATGTGCCGGGCGCACCGGGGGATGCGGTCCCCCTCATCAACGGGTGAACCTCGCGAGGAAGTGACGAACGGGTGATCGGGCGGCGCGCCGACTTGAGTGAAGACATCGAGGATTTCTGGGGAGGAGTGGCCGTCGTGGCGCCGTCTGGAGATGCTGAGTACCGAGACGCTGGCCAATCGCGAGAATGCGGTACCCGGTCGACGGTCTGAAGCTGCTGCTGAACGTGGTGATGCCGTCGAAGTCTGCATCGAAGGGAATCGCGGATAAACTGCACCAAGGCGAGTTGGCAGGAGATGACCTGCACCTCCCTGGCGTTTCCAGTCAATTGGCCCCGGCACCGATAGATTCCTTCACCAGCCACCGATCCTCACGGAGCCGCAGATGCATGACCTGACCGTTGGGATACTCGGCGCAACCAGCACTGATGCTGCCACCGGCCTGCTCTCGATCAGCCCTCCGGTTCTTTTTTTCTTCCTTGGCGTCATCGCGGTGCTGGTCCGTTCCAAGATCGCCATTCCCAAAGCCGCCACCAAACTCTTGTCGCTCTATCTTTTGTGGGCGATCGGCTTCAAAGGCGGTGTTGAGCTTGTTGCAAGCGGGCTTACAGCGGACACCATGAAGGCCGTTGCTTTGGCATTGACACTCTCGGTTGTCGTTCCCGCTTGGGCATACCTCGCCCTTCGCCGGATTGTGGCTGTACGAAATGCCGCGGCGATTGCGGCTTGTTATGGATCAGTCAGCGTGGTCACGTTCCTCACCGCCTCTTCGTCGCTGGATCAGAGCGGCACGCCGTTCAGCGGACACATGGTGGCTGTGATGGCGATCATGGAGTCGCCGGCGATCGTTCTGTCCTTGATTCTTCTGAGTCTCGACAAGAACCGGAATCGCGAGGAACAGGCAACCGCAGCAGCGGGAATCGATCCTGGTGGAGCAGGAACGCCTCGACTGTCCACCCTGCTTCACGAATCACTACTGAATGGCCCTGTTCTGCTGCTGCTCGGGAGCATCGTTGTCGGAGTTCTAACGGGTCAGAGAGGTTACGCCGCGTTCAAGCCGCTCTGCACGGATGCCTTCCCCGGTGCACTGGCGTTCTTCCTGCTTGACTTGGGTCTGATGGCCGCGCGACGGTGGCGGAACGTTGTTCGAGCACCTCGGATGTTGCTGGCGTTTGCGATCATTGCGCCCCTCGTCAACGCCGCACTGGCAATCGTGGCCTCGAAGCAACTTGGGATTGGCGAAGGCGACGCGGTCCTCTTCGCCGTGCTCGCCGCATCGGCGTCCTACATTGCGGCACCAGCTGCGCTTCGGCTGGCGATCCCGAAGGCCGACCCTGCACTCTACGTCTCCCTCTCTCTGGGGTTGACGTTCCCGTTCAACATCATCTTGGGAATCCCCTTGTACTCCGCGATGGTGCGCTGGTGGTGGTGATCACTCGACCGCCGCGATAGTTATGAACCGGCTTTACTTCGCGACGACGTTGCATGATCCAAACTCCTCCCGCAGCGCAATGAGTACGAACCATCCCGCCTCGAATCAGCGTCTGTAATGCACACAGGCGAACTCGGTGAAGCCAACGCTGCCAGTTAGTATTGCGGAAACGGCGATGCCCCACTCGGCGCGCCCCGTCGCCAGCGAAGAAGGCGTTCGCCTGGCAGGCCGCTCGGACAAGGAGTCCCAGGTCAGCGTTAGCACTCCACCGGCAATCGATAGCGCCGCCAGAGACCCGATCGTCCACCGTGCGTTCCGGCGGCGTTTCGCGCCCGCGGCCCGTGCGTGCTCAACGAACACCCTAGCAGCATCAGCCGAGGAATCGGCCCATTGATCGAGTCGTGATTCGATTTCATCGCGCATCGCTCTTCTCCTTCTCGTCCGCTTCGTGCTCAACAAGGGCCGTCCGGAGCAGCACGAGCGCCCTCCGATTCCGTGAAGCCAGTGTGTCGCGGTTCACACCGAGTGTCTTGCCCATTTCGTCAAAACTCAAGCCCGCACCGTGTTTCAACAGAACTATCTCCCGCAGAGGCCCCTCTAACGATTCAACGGCGTCGGCAAGCTGGTCGTGCTCAGGAGTTTCGACCTCTGCTCGCTTGGGAATGGCACGGCGCGAGTCGCGGTATGCCGAACGCCGCGCCGACCGGCGGAGCATCAGTGCCTCACGTATCACCAGCGTCAGGAGCCATGCGCGGGGGTTGCGCACAAGATCGACACGAAACGTCGGCGTGCGGAGCATTCGCAGGAGCGCGTTCTGGGCGGCGTCCTCCGCCAGCGAGCGGTCGCCCAGAACGCGGTTGGCTGCGACGGCAAGTATCGGAAACATCCGGGCGTGGAGGCAGCGTGCCGCAGTGCCGTCGCCCCGCCGGCACGCGCGCAATAGCTTTCGCTCGTTGCCAGGATCGTTCATCGGTTTGTCTTCGCAACCAAGGTCTTGGCATCGGCGAGTGTGTGACGCGATTCGGTGATGCGCTCGCCCAACCCGCCGAAATCGGCGAAGAAGAACGACGCCATCACTCCGAACTCCCCTTGTTGAACGCGCTTATCAAGCTCGGTCGCACGGACGGCGGGCGTCGCTTCAGTCCTGACTCGAATCCCCTCATCATAGAACGCGGCGAGCTTCTGCAGCTCCTGCGCCGCCCGCGCCGGATCGGCGGCGAGCTCTCTGGCACGCTTCTGATCTTCTGGACCGAGCGAGAGCGCTGAAAGCACGGCGTCGAGCTTGGGTCCGGGACCATTCTGGACGACCTTCTCGATCCATGGGACGAGTTGGTTCCGCTCACTCTTCATCGCGCTGGCAATCCGGAACGGATCGTCGTCGGTGAACGCCACGAGGGCCTCATGCAGCGTCGCCTTGTGTGCTGCCGACAGCCTCGGTGATGCCACCGCCAGCACGGGGGCGACGAGTAGATACATGGCCCTGCGTGTAAGCGCTTGAATGATGATATCGTCGTGCCCCACTTGGGTGGAGGCCCGCAAGCATGCTGCTATGCGCCCCACGGCCTGGTCGATCCGCCCCTCGTCGAGTTCGGCCCGTGCGCTCACCATCATCGCCTTGACGGATGTGCGGAATGAGCCGAGGTGGGGAATGACCGCAAAGGGGCCGTCTTCGCGGAGGTCAAGGCCGAAGTCGCACTCTGGCATCTTGGAGGCTCGTTCGAAGAGGTCGGTCTGAACGCTCGCCGCTGCCGCGCCCTGCTCAGGAGTTGGCCGCCATGCCGGATCGCCGAGCGCCTTGGCATCAACCCCCTGGAGCACCACGTCGGTGCTCGGGTCCATAAGCGCCCAGACACGCCAGTAGCGCGGGCCGCGTTATTGTCTTGGTTCGCACCGAGCGCCGATGGGGCCGGGACGAGCGCCAAACCGAGCACAAGAATGAAGATCCGAATCGAGTGACCGTACATCATGGGAAGTATCTCCGTGCGGACCAGCCCGCACCTAGAAGATGCCGCTCAACGGATGGTGTGTGATGGAGCTGAAAGATGGCCGGCATTCCAAGTCATCCAGCCCATACCGTTCCCCTTCACATCCGAGGTTGCATCGGGTGCCAACAGTAAGTCCAGGAGTCTGGATCTCATACATGCCGAACAATCATCGACGGCGTGTTGGCTTTGTCTTGATCTGAAGCTGAAATCGCTATGGCACGAACCAGGTTTGACTTCCAAACGATCCGCTCAGATGGCGCACTTCTCGCTACGGATCTTCTGCGCCGCGTTGTCGATCCGAAGGCCGCGTTGCCGGGAACCAAGCCTGAGGACTACGGCTTAGCGCCCCGCGAACATCTGAACGAGGTCATTACGCGATCATGGAATCTCCTTCGTCGGCATTGGGCGGACTTTCGCTCCGCGGCGAAACAGCTGCCTTCCGGAGAGCCGGGAACCAATCTGACCAATGACAAGTGGTCATTACCGCTGTTGCGTGAACTTGGGTTTGTTTTCCTTCAACCTTCGGCTGGTGCGGAGGTTGACGACCCTGCGTATCCGATCAGCCGCTTCAGCGCACAGACGACCGTTCACCTTGTCGGCTGCAATCTCAGCCTCGACCGCCGCACTCCCGGTGTTCGGAGAGCCGCGGCTGCGACTCCGCACGGGCACGTCCAGAACTTCTTGAACCGCAGTGACAAGCACATGTGGGCCCTCCTGTCGAACGGTCTGCAGTTGCGAATTCTGCGAGACAACAAAGCTTCGTCGCGCCAGTCCTTCCTTGAGTTTGATCTGGAGTCGATGCTTGCCGGTGAGGTCTACTCGGACTTCACGGTGTTGTGGCTGACGGCTCACGCCACCCGCTTCGCCCCGCTCGACGGCGAGAAGCCCGAGAGTTGCTGGCTGGAACAGTGGAACAGGATCGCCACGGAGCAGGGAGCGCTGGCACTCGGTGATCTTCGTGCAGGCGTTGAACGCGCCCTGCAGGCGCTTGGACAAGGCCTTGTTGGACACCCAAAGAACGTTTCGCTTCGAGAGTCACTCCGAAGTGGCGTCCTCTCGTTGCCTGCCTTCCACGGCGAGCTCATGCGCGTGGTCTACCGGCTCATCTTCCTTTTCGTGGCTGAAGACCGCACCTTCGACGGTCTGCCTCTCCTCCATCCTCACGATGATTCGGATGCTGGTCGTCTGGCACGAGCCCGCTATCTCGATCACGACAGTGTCTCAAGGCTCCGCGAGCTCGCTTCCAAGATCCGCGGCAGTCACCACTGCGATCTCTGGCATCAGTTCAATCTGCTCATCGGTGCCGTCTCAGGAGATTTTCGTTTTGACACTGCGCGGCGAAACCTCGCCCTGCCCATACTGGGCGGCTATCTGTGGAGCTCGAGCAGCACTCCGCATCTGAATGCACCGAAACTTGGCGATCATGCGGGTAGCGAGCTGACGAACGCTGACTTCCTGAGAACCATCCGCCACCTCGCCTTCACCCCCGAGGGGCAGACGCTGCGTCCCGTTAGCTACAAGAACCTGGGCTCGGAGAAGCTTGGCCGCGTCTACGAGAGCCTGCTCGCCCTGACGCCACAGATCAGCGGAGATGGCGCGAAGTTCACCTTTGCTGAGTTCAGCGGGAACGAAAGAACGATATCCGGCTCGTACTACACCCCGGATTCGCTGGTCCAGTGCCTCCTCGACTCAGCACTCGATCCCATTGTTGCAGACGCAATCAGGGACAAGACCGGCGTTGAAGCTGAGATGGCCATCCTCAACCTGCGTGTGTGCGATCCCGCGTGCGGATCGGGTCACTTCCTGGTGGGGGCGGCACATCGACTCGCCCATCACCTCGCACGCGCGCGAGCCCACACGCAGGGCGAGGGCCAGCCTTCGCCGCTGATGCACCAGCACGCGCTGCGCGAGGTCATCCGGCGTTGCGTGTACGGCGTCGATCTCAACCCAATGGCCGTAGAGCTGTGCAAGGTCTCGCTTTGGATGGAATCGATGGAGCCGGGTCGGCCGCTCACGTTCCTCGACGCGCACATCAAATGCGGCAACTCGCTCCTCGGCACAACCCCAAAGCTCATGGAGGCGGGCATTCCGGATGAGGCTTTCAAGCCGCTCTCCGGAGACGACAAGAAGCGAGTCACGTACTACAAGAAACGGAACAAACAAGAGAAGAAGCACCGGACCAGCGAACCCGAAACCCTGGCCAGCGCGGCAATCCGCGAAACTCCCTTTGAGAACGCACGCTTTCTCGCCGATGCCTGGTGCGCGGCCTTCGTCTGGAGAATGCACGACACCGATCTTCCCCGCGTACCTATTGGCTTCACGGGAGAGTGCGATGCGATCACAGAAAGAGTTTACAGAACGATCGAGCATCATCCACATTCGGTTCAGCCGTGGATCCGAGATAGGGTTCAGCGGCTCGCCGCCGAGTACCAGTTCTTCCACTGGCATCTCGAGTTTCCCGAAGTCTTCGGCGAGCGCGAGGCACTCCCTGCGGGCCGAGACTCCTGCCAATGTTGCGATCGCCAATCTGATCCGTCAATGAGCGGTTTCAACATCATCCTCGGCAATCCACCATTCCTCAACCAGCAGCAGACAGCCACCGCTACGCAGCGCTGCATATCAGCTCTCATTCGCCTCCGGGCCGGCGGACAACGGCGAATGGGTACAGAAGCCATCCGTGGATACACCGATCTCTCCGCCACCTTCCTCTTGTTCTCAACCACCATCACCCGCTCGGGCGGGCGTGTGGCGATGGTTCAGCCGCAATCGCTCCTCGCCACAGGGGATGCCGCGCCCGTTCGACGAGCGCTCCTTGATGTAGCCTCGTTGGAATCGTTATGGGTTTCAAACGAACAGGTCTTCGAGGATGTCGGTGTCCTTACATGCGCGCCCACCCTGCATGTGGGCGGCCCACGCAAGAGCACGCTGCAACGATCAACGACGGCGCATTTCACCCCACTCCCAACGATCAATCTCGACAACGATGCCCTTGCCCGCGAGGATACCTGGTCCCACCTCAACGCCGCCGCGAGCGGTATCCCAGAGTTCAGCATCAGTTCTGCGGGCACGCTGGGCGATATCGCCGAAGCCACCGCCGACTTCCGCGATCAGTACTACGGCCTGCATGGGTTCCTCATTGAAGATGCCGCGCTCAGCCCCAACAAACGGGCCGACTTCGCGGCCTTTCCCCCCATCGTTACAACCGGGCTAATCGATCTTGCACAATGTCGTTGGGGGTCTGCTTGCTGCAGGATCCTTAGAGCAAAATGGCTGGCACCTCGCATTGATCGACGGCGCATGGAAGTCGAGGGCACGCTCGGCCCGTGGATCGCCACACGTCTGGTCCCCAAGCTGCTCATCGCCACGCAGACAAGAGTTATCGAGGTCTTCGCAGATGAGCACGCTCGCTACGTGCCAAGCGTGCCGGTATTGACCGTGATTCCTGCCGATCCCGCGATGCTCTGGAAGCTGGCCGCCGCGCTGGCATCTCCGGTGTGTTCCGCGATGGCCATGCGAAAGTACGCAGGAGTCGCACTGAGCGTCGATGCCATCAAACTCAGCGCCAAACAAGTGCTCACTATGCCCTTACCCACTGATCAAGTCGCGTGGGAGGACGCCGCCGCCTATTTCAAAGTTGCGTCAGACAGTGAGCACCTGAGTGATCGGGCCAACACACTGCGCGCGTATGGATACGCCGCGTGCGCTGCATTCGGGTTTGGGCACGCTGATGTTCAGTCGCTGATGGAGTGGTGGTTGAATCGACTTCACTTCAACCCGGAGAGCGGCGATGATGCCGATCGCGCGTAAATCCGGGCCATGCAGTATCGCAGTAAATAGCAGCAACATTCGATGGCAACATCCTGCCAACTGAGGATTTTTTGCCAGAGGTTGGCCGAAATGTCCCGTCGTTCGTCTCCACTTCTCATCCTCGACACAAGGTAATGCCTGCGCCGATCCTGTAAGTGAAAATGCCAGCGATCAAAGCGCTATCGCCCGTATTCCCAGATTTCTGAGTCCCAACGCCATACACCTGCATGTTCGCGCAAGACGCGAATGCCATGAACTTCCCAAAACGCCCCGGCGCGATTCAAACGCGCGACCTGCCGCTTAGAAGTCCAACCGGACGCAACTCAGAGAAACCTGTACCGCCAACAAGTCAGCCATGCTTCAGCGCGTTTCACACGTTCGCATCGACTCTTGTGTTTCTGCGGCACTTCTTGTTCTTTCGCGAATCAAAGTGGTCAAGAGTGTTAGACGAACTCTCGCTCGGGGGTCGTCTGCCGACGCGGCGGCGCCTTTCTTGACATGGATTCCTCATCAACAGTCTGGAGACGGCTTCAATCAAATTCACCGCGCTCTGCTCGCAACTGCTCGCGCGGTGAGTGCCATTACCACATTGATCGCACTACCGCCTCGCCAACTTCCGCCATGAACGGGAACGCAACGGACTCGTATTCGTACTTGTCATCATTGAGAATCCCGTCGGCGTTGGTGTAAATGATCGCTGTCAGAAAGAACGAGCGACCGGTGCGGGTGTTGACGATATAGGCATTGTCCATCGTGAAGCCGTAGGCCTGCCCGACCTTGTTCATGATCCGCAGCTCGCTCTTCTCGCACACCCCTGATCGCAGCAGACCGGGCAGGAAGAACTTGCCCCATTCGTCGGGGTATTCTTTCCGATCGTATCTGGGATTGACCGAATCTCCGGGAAGCTCCTGCATGGCATCGAGCAGAAATTGGCGGTGCTCCGGCGCGAGCGAGAGCGGCCGCTTGCCGACATCGATATCCGGGCGCGCCAGCATCACGAGCAGATCCTGAAGATCGGTGATCGAAATGCCGTTCCGAGTCCCAAAGTCCATCGGCTCAGGATTGAGCTTCTGGCCCGCGGCCATGTATCCTACGCCCACGCGCAGGCCGGGCACTTCGGCATTGCGGATCATGAGATCGCTCGTACGCTCGGGAAGTGAGACCATTTTCCCACCCGACGGCCAGCCGATGTCGATCTGCGGCGTGCGCCGGTTCTCCTCTGCCGAGCGTCCGACCGACAGTCGGTGGTTTACTACGACCGACGCGAGTCCGACCGCGTGCATCCGCTCGTTGATCTCGCCGTGACCGACGAACTCGTAGAGCCGGTTGAACGATTCGTTATCGGAAACGAGAAACAGCTTGCGGATCTCGTGACCAAGCGTGATGACGCCGCCGTCAAGATTGGACGGATCGCGGTCACGGATGTTCTCGTTCGCGAACAATGGGTGATACACCAGCGGACTATCGATCGTCATCCCCTTGATGGTCTCAAGGCTCTGAACCGCCGCCACGGCCGCGCACAGCTTGATCGCGCTGGCCGGGTAGAAGTACTCGGCGCCCGCCCGATACTCCGAGCGCCGCAGCTTTGCGTGCCCTCGACTGTCATCGACAACCTCTGAGAGCAGGACTTGGAGACGGAACACTCCGGGCGCGGCGGTCAGGCCGCCGAACTTGGCAGGATTGGCGGCGAGTATCTCGCCGATGGGCGGACCGCCCCGCGTTTGACAGCCCGCCAAACCGGCCACCCAAATCAGACCGACCACTACGAATACAACTTGAACTACGCGAACTCGACCGTGAGATGCAGTCACATGATACCTCCAGCGTGAATGATACCAAGAGGTTTGATCTACTGTGCAATACTGATGCACCGGGTATGCTGCTGCCTGTGCCCACGCCCGCCTTGCCGCCAACTCAGCCCCGTCTCGCCTCGCTGGACGTATTCCGCGGCCTCACCATCGCGGCCATGGTAATTGTGAACAACCCGGGCTCCTGGGACCATGTGTACTCGCCGCTGGACCATGCGGAGTGGAACGGCTGCACGCCGACAGACCTGATCTTCCCGTTCTTCCTGTTTATCGTCGGTGCTTCCATGGGCCTCTCGAAAAGTAAGCCGGCCACCAGTCGGGTCTGGTTCAGGATGCTCCGACGCGCTGGCACACTCTTTGCCCTCGGCCTGATGTTGAATGCCTCGTCGATGATGGTCCGTCGTGAGATCGACTGGTCGCACCTTCGGTTCATGGGCGTGCTGCAGCGGATCGCCCTGTGCTACGCCGCGGCGTTCGCGTTGACCCGCGTGTTGCGGGCGACGGGACAAGTCGCGTTCGGCGCCACGCTTCTGCTGGGCCACGCGGCCTTGCTGCGATGGGCATCCACACCCGGCTATGAGCCGGGCACGCTCACGCCGGATGGAAACTTCTCTGGCTGGATTGACCGACTCACGATCGGTACGGACCACATCTACAAGCACGGCCCGATGGACCCCGAAGGCCTGCTCGGCACGCTTACCGCGACCGTCACGGTGCTGATGGGATACTGGACGGTGCTGATCGCGAGGCGTCGATCGACCGATGGTGCGAGCGTGACTGGGCACAGACTGGGGATGATCGTCAGCCTGGGCGGAGCGTGCGTGCTTGCTGGGTGGATGTGGGAGAACGCTGCCGGGTT
>JBBSBC010000060.1:0-18963 GCA_038251595.1 Phycisphaerales bacterium | reverse complement strand
TAAGGGGGGTAGGGAGGGTGGGGGGGGTGGGGGGGGCATGGATTGGGAGAAGCGTAGTGGGCAGTGAGGTGAGGCGGGGGGAGGTGCGCTTCAGGCGGCATAGAGGAAAGAATTGATCGAGGTAACTGTCACGACGTGGGGCGTACGACGCTTCATGGGTGTGTTGAGCTTTGCGGACGATTGGGCCGCGAGGATCAGGGGATGTTCAGTTCTGTCCTAAAAGGAGGTAAATATGCGAGTTCACGTCTTGCTGTTGTCAAAGAATGTGTTGGCGGTGGCTATCACGATGCTCAGTGCGGTGGCGGCCCATGAAGTGGCGGCACAACCGGGAGGACAACCATTCAGTCCGGGCACACCGAACAGGTCCACGCGCATCATTCAGCCGGCGACCTTTCTGGAACGGCTTGATCTGTTTGGGCTGCCGGTGGATACGAGCGGACTGCGACACAACTGCACAGTCCCAATGGCTGGCGGCCAAGAGCTTTGGTGGAACACAGATGGGGTGTTTCAGGTTTTGAATGTTGATCCGCACTTGGTCGTCTTCTCGGGTACCGCCACGATCACAAGGATTGATGCCGATGAGATGATCGTGCATCTGGTTTTGCCGGATCAACCCGAAGTGGACCTGCGTGTATACAACGCGCCAACGGTTCAGGGGTTGTGGATTGAACAGGTGGCGGGAAGTGCGCCCGCCGGAACGATTCCGGGCATTTGGCTGGAAAATCCGCGGGTGATTCCATACGGACGGCTTGAGCGTGAGGCATCGGCGGTACGTCGGAAGGGCGGGATGGACAGTGACGCGCAGCCGATACCGATACAGGTACCAATTCCTGTTCCACCAGAGCGAACGGCACCGTCAAATCTTACGTGCCGATGTTGAGGTGCAACAAGAAGTGGCGGCACAGTCTGGACCGATGGAGGATGTACGAACCCCGACTGTTGGGAACATAACGTATGTCCAATACAGACCAACAGCACATCTGTTGTTGGTTCGCAGCCGGTGACGCCACCCGAGAGGTGTGCATGGTTTGAGCGGCGAACCACGCTGCCCCCTGCAAATGAACCGGCCGGTGGTGTCTGGCCAGCCATTTTCTTCGGCACGGGTGTGGCTACGATTACGATGTACATACTGATTAGCCGCCGAAAGGTCACATGACGAACATCGCATCGCTTCCTCTGCGGGTGACGCTGGAGGTCCGGCTTGGTCTGATCGGCATGGCCCTGGCGATCGTCGTCAGCGCCTGTGCGAAGCCCCGGCCTCTTGCGGCGATCCCTGAGCAAATCGAAAACGGTGCGGAGACGTTCCCCATCCCGGAGTTTGTCGAACTTGATATTGAAGCTGCCCGCGCCGAAGCCGCACGAACGGGCAGGCGCGTGGTTGTTTCAATCCATGCCCCGTGGTGCCCACCGTGCCAGGACATGGACCTTCAGGTCTGGCCCGCACCCGAGATCCGCGAATGGTTGCGGGAAAGGGCCGTCGCGCTGCGGTCAAATGTTCACGGGGATGTTCGCTTCGAGCTTTCGTTAGGAACCCAGGGCGTACCGGCGATAGCGGCCCTCGATGACGCCGGGAACTGGAACGTTCTCCACAGTTTTCGGCCCGCGGCGGAGATTCTGCGGTATTTGAAAGCACTTGATTCGGGCAAGACGTTTGCGGATCAGATGCGAATGGAAATGGAAGAGGCGCGAGGCATCGATCAGAAACGATTTGCCCAGTGCGCCTCTGATCTGGGACGCGAGCTTTCCCGATTTGGCCGCGATGTTGAGGCCGCGCACGCATTTGGAGAATACTGGTCGAATCGCAAGGTGTACCCGAACATACCTTCCAATATGATGACACAATTAGCCGAGCGTTCTTTGGAGGCGCGAGCGGTGTTTGCCGGCTGGCTGGACAAACAGGCGCTCATCGAAGGCCCACTGTCGATAGACCAGGAACAAGCGGTAAGTGACTGGGCATTTTTATGTGGGTTGACCAGAAATAGCGATCGGTTTGTGGCGTGGTTTGAAGCTCTTCCCGATACAGATCGGGCCATTGCAAAGCTGCGTTATTTAGACTTACTATTCTACGCAAGCCTTGCAACTTACAATTGGAACTTAGCATGGGAAACCAGCAGCTTGCCCGTGTCCGGACCAGAGGTCTATGCCGAGTCACTGGTCGAGCGACAAAGGATCCTGGAATTTTATCGACTGTACCCAAAGCATTCCCTGCCGATGTATGAGAGCGACCTTGATCTTAAATCCACATGTCAAAGCATCGGCAGTCTTTACTCGATGCTCGTAGCCATGGGAAAGTTTGATCTTGCAAACAGGTTGGAATCCAGTTGTCTTCGGGTGGTAAGCCACGAGTACCGTGGACGATTGCTGCGCCAGCTCGTGGATGGCGCGATCCGTGGAGGCGTGGTTGGTGAAAGGGAAGTGCAATGGACTCGAGAGGCCAAGCGGCTTGGTGAAGACGTATCGGGGCTGCTGGAACAATCGGTCGTGTTGAAGAAAGCCATCGGAGGCGGATGATACTGTATTCAGCGGACAACGCCCAGTACCCGGTGAAATAGCATGATCTATCACGATGAACATATGTGAAAGGCATGGCGCATGAAGCGCTCGGTAGTCTGGCGACTTGCAACCATGTTTGCGATGCAGTCGGTGATCTGGGGATTGTATATTGCCGGACTTTCGTCGCAAGCAAGCCTCGCCGCATATACAGCCGCGGCGCGATGGTTTGGACCCTCATCCGTACGGTACACGGGTTCATTGGAGTTCGCAACCGATGGGCATCACTACGAAGTCGTGTATTGGTGTACGCCCACGAGTTTGTGTGCTGGCGGGTGCGTGCTTTTGGCTGCAGCAAACTGGCGAACTCGGGTGTACGTTGCGGCGGTGAGCGTTCTGGCGATGTGTTCCAGTTTGCTGTTGATGTCAAACTTCACCGCGTCATTATGGATTCGCCGTGAGGGCTTGGTTTGGGAATGGTCCCATATTCCTGGCACGGTCGTCATCTATTTGGCCGCGTTCATCATCTGTGCGCGCCTTGGCTTGAGTGGAAATGCTCGACAAGACGTTCGTGCCCAGCGTATGTCCGATAAATGACCAGGCCCCTGACCCGTGCAACCATTGTGTTGCGTGCCGGTGAACATTGCTCTTCACGACGACCCTTTGAAATACGGGCAAGTATTGTGACGGGCGGTTCGCATTCGCGCATCATGGTGTGGTGGTATCAGGAGGTCGGCTTGAGCCTGCGGGACCCAAACTCAGCGGCGGCGGATATGGCTGCGGATCAGGTTTCAGGCTTGGTTTCAGGCTTGGTTTCGGGACAGCGTTCTGATCTGGCGGTTGGATCGGCGGCCCTCGACTTGTCGGTGTTTGACTTGTCCGCACATGGACGGTCGTTGATCTCGCGCGCCACTCGGGGGGATGAGTGCGCGCTTTCGGAACTGTGGCAGCAGCACCGGCGCTGGGTGGCGGCGATTGTGCTGGCGCACATGCCGCGATCGGGCGGTGTAGAGCTGGATGATTTGTTGCAGGAAGTCGCGGCGACGGTGGTGGGGAAGGTGTCGGGGTTGCGGGATGAGGCGGCGTTCAAGCCGTGGCTGCGTGCGGTGGCGATGAGCATCGCCAGGACGAGCGGACGGAAGACGAAGGTTCGCAAGGCCGGTTGGTTGAAGCTGGTGGGGTTTGCGGGTGAATCGGCGAGCGCCGATGCGGAGGCGGACACTGGGCCGGGGTCGGCCCGCGCCGAGTTGTTGGCGCAGGGGCGGAAGTTGATGGATCTTGCGGCGGACTTGCCGGATGGGTATCGCGAACCGCTGCTTTTGAAATGTGTGCAGGGGATGAGTTACAAGGAGATCGGGCGGGTGATGGGGTTGCCGGATACGACGATTGAAACCCGCATT
This sequence comes from Phycisphaerales bacterium, assembly GCA_038251595.1. Taxonomy (GTDB): domain Bacteria; phylum Planctomycetota; class Phycisphaerae; order Phycisphaerales; family UBA1924; genus JADLCX01. The sequence goes on along the minus strand of JBBSBC010000060.1, from coordinate 15,073 downwards.
GCCCGAGCGCGGCGCATGTTGCGCGAGCGGGCGGATAAGGAAGTTCGTTCAGCGGAAGGTGTGAAGCATGGTGCATGATGTTCGGGGGATGAACGAGCGCGAGCGTCTTGACCTGCTGATCAGCCGGATTGCGGATGGTGAGGCGGGCGAGGACGATTGGAAGTCGTTTGGCGCGCTGGCGGAGCATGAGGCTGGGGCATGGAAGGAACTTGCGCAAGCGCAGCTCGCTCATGGGGCGATGAGCCTGGCGGTGAGCGTGGCGTTGCACGCCGCGGACCGGGTGGAGTTGCCATCGCAAGAAGCGGCCGCGATTTGGTCGCGGGGGACGGAGCCGCCGGCGCGATTGCGAACATGGTCGCGCATGGGTGCATTTGGCGGGTGGGTGGCGGCCGCGGCGGTGGCGCTTGCGTGGGCGGGTGGGTTTGGAAGTGGGGGGCGGCAAACCATCGTGCCGACGAACACGGCGGGGGTGTTTGATCCCGCGGCGTTCACGATCAACACGTCGGACGATGCGGTGAAGGCGTATCTGGATGTTGGGGGAAAGACGGGGCGTGTGATCGGCGAACTGCCGAACCGCGTGCTGGTGGACTCGCAGCCGGCGATGCTCGAGGGAGGGCGGCGGGGTGTGGAGGTGGTGTATGTGCGGCAGTTTATTGAGCGTGCGCTGGTGAGCGATGTGGCGCGGATGGGGCTAGATGAGACGGGCCGGCGCGTGCCCGTGCCGATGACGGTGCCGAGCGCCTGGTCTGGCCCGCAGTGATGGGTTTGGATGAAGTTGGCCGAATGAGATTGCCGGGCTGAATGAGATTGCCGGATTGACGGATGATGTGCGTCTGGATGCACACGGGCTGGGTGTGTAGAGCCCAAGGAGAAACAGCATGAAGGCTTCACGACAGACGATGACGACGAGTGTGTGTGCGTTGCTGGTCGCGATTGTGGGTGCGACCCCGGTGTTTGCAGATCTGTTTGCGGGTCAGGTTGCGAATGGGGGACAGAAGAGATCGAACGATGAGCTTGAAAGGAGGGCGCGGGAGCGCGTGCTGTCGCTCGGCTCATCCAACCAACTTGGGTCGCAATTGGGCGAGTCGTCGTATACGTACAAGGGCAACACGGATGGGCGCATGGTGGTGTTGGAGATCCGCAACGGTGTTGTTGTGCGGGCCGAGATTGATGGGCGCCCGGTTCCGGATGGTCAGATTGAGCGCGAGGGCTCGGCGATCCGCCTGAAGAACGAGAAGGGCGAGGTGCTCTTTGAACATCAGGTTCCGTCATCGACAGCGGGCGGAGTTCCTGAACTTGCGCGGATGATGCTCGGACTGCCGGGTGTGCCCGGAGTCACAGGGGTGATTCCCGGCGGAGCACGCGCGATCAGCGCGCCCGATGAGGCCGAGGCTCCGAAGGTGATGATCGGCGTGCAGATGGCTTCGCCGGATGGTTCATTGCGCGGTCACCTGGGGCTGAAGGATGGCGCCGCGACGATGATCAGCGCTGTACACGAAGGGCTTCCGGCGAGCAAGGCGGGCCTGAGCCCGTACGACATTATCGTGTCCGTTGATGGAAACGAACGGGCGGGACCGAATGAGCTTCGCGGCGCGCTGAAGGACAAAAAGCCGGGCGAGAGCATCAAGCTCGGTGTGATTCAAAGGGGTGTTCGCAAGGACCTTGTGCTCACGCTCGAAGCATACGACCGGAAGAAGCTTGATGATGCAAAGGTGAACGCGATTGCGGACAGCCAGACGTGGAACGGGTGGAACCGGGGAGGGGGACCGGGCGGGCCGGATGGGTGGGAGAAGTTTGGCGAGCAGTTTGATCAATCGTGGGGCGGATCGAACGAGCAGTGGAAGGATCTGGCGAAGCGCATCCGCGAGTCGTCGGCGGCGGGTGCTGGTGCTGGTGGGATATCGGGGGCGGACCCATTCATGGCGGTGATACCCGGCCCGAACGGCGAGAAGCAGCAGATGTATCTGGATGCGGAGCGGTTTCGCGAAATGGCGGAGCGTGAGTATGAACGGGCCATGAAACTCCGCGGCACGTTTTCGGATGAACACCGTGGGCAACTCGACGAGATGCGTCGCCAGATGGATGAGATGCAGGCGATGATGCGGAAGATGATGATGAACCAAAGCCCGACTCCGCCGGCGAACCCGGGCGTGCCGGGCCGCAACCCGCAGCCTGAGCAGGGCGTACCAATACCACGGGAAGCCCGCGGTTGAGCGGCGGGGGTAGGGGGGCGGGTGGGGTCGGGCACGATGGCTGGTTGATCCGCAGATAGATTGAAGGAATGCCCTCCACGAAGGGGCTGGCCTCTCCGACCACGAGGCTGGCCCCTGATTTATTTTTGGCGGCCTTTGCGTCGAGATCTCTGCACCCCGGCGATTCGCGGCGGGTATCCTCACGGCACATGTTCAGAGGTACAGAACACGGAGGTTTCGAGTATGCCCGACCCGCTCGCCAGTTCATCAGCACCGTCCGCGATATCTGACCCTCAGCAGGCCGTGGCGAAGGTGCGCGATGCGTACGACCGCTTGAGCGAGCAGATCCACAAGGTGATTGTGGGACAGGATGCGGTGGTGGATCAGATTTTGATGGCGATGTTCTGCCGCGGACACGCCCTGGTGGAGGGTGTGCCGGGGTTGGCAAAGACTCTCTTGATCTCGACGATTGCGCGGACGCTGAGCCTGGGGTTCAGCCGCGTGCAGTTTACACCCGACCTGATGCCCAGCGACATCACGGGTACCGAAGTGATCGAAGAGGACAAGGCGACAGGTGTGCGCGAGTTGCGGTTCGTGAAGGGGCCGATCTTTGCGAACGTGATTCTGGCGGACGAGATCAACCGGACGCCGCCAAAGACGCAGGCCGCGTTGCTCGAGGCGATGCAGGAGCGGCAGGTGACGGTGGGTGGTGTGCAGCACAAGCTGCCGGACCCATTCTTTGTTCTGGCGACGCAGAACCCGATCGAGCAGGAGGGCACGTATCCGTTGCCCGAAGCGCAGCTCGATAGGTTCATGTTTAATGTGCGGATCGGGTATCCGACGGTTGATGAGGAAGTTGAGATCGTGCGGCGCACCACCAGCGGCAACCGCGGCGTGCCCGATGCGGTTTTGACGAGCGCGGATATCTCGCGTGTGCAGGAACTGGTGCGCATGGCCCCGGTGGCCGACCACGTGATCAGGTATGCATTGCGGCTCGTGCGGGCGACGCGCGTCAGCGAGGGGATGGATGGCGGGGTTGATCGGCCCAAGTTGGTGAAGGACTATGTGGGCTGGGGCGCGGGGCCGCGCGCGAGCGAATACCTGATTCTCGCGGCCAAAGCTCGTGCGATTCTGAACGGTTCGTTCCACGTCACACCCGAGCATGTCAAGCTGATCGCCAAGCCGGTGCTGCGGCATCGAATCCTGACCAACTTCAACGCCGAGGCCGATCAGGTGACGACGGATGTGATCATCGAGGGTCTGCTGAAAGATATTCCCGTTGAAGGCGCGAGCGCGGCGGAGAAGCGGCAGATGGATGCCGTGCTCAGGTAGTGGTCGGTGGTTGCGGTGGCACCTTCCACGCGGTCTGACAGTGCGTGCACGCGAGACGGTCGGACGCGCCGAGATCGGGCCCATCAAGCGGTGACGCACACCCGGGGCAAATGCCGCGGCTCATCATCACGGCGGCACACTTTGCGGGATTGGTGTAAAGCAAGCCGACGATCATGAACCACGCATAGGCCGCGAACTGCACGATGTTGATCGCGAACAGGGCCATGAAATACACGCCACCCTGGCCGCCGATGCTTGATCGACGGATCAGGATGATCAGCGCCACCTGAACTGCGGCGAGAAGCAGCAGCCCGATTGCGCCGATCGTGCGCATCACCACATTGACTCGGGCGAGGTCTTGGCGAACGAGCGTCAGGCGTTCGGGGCCTATCGATGCGACGCGATCTGCAGGCAAGCCGTGCAATCGTGGATGGACCAGTGGAATGAGCCGGCCATCAGCATCGAGCACGACGCGCTGACCAAAGCCCCGTCGGATGAATCGATCGGCGCGCGTTGTGGTAAGCGTGGGCGACGTGCGGGGACGGGTGGTTGATGAGGAAGCCAGGGACGTGTTGCGCAGGCGATCGGCGCGCCACGCCGCGCCGCACTCGGAACAGCCCACGCAGTTGTCGGGATGCACCACCGCGCCTGTGAGTGAGTATCCGCAGCACGGGCAGCGCCCTTCGCCAAGAAAGGTATTGGTCAGTGCTCGTGAAGTATCCTGCAGCGCGAGCTTGAACATCAACAGCCCAAGCAGCACCGCGGCGAGATAGAACGAGAGCATCGCGATGATTCGCGCGTTACCCGCAACGAAGGCCATCAACCATTGCCACGCGGTCATCAGGACGATCATGGCGAACACCATGACGAGTGTGCGCGGACGCATTCGCTTCCACTCGTTCTGAACCTGCGATTTGATGCGGCGGATCAGCTCATCAAGAACTTCATCCCTATCGGCACGCGCCGACTTCCATATCCACCACGGTCGCCACGCGGGGATGGGATAAAGCTCAACCTTGCGGCCGCGATCATCGACGGACTTGGCGGAGAGGAGGCCCATAGAGTTGACGATTATGTTTGGGCGGTATCGGCCGCAGGAAAGGCCAGAGCAGAAATATCCGGATGTCGCGGCACCTTCCATGCGGCGTGGCACGTTGGACACTCGCAGAGGCCATGCTGATCGGGCGCGACTTTATCGAGCGGCGTGCAGCAGCCGGGGCAGACGAGGTTGTTGAGCAGCACGCGCGAAGCGCGACCGGGGTTGAATGAGCGATCGCCAAAGAACATGGCGTAGAGCCACCCCACGCCCGTCCAGAGCACCAGCCCAAAGCCCACCACGCGTCCGATGGCAAACACCAGGTCGAGGAGTGTTCCTGTGCCACCACGAATCAACCCGGTTCGCATGAACATCAGGGCGCCGATAATCATGAGGAGTATGAAGGGTGTGGTCACGAAAGTTCGAAGGCGATGCATGCGGCGCATCTGCGAGCGAATACGGTGGATGCGTGGCTCATCGAGCGAGCTGCCGCCCGTGCGCCGCACACGGCGAAGCATGGGGTCGATGATGTGGATAGCTTGGCCGCGCTCGTCGCTGATGACCAGTGGAAAGCGCACCGGCACGAGCAACCGCTCGCTCATCGTGGGCTCCAAGAGCTGACGCTGGTAGCGGCGGACCTGCTCGGGCGCCTGGGCGGGCGCGCCAACACGCGCGGCCAACCATGCCGCTGCGCACTCGGGGCACGTGATGCAACCGTCAGCATCGGCGGGTGTGCCCGCGATGATGTAGGCGCAGGAAGGGCAGCGGCCTTCGCAAAGAAAGGCGGTGATGATGCGGGGTGATTCTTTCGAGAGCTGACGAAAGACAAACTCTCGTACTATAAAGGCCATCACTATCGCCGAGCAGATCATCGGCATCCAAAACGGCACGCCCGGCACGTTCGAGGCGAGAAGCTGTGGAACGACGATCGTGGCTGTGCCCGCAAGCAGCCACAACAGCACGCGCCGCGTGACACGCTGGCGCATCATGTTGTCGGGCTTGATCATTTGCACGACCCTCATGCGTAGGTCCGCAAGGCCCGGGTCGTTGGAGGCATCGACCCCGGCAGAATGAGGGGTATTGCTAAGCGCGCCGATCGGTACGGTCTTTCCCCGATCATCGGTCCCGCGAACTCGGAAGTTCAGCAATGGCATGGCCGACTGTAGAGCGGGTCACGCGGCGGGTTGGGTGGCGAGCTTGTCGCTGATCTGCGCAAGCACGGCGTGGGCGACGTTGTTGGGGTTGTAACCGCCGGGAAGTGTGACGCAGTGCCGATGGTGCTTGCGGCACATGGCGCGGATGGCCGGCATCGACTCGGTCCCGTTCCAGCGCACCGGCATGATCACGATCGAGACCTCGGGGTTGGCGATCTCCGATTCGACGGGCGCGGCGGAACTGTGCGGGCGATAGGCGACCCAGCGCAGCTCACGCAGATTCAGAGCCTCTTCGAGCTTGCGGGCATGGCGCGGGCGAGCCTCGCCACCGATCATCAGCACCACACGGCCGTTCATAAGTTGCGCAGCGCAGCGCACTTCGGCCGATTGCTGCCGCTCGTCGAGTGGCGCGGCACCATCAAAGTCGTCATCGTCGGTATCGACTTCCGCAGGCGGAGCCGGTCGTGCCGCGAGCACACGCGCGATCGACGATTCGGGCGGCAGCGCACCCGGGATGGCCGCGCGGGCCTGATCGGCCATGGTGAAGAGTTCGGGCGCGCTGAGATGGCCACCCGCCGAAACGAACGCGGCGATGGCATGGTCAATGGTTTTGAGGTGGTGCTCGTGTTCATCGGCACCACGATCGTGCAGTTGCTGTGCGTGGTAGCGGGCCTTTTTGAGCGACTCAGCCCGCGTCTTCTGCGCCTTGCGATCGGGGGCCAGCGCACGGCGGGCCTCGCCGATGCGCACGGCAAGATCGGCCGCCGCCTGCGGGTCAGCAAGATGGTCTTCGCTGAGAAAGCGGTCAATGTAGATCTGCCGGTGTCGAGTCACATTCCGCACAAACTCGAAGACGGCGTGCTGATCGGGATCGGGCTTGGTAAGTGTGCTGGCACGAAGGGCGACATAGACCGCCGACTGCGCCTCCGCCAGCAGCAACAGTGTTATCGAAGTCTGATCGATATGACCTGCCGCCATTTCCTCCGCCAGCGCGGCAACATCCGCGAGATTGACAAAGCACTGCCGGATTGTTTCGAGACTCGCCGGGTCGGAAATGCTCCAATCGCGGTGAAGCATCCACAGAAAGCAATCGTGAGGCTGCTTGGCGTTCGCGATCAGCGCATCAAACTCAGCGCGAAGCTGATCGAACGAGCCACCCTCCGCCAGGTGGCGATCGCGTTTCAGGGCAAACGCACATCCCTGAGCCTTGAGCGTGCATCGCGTTTGAACGAGTTGGAAGTTGAGCTCCGCGGCCGCGGGCGCTGGCATCGCGGCGGAAACATCCAGCGGTTCATGTCGGCGCGGGCTGACTTCGCCTGTGGCCAAACCCATCTGAAGCGCGGCCGCCGCCGTCGCCGGGTTCATGGGGCGGAAGGTCAACGCGGGCTCGGGCTTCACCGGCGCGGCCTGAACTGGGGGCGATGGTGGAGCCGCGATCGGCGTGGGTTCGGCCACGGGTGCGGCGGCAGCCGTCGATGAACGGTCGGCGAGTTCGATCAGCCAAAGCCCGAAGTGGCGCAGCGCGGTTTTCAGATTCTCCGATTCACCCGCCTGAGTCGCTAAATGTTTCAAAGTGGCTAAAAGGGCTGGTTCGGGTGGTTCTGTCGGTGGTGGTCGATCTTCGTTCATGGGTTGGTGTCCGTTACTGGGTAAAGGGAAGGGGCCAGGAGGGCCACGTGGGCTCAGATGGTGTACCGGTTGAGTCCTGCACGGATGATAATCGAATCAGAGAGATGTTCTGAGCGGTTGAGCAGGCTTTCCGCACGGCCAATTCCCTATCATCGTCGCTATGCCACCCGAAACGACACCGCCACCGCCTTCCGCCGCTTCAAGCCCGCCAAGTTCGGGCGGGGTCCATCACCTCGAGCAGCAGCGGCGTGACAATCGCGATGCCGTGGCTGCGATGGGCAAGCTGCCGTATGGACGGCGAACCGATGGGCTGCTCACGCTGGCGGATGCGAAGCTGAAGCACAGCGATGCGGCCGACGCGGAAGTGGCCGCGGCGGGCAAGACGCCGCCCGAAGGCTTTGTGGACCCACGCGCCCGCGTGCGCGTGGCAGGCCGCGTGATGTTGAACCGCGATAACGGCAAGCTGATCTGGATGACGCTGCGCGACCATACGGGCGATCTTCAGGTGGCTATAAGCCAGCGCGATGTTGATGAGGCGAGCTTTGCCGCGGCGAAGAAAATCGATCTTGGCGATCTGGTGATCGTTTCGGGCGCGCTGATGAAGACCAAGACGGGCGAGATCACGGTGTGGGCTGGCGGCGCGGGCGCGGGTGGTGGGGCGGTCGAGCCAGCGAGCAAGTGCCTGGTGCCCCCGCCCGAGAAGCACGCGGGTCTGCACGATGTCGAGATTCGTTACCGCCAGCGATATGTGGACCTGTGGGCCACACCCGAGACCATGCAGGTCTTTCAACTGCGATCGAAGATCGTTGCCTCGATGCGTCGCTTTCTTGAGGAGCGCGGGTTCATTGAAGTTGAAACGCCGATGTTGCAGATCATGGCGGGCGGCGCGGCGGCACGCCCGTTTGTTACCCACATGAACGCGCTCGATCTTCCGCTCTATATGCGCATTGCGCCCGAGCTTTACCTCAAGAGGTTGCTCGTCGGCGGCATGCCCAAAGTCTTCGAGATCAACCGCAACTTTCGCAACGAGGGGATGGATAAGAACCACAACCCCGAGTTCACCATGCTGGAGTTGTATCAGGCGTATGGCGATTGCCAGACGGTGATGGAGGTGACCGAGAACCTCGTGCGCGAGGCCGCGCGGACGGTTGCCGGTGCGCGCGGCGTGAGCGGGCTGGTCTTGCCGTTTGGTGAGCTGTCCATCGACTACGGCTCGCCCTTCGCCCGGGTGATGTACGCAGAGCTCTTCGCGCGCGGGTGCGGGTTTGAGATGGGCGACACCGCCCGTGCCCGCAAAGAGGCGGTGGAACGGCGCGTGCTGAAAGCCGAAGATGCGGCCAAGCTCGACGATGCGTTCATCATCAACAAGCTCTTCGAGGAGTTTGGCGAGAAGATGGTGGACCCCGCAAAGCCGACGTTTATCTGCGAGTATCCCGCGGCCATCAGCCCGCTGACGCGCCCCAGTGCCACGAACCCGGTGGTGGCCGAGCGTGCCGATCTGTTCATCGCGCACATGGAAATCGGCCCGCACTACACCGAGCTGAACGACCCCGATGTGCAGACGGCCAGGTTCCGCGAGCAGTTGGCGGGGCTTGATGAAGAGGAAAGCACCATGCGCAACTTCGATGCCGACTTCATACATGCGTTGAAGGTGGGCATGCCGCCCGCGGGCGGGCTGGGTGTGGGGATCGACCGCATCACCATGTTGCTCACCAACCAGCGCACCATCCGTGATGTCGTGCTCTTTCCGCTTATGCGCCCGGAGTGAGGGGCGGCGAGATCATGGCCGACCACTCACCACTCACCATTAGGGCTTCGGCGCGGCCTGATACTCGTTGTTCATGAACAGCGCGAGTTCTTCAGAGATATCAAGCTGTGGATCGACCCAAAGCATGCGCTTGAGCTTGATGGTCTGGCTGAGTTCCTCGACATTGGCGCGGGGTGGGCCGGGGATATCGATCCGCTCATCGCTTGAGAGCACAAGCTGATACCCGTTCTTCTTGGCCAGCCTCTCCGCCGCGTTGTCCATCTTCATGTACAGGTCGCGCAGCGTCGTCACTTCCTCTTCGGCCAGCAATCGCTCGCTGTATTCGCGCTCGACGCCGGCCTTGAAGTACTTATCGCGATAGTCCTTCAGGGCCTTCAGCTTGGCAGGGCCGTCAGCCAGAGCCTTGATCTTGGTCTCATCGGTCGCGCGCTCTTCATCCATCTGCTTCGTTTTCGCCTTCAGATCGGTGATGCTCTTTTCGAATGTTCCCAGCTTGTCGCGCCGTTCCTCAAGGCTGGTCAGCACCTTCTGTACATCAACGATCGCGATGACCGGGGCCGAGGGGCCGAGGTGACCGGTGATGGGGGCTTCGCGCCGTGAGGCGAGCGCGCCGGCACCAAGCCCGAGGGCAGCGATAAGGGCGAACGCAGAGACGAGTGTGCGTGCAGACAGAGCCATGCGTGAATCTCCGGTGAGGTGGTCGTGTTCGTCGTCCAGAGAGAATAGGCCGCCGTGGATGGTTGGCGGTTTGATGACGGATACTTCGCGAAAGCACCGCGCGTTCAGAACGGGATATCGATGCGGAACGAGAAGACACGCTCCTGATCGCCGTCAAACTTGACAATCGGGAACCCGAAGTCAAAGGCGAGCGGCGCGGGGCTCAGCGCATCGATGTACAGTCGGATTCCGAACCCGCCGCTTACGCGGTATCGATCAAAGCTCACATCTTCATCCACGGTTCCGGTATCGAGAAACACAACGGCCGCGAGGAAGTCTTTGACCAGGGGCTTTTCAAGCTCAGGACCAAAGAAGAACGACCACGTACCGCCGACGGGGTCGTTGGTCTGGCTCCCATCGCCCTGCGGCGGGCCGGGGCGCGAACCCTTGGGTGAAATGGTGCGGAAGCGGAAGCCACGCATCGAGTTTCCGCCGCGGTAGTAGCGCTCAAAGACGGGCGATTCGCCCTGCCCTTCGGGAATGTAATCAAACTCGGTCTTGAGGCTGAGCACGGTCTTACGCCCGAAAAAGTCTTCATCGATGGCGTAGAAGACCTGGTGCCCAGCGTGCAGCTTGGTGAACGAGAAATCGCCCCCGAGTGCGCCGACGCGTTCGGCCCCGAGCTCGATACGCGTGCCCCTCGTGGGGCGCGTGCGCGAGTCAACGGTCGTTCGGTTCAGTGTTGCGCCCAGACCGGTCAGGTTGTTGTTGCCCTCAACATCGAAGTAATCTTGGGCGGCGCCGGCATCGACGTTGTCCACTTCGATGTTGTTGTAACGAAAGACGATATTGCCGGCCCAGCGTGTGCCGAAGCGCCGTCCGACCGAGAGCCCGAGCCCCGCCCGCGCCTCGTCATACTCCTCAAACTCACGCGTGCGGTAATACACACTGCCGCCTGCGGAGTAGTTGGTGTCAAAGGCGGTCGGGTCGGTCAGGCTCAGGACATAGGCCTGGGTCTCGGTGCCGGGCGCGAGTTCGATATTAAACGTCTCGCCACCGCCGCGGAAAGCGCGACCGGAAAAGAACTCACCGAAACTGTCCGGCCAGTCGGTGTGGTCGAAGTTATCCTGCTTGAGTCGAATCTGGCCGATCACCCCCGAATCGCTGGAGACACCCGCGCCAAAGCCGAGCGAGCCGGTATCGGTCTCTTTCAGCTCGATGAGCGCATCGCGATATCCGGGCCGCCTGGCGTCTTCGGGCTGAACCGTCATGCGCACGCTGCCGGGCTCGAAGAGACGCATGTCGTTCAGGCGGTCTTCCACCTCAAGAATCTGCCGATCGCCCACACGCCGCGTCGAAGTGTTGAGCGGTCGGTCGGGGCGCAGGTCGTCGAGCTCAAACAGCGGCACTTGCGTCTTGGTGAGTTCGTTGCCCTTGATCCGCACTTCGCCAGTGCGGAAGGGCTCGCCCTCGCGCAGCAGGATGAGCAGGTCAACCTCGGGCTTGTTCTCATCGCGCAGCTCGGCCTTGCCCACCCGCGCATCGGCATAGCCCATGCGTGCATATCCGTTGCGAACCGCATCGATCGACTTGCGAATCTTGTCCGCGCTGTACACATCGCCCGCCTTGATCGCCAGCAGGCCCGCGATCTGCTCGCGGCTCATCACCTCGGGGGCCGGAGATGATCCATCCTTCTCACGGATAGGCTGCCCCGCGTTGTTCATGAGTGTCGCCTTCACGCTGCGCAGCGTGTACAGGCGACCCTCATCGAGCAGAAACGTCACGATCGCCTCTTTGCCGTTCGGGGCGAAGGTGATCTGCCGATCGGCGCGGATATCGAGATAGCCGCGGTCTTTATAGAAATCCGTCAGCTCGGCCACATCCAGATCGAGCACATCGTTATCGAGCGGTCCGGATTCAAAGATCCCCGCCGTTGTCGTCTTGATTGTCGGTGTCAGTTGTCGCGGCGTAAAGCTCTTGTTTCCATCGAAGCGGATGTCGGTCACCTTGACCCTTTCACCCTCGTTGATGCGGAACAGGACGTTCTGGCGTTCCTCCAGTTCTTTCGGGTCAACCGTCACCGTCGCCTGGTAATAGCCCTTGTCGCGATATAGCTTCTGAATGCGGTTGATGGCCGCGCCGATCTGAAACTCATCAACCGGTGTGTCCTTGAGGATGTTCACCTGCGTCGCGACATCGGCATCGGTGACCTGGCGGTTGCCCACGGCCTGCACATCGCGCACGATGGGCGTCTCGACAAGCTCGTAGACGAGTGTGACGCTCCCATCCTCGAACGATTGAACCTTGGCGTTGATCTCCTTGAACCGTCCGAGCCGGTTGAGCCGCTGCACATCAGCGCGGGCCAACTCCGCACTGAAGGGTGAGCCCGCGCGCGAGCGGATCTGGTTGGTCACCAGATCGCGGCTGACACCCTTCAGGCCGCGGATGACCACCTCGCGCATCGGGCGCGATTCGTAAGGATCAAGCCCCTCATCCGAAGCAAGCGTTCCGAGGGGCGGAGCATCCGCGCGCGAAGGCTGCGCCGGATCTTTCTTTGGAATATCCGCAGGGTCGAGCGGCTGGGCCAGCCCGCGCGGCGTGCCCACCAGCAACAACATCGCAATCAGAAAACTGCGCGCAAGCACAACTCGGTGCGATGCGGACGCGAACGAAAGTGGAGGATCAGCAATCAGTTCATTCACCAGAGGTGGACGATACCCTCTTTGCGCCTCGGGAACAACTTGTGCGCCCGGTGTGTACGCCGCTGCCAATCTTGCGCGTGCGGAACCCAGCCGGGGTCAAACAAAAAAACTTTCCTGATCTCCGTCAATCTTCTTGAATGAACTCGTGCAAACCACTACCGTAACCCGATCTCGCAGGTGCGTGGTCCAAGTCGACCCCACCCGTCGGATTGCCCGAGCGTTGAAGTGTGTTAGGTTGCATGTTCTTGAGGCCCAAGGAGGCCTCGGCGCGATGTTGTCGAGTCAATCGAAGGTACGGTGGGCGGGCGTCGTCATCTGTGGAGCGACATCCGTAGGTGCCGCGTTGCTGCTGGTGTTCAACCTCATCACGCCCCGGGCGATCGTGGGTTTGCAGACGACCGAACTGGTCGGGCTGCTCGCGCTTCTGGTCCTTCCGGCCGCAGGTTTCGCGGCACTCAAAAGGGTCTCTCAGCAAGCGGCCGCCGATCACGCGAGCCGCACCACGGTGTTGCGGGAAACCACATGGGGCTTGACGGTTTTGGTGAAGGCCCCAGCCGCCACCCGATCAGTTTCCGGCTCCATGCCACAGGCTTCACCCATGCCCGCCGCACATTCGGTGCCCAACATCGCGCACGCCGCGGTGGCGGCCAGTCCTGTGCTCGCGGCAGAGCCTGTGCCGCCAGTGCCACTTGTACGCGTTGATCGGCGGCTGCGCGGGAATGCCCACCACCGGCGTCGTGTCCACGGCGATCGATCGATCAGGTCTTGATCGCATCGACCAAGCCGAGCTGTGAACGCAGCCCTATCACCCGGCCCAATCACCCGGCCCAATCACCCGGCCAATCACCCGGCCAATCACCCAGGCAGATTCACCCAGGCAGATTCACCGGCATCACCACGTACAGAAAGTCGTTCGTGCTCGAGCGGATCAGCCCCGGCTTGTTCGAGGCTTTCAGCTCCACGATCACGTCCTGCTCGGTCACGACCTTCAGCACATCGGTGATGAACGTGGGGTTGAAGCTGATCTCGATATCGTCACCTTCGTAGGTCATCAGATCGACATCGATCTCGCTGTCGCCCATTTCCGGGGCGCGGCTGGAAAGCTTGAGCTTCTTGGTGCTCGCGCTGAACGCCATCCGCACACCACGCGACTCCTCGTTGGTCAGCACGCTCGCCTTGCGCACCGCGCTCCCCAGTTCGTCTCGGTTCGCGGTGATGCGCTTGTCCTGATCCTTGGGTATGACATCGTCGTACGGGGGAAACGAGCCTTCCACCAGCGTGCTGCTGAGCACAGCGCGGGCCGATGGGAGCGCGGTCTCACCATCCTTCTTGCCCTTGCCCTCGCCCCCGGGAAGCTCGAATGCGAAAAAGATCCGTGAATCGGTGATGACCAGCCGCACGGTCTCTTCCGGATCACGAGCCATCTTCTGCAGCACCCCGAGGGCGCGCGTCGGAATGATGCACGAAACTGTCTCCTTGTCCTTGCTCCCGCCCCCCCCCGTCACCTTCGCCCGACTCAGGGCCAGCCGTCGGCCATCGGTCGCGACCATCTCAAGGTCCTTGCCGCTGCGGCGCATCAACACCCCATTGATCGCGTAGCGCGAGGTCTCTCGCGCGGTGGCGAAGACTGTCCGCCCCACCAGTTCAAGCAAGGAACCCGCGCTCTGCGTAAAGATCGTCTTGGGTGCCTGCCCAGCCTCGCCCGCGATCGTCGCCTGCAGATCAGGGAGCGCGGGGAAATCAGCCGGCGGAAAGCCGAAGACGCGGAAATGCGCGTTGGCACCCTTGATGTGGACCTGGTCCCCATCGGTCTCGATGCTTAGTGTCGGCTCCCCATCTTCTGCACTCACGATGGCGCGCAGCTTGTCGGCAGGAACCGCCGCCTGTCCGGGTGATTGCACATCAACGTGCGTTACCGAGATCGTGATGCTCGTCTCGGCATCGGTTCCTGAGAGGGTCAACTCACCACCACCACCCGGGTGCTTCTTCGCTACCATCTTCACGCACGAAAGCGCGGGGGTCGGTGTGCGCGTCGGCACGACAGCCGCCACCATGTTCACAGCTTCGAGCAACGCACCGCGATCGCAGATCACCTTCATTCGGTCGGCCTCCGGCAAACAAACACAAGGTCTAGGGTCCGCAGTGTATCGCGCCCAGCCCAAATGTGGTAGATACCGCAAAAGGCTCTGGCCCAATCTACGCACCAGCCAAACTACGCACCGGGCGGTACCGCGGCCCCAGTTGCCCGCAACGGCTTCGCTCGGGGCATCGCCAGCCCATCAACGTGCCAGAGAAACCCAAACGAAGCAGCCAGTTGTGGGGGTAGAACCGTTGCGATCAGCCACCTCGCCACCCGCCGACCGACCAGACACCCAACCCAAAGCAGAATCCCTGAAAACACCAGCGTGACGACCGCCGGCAGCCATCCGACCTGCGCATCGGCGATCGTGTTGAGGTCCCAGTAGTTGTACCCGCGCGAGGAACTGCTGCGCACGTCCTCATAATAATAGAAGGCCGCAAGCACCAGCGGGACGAGCATCAGCATCAGCAGCCGCCACGCTCGCGCCCGGGCAAAGACGATTGACCAACAGATGCCAATGACC
>JBBSBC010000059.1:0-19274 GCA_038251595.1 Phycisphaerales bacterium | reverse complement strand
CATTGAGGGGATGGTTCGCCCGCTGATTGAGACCGAGTCGGCGGGTGGCGCTGCACAGGCATCTGCGGGAAGCCTGATGGTTTCGCTCATTCCGGTTGCCATGGCCTTTCCGGGCGGAAACGCGGCGGGAATCGGCGCTGTTGGTGGTGGACTGCTCGGCGGCAGCGGTGGCATGGGGAGTGTGCTTGAGAACGGACTCGTCAAGCAGATTGCACTTGGCGGATTGGCCGCGGCGGCGCTGGGACTCATGCTGTTGATGGTTCGTAAAGCGGGCAAACCCGCGATACTACCCTCGGCCGAAGAACTGGTTGGTATACCGCCCGCGCTCGAACCGGGGAGCGACCTGATCGGTGAGGCCGACGAGGGTGATACGGCGATGACGGGCATTGAAATGGACGACAATGAGCTTAAGACGTCGAAGATGCTCGAGCAGGTTACGGAGTTGGTGAAGACCAACCCCACAAGCGCGGCGAATGTCTTCAGCAAGTGGCTCACACCGGAAGTTTGAAAGGTCGAAGCAACGATGGCGCGCAAGCCCGGTGAAAAACTCCCGACCGATCCGGCCGAGCTTGATGGCGTGAGCAAAGCCGCGATCCTGCTGATGACGCTCGAGACACCGATCGCGAGCCAGTTGCTGAAGCAACTGCCGCCCGAGGCGGTTGAAGATGTGACGCGCGAGTTGGCGGGACTTGGTCGCGTTGCGCCCGAGCTTCGCGCGGCGGTGGTGGAGGAGTTCTACACACTCTCAATTGCCAGTCAGTACATGAACGAGGGCGGGCTCGACTATGCACGGGTGCTGCTGAAGGAATCGCTCGCGAGCGATGCGGCCGAGCGCGTGTTGCAGCAGATACAGACACAGGTGCAGAAGACCCCGTTCAGCTTCCTGCAGAAAGCAGAGAGCGAGAATCTGTTGACTTTCATCCAGGACGAACACCCGCAGACCATCGCGCTGATCGTCTGTCACCTTGCACACCACAAGGCGGCAGAAATTCTTGCGGGCTTGCCCATGCAGAAGCAGATCGAGGTCATCAAACGCATCGCGAACATGGAGCAGACCAACCCCGAGGTGATACGCGAAGTTGAACGCGGTCTTGAATCGCGACTGAGCAACATGCTGAGCCAGAGCATGGAGAAGGCGGGCGGAATTCCCACTGTCGCTGAAATCCTGAATCTGGCCGATCGTGCGACCGAGAAGACGATCATGGAAGGGCTTGAGGCGGAGGATCCCGAGCTTGTTGAAGAGATCCGACGGTTGATGTTTGTCTTCGAGGACGTGCTGAAGGTCGATGACAAGGGGATTCAGATGATCCTGAAGGAGATCGATAACGATGAGCTGGGGCTTGCGCTCAAGACGGCAAGCACCGAACTACAAAACAAGATATTCAAAAACATGTCAGAACGCGCAGCCACACTTATAAAAGAAGATATGCAATATATGGGTCCTGTGCGGGTCAGCGATGTCGAGGCCGCCCAGCAACGGATTGTCGATATCGTCCGCAGGCTCGAGGATGCAGGCGAGATCATAATCGCCGGTCGCGGTGGCGAAAGCGACCTTATTGTCTGATGCGTTATGATCCTTTAGGATCCACCTCCTCTTGATCCTCAGCCATGGCCCTCATCAAGCATTCAAATACCCGAGACATCGCCCGCGACGCTGTCGTGCTTGATCTCGGCGATCTGCAGCGCCAAGCCGCGCTCATCATGCAATCGGCGCGCGATCAGGCCAGTGCTGTCATCGCCGCAGCCAAGGCCGAGCGCGAACAAATTCTGGCCGGCGCGGCCGAACTCGGCAAGTCCGCAGGATTTGAGGTCGGGCGAGCTGCCGGCCTGAATATCGGTAAAGAAGATGGACGCACCGCCGCGATCAGCGAGTTCCGCGCAAGGCTTGAGGCGATTGAATCGTCATGGGGGAGCGAGCTCTCCGCGTTCGAGCGAGCGCGACAATCGATGTTGCTGGCTGCTGAGAAGGATGTGCTCCGGCTCGCGCTGCAGATCGCCGAACGTGTGGTCAAGCGCGCGGTCGCCAACGATCCGCTGATCGTTATCGATCAGCTACGCGCAGTGCTGGCCGTGGTTGCGCGGCCGACCGAACTGGTCGTTCGCATTCATCCTGACGACGTCGAGATCGTCCGTGAGGCCCTTCCACAGTTGACCAGGCACTTCACCACGGTCAGGAATGTTGAGCTTGCTGAAGATCAGAACCTCAGCAGGGGCTCGTGCATCGCGGCAATGAGGTCAAGTTCCGGTGGCGATGGACGATTTGCGGGTGGTGAGATCGATGCTTCGATAGCTACACAACTTGATCGCATCGTTCAAGCGCTCATGCCCGGCGGATTGGATGCCGAGAAGACCACGT
Organism: Phycisphaerales bacterium; assembly: GCA_038251595.1. GTDB lineage: Bacteria > Planctomycetota > Phycisphaerae > Phycisphaerales > UBA1924 > JADLCX01. The sequence continues at coordinate 16,918 of JBBSBC010000059.1, read as the reverse complement.
CTTGACAATCGCGGGGGGGAATGCACGCAGATGATCGGATTGGAATCACAGATCACGACTCTCAGGCGACTTCAGCCGATGCGCATCACCGGCCGCGTGGCCGCGCTTCGTGGGCTGACGGTGCTTGTGCGCGATCTTCCACTGCCCGTAGGTTCGCTGGTGATGGTTCAACGTGATGGCCACTTGCCGAGCACCCGTGCAGCAAGCTGCGAATCGATCGCGTCAACGATGCGCGGGGCAGAAGGGCTGGGCGAGATCATTGGCTTTGATAACGCCTACACCATCGTGATGATGCTGGCAAACCCGAGTGGCATCCGGTCAGGCGACCCGGTGATCGGGCTTCACGCAACGCAGACGGTGGGTGTGTGCGATGCGATGCTCGGGCGTGTTGTGAATGGACTTGGCATGCCGATTGACGGCAAGGGATCAATTGATGGCGCGTATCCGCGGCCGATCGACCCCGAGCCGCTTGGTCCTCTCTCTCGACGGCGAATCACCGAGCCCGTGTATACGGGTGTGCGTGCGATCGATATCTTTACGACGCTCGGGCGCGGCCAGCGTATGGGCATCTTTGCAGGGCCGGGTGTAGGAAAGAGCACGCTGCTCGGTGCCGTCGCAAGAAACGCGACCGCGGATGTATCCGTCGTCGGGCTGATCGGCGAGCGCGGCCGCGAAGTGCGAGACTTTATTGAGCACAACCTTGGCGAAGAAGGCCTCAAGCGATGTGTTGTTGTCGTCGCGACGGGCGACGAGTCGGCGGCACTCCGCGTGCGTGCTGCGATGGTCTCGTGTGCTGTTGCCGAGCACTTCCGCGATGAAGGCAAGTCGGTCATGCTCATTATGGATTCAGTTACCAGGTTCGCCCACGCGCAGCGACAGATTGGTCTGTCTGTCGGTGAGCCACCGGCCATGCGCGGGTATACGCCGAGCGTGTTCGCGGCCATGGCGCGGCTTCTGGAGCGTGCGGGTGCGGTTGAGACAACCAACACTGCGGAGGCATCGACGATAACCGGTGGATCGATCACCGGGCTCTACTCCGTGCTCGTTGAAGGTGACGATATGACCGAGCCCGTGGCCGACGCGGCACGGGGAATTCTTGATGGTCACCTGATCCTTTCGCGAGCCCTCGCGCAGAGGGCGCACTACCCGGCGATTGATATTCTTGATTCGGTCTCTCGTGTTGCCGACGAGGTGACCGATGGCGCGCATCAGGCTGCGCGTCGGCAGCTCGTTCGACTCATGGCGGCTTACAAGCAGGTTGAGGATCTCGTGCAGATCGGTGCTTATGCAAAGGGATCCAGCGCCGAGGCCGATATGGCGATTGACTATCAACCTCGCATTACGGAGTTGCTTCAGCAGAACCTCGGTGATGTCGTCGGCAAGGCGGGCACGCAGGGCGCATTTGATACCTGCCGCGCGAGGGTGGTGAATATGGCGATCGAAGTCGGTTCCGAGCTTCAGCGACTCTCCAAGGCAAGACCAAGCCCGAGAAGGACCTAAGCCATGTCACGACGATTTACGTTCAGATTGCAACCGGTTCTCGACCAGCGTGCTCGCATTGAAGAACGCGAGCAGCTGCGCGTTGCCGAGATCGAGATCCAGCGCATCAGTGTCGAGTCTACCCTGCGACAGATCCAGAGTGACCTCGTCGAGGCGCGCGAGGAGATGCGTGGGCAGCTTCGCGCGGGCGATGCAGCCTCAGGACTTTCCGGCGTGCGATTGCAGGCAAACGCCTCGTTGCACCACACGCTCAAAGCGCAACGGGCCGCGATCGAACTCGCCGGAGTCCTCAGCCGGCTCGACGTGGCCCGCAAGGATCTGCTCAAGGCCGCGGCCGATCGCAAAGCGGTACAGATGCTCAAAGACAAGCGATTTGCTGAACACCGCGCGATGTTGTACAAGCGCGAAGCGACCGACCTTGACGAACTGGCCGTCATGCGTCATGGTCGAAGCAATGGACCGATGGCGTTTGGCAGCGATTCGCCAGCTGGAGATCAAAACTCATGAAAAAGATATGGATGATTCTCTCAACGCTCGCAATTGCCAATGTGCTTGCCATCGGCGGATTTGTCGCATGGTTGCAGGCGACCGATCGCCTCGACAAAGAGCGTTTTGAATCCGTGCGCCAGATGTTCAAAGTTACCCTTGCTCAGGAAAAGCAGGCGAAGACAGAGGAACTGATGAACGCCGCGGCAGAAGCCACTAAGGCCGCGGCAGACGCAAAGGATGCATTGCCCCCCGAAACCGCGACGGAGAAGATTGCAGAAAAGCAGCTTCAAGCTGAGAAGGATCTGCAGCTTGTGCTGAGAAAGCAGCAGGAGCTTGAAAACCTTCGCGGGTTTCTGCTCAAGCAACTTGCAGACCTTGAGCGCCGCGAAGGATTGTTGACCGCGCAACGGCTTGCCTTTGAAAGTGAGCGCAAAAAAATCGCGGAGACCGAAGGGGCTGCGCAGTTTAAGACAGCACTCGCAACTCTTGAGGCCCAGAAGCCAAAGGATGCCAAGGCCGTGCTGAAGGCACTCATTGACAGCAAGAACGCTGACCAAGTCATTTCATACCTTGCAAAGATGGATGAAGGCAAGCGTGGCAGGGTGATTGCCGAGTTTGTCAAGGATGAACCAGCTGTGGCAGCGGAGTTGCTGGAGAAGATTCGGACACGAGGCTTAACCCCCAGCGCCATCGCGGCGGCGAACGGGGTTGCCGGATCGACCGAAGGAATGGCTGTAGCTGATGACGCCTCAACTCAACCTAAGTGAAACCAGTCTCATCGCTCAGCCAGTTCGTACGGCCGCCCGTCGCGCAACACAACAACGAGCGCAATCGCAGCAGTTGAGCGCAAGCTTTGACGAGCAACTGCGCAAGAAGCACCACATCGGATCAGACGACAACTCGAAGACATCGACGGGTACCGAGGCGATAGTCGCCAGGTCGCCGGTAGGTAAGCAAGTGGGCGAGAACACGAAACTAGGAGATGGTGATGATGAAGAGACGGAGGGTGCATTACGCTCCGCATCAAAGGCACAACCGGGCGAATCAGACGATCAGGTTGAGGAGTCACTCGACGATCCCCTGACCCCAACATCAGCAGCATCGGAGGGACAAGCGACGGAAGCGGGTGCCGCGAGCGAGACGCAAGTTGATGCCGGTCAGCCGATTGTCGTCGCCGACCTTCGCCCGGTCACCATGCGGTCGCTGAATCGATTGCTGCTCCAAGGAGAAAGACCGCAGAAACTCGTTGACGAAAGCGATGTCGCGCTGGATGCGCAACCTTCAGTTGCGAGCGAAGCGACGGGGACGGAAGCGGGTCGGGCCGATGTCGCTCGCGAAAGTACGGTAAACGAATCTCATCCGCGATCAGATCTCGAATCGACAGTTCGCGATGTCGAACGAAAACCGGACGATCAGCGTGCGTTGAGTCCGCGTGATGGTCTTATGGACGAGGCTCGTTCGTCGAGAAAGACCGACTCACACAGCGTGTCCGATCAAGCAAAAAACCACGGTCGCGCGGCGCAGGAATCAAGCACGATTGATCAGCCATCCAAGCAGCCACCGATTGCTCTGCCTGTTGTAGGTGCGACGAGCAAAGCTGGTGAGGGCGCTACTGCGGAAAGCGCACGCACAATCATCGATCGTGATCCGCTCATAAGCCTGCGGGGTTTGGATCGCATCCCTGGTGACCGCGCTATCGATCGTGCTGGTGTCCGCCATTCATCGCGCCCGACTCCCTCGCGCGCGGAGAATGCTGAGGCGTCGTTCGCAATGTCCCTAACCCGCGGCGTTGCCGCCGCAATCAAGCAAGGCTCGGGTTCAATCACACTCAGACTGCGGCCCGAAGCGCTCGGACAGTTAAAGATCAATATCGATTTGCGTACCGATCGTACGACGGAAGCTACAGGACGGAACCCAAATATGGTTTCTGCGCACTTTGAAGCCTCGACCGCGGAAGCGAAGGCTTTGCTCATACGCGCAATGCCAAGTTTGCGAGAGGCGCTGTTTGAACGCGGTTTGGAAGTACAGAGTCTTGAAGTGGCGGTCGCAGCGGCCGACGAAGCTTTATCCGAGGAGGAAGATCGTCCGCCGGACATTCGGGTGCGCTCTGGCACGCGAAATGCGAGAGCATTGATTGACAGCGGTGAGCATGATGGCGACCGGCGATCAGAGATCTACGGTGCAGCCAAGGAAACCAGTATCGCCGCTCAGCGTACTCCGCATGCACGTGCAGATCCTGACGATGTGTGGGTGTCGTTGATCGCCCCGATGGATGTTGATGACGGACCATTGGCGGGCGATGCGGGGAGAGGCTGGATTGTTGGCCGCGGCGGGAATGCCCGGCCGTATCAGATAGCCATCGAGGACGGCGGAGCCGCCCGAGTGGTTGTGGATGCCATCGCTTGAGCAGGTGGTGCATCGATTACGCAGCACAGTGGTCCTGAGGAAGGACTGCTCGTGTCGGGAGTTTGACTATGACATCGGTATCCGGACTAACATCATCGGCAACTGCCTCACCACCCGCGACGCAGGATGCGTTCAGCGCACTGAACAGCGAGGATTTCGTGAAGATCATGTTCACGGAGCTCTCAAATCAGGACCCACTGAAGCCAAACGACAGCAGCGCCATGCTCGATCAGCTCTCGAGTCTGCGCAGCATTCAATCCGACATCGATCTCAGCAGCAAGCTGGAAGCGGTTGTCACCCAGAATCAACTGGCAACAGCCGGCGCACTCATCGGGAGGTGGGTCAGCGGGCTGACCAATCAGAACCAGGCCGTGATTGGCGAGGTTGAATCGGTCAGTCGAACCAGCGATGGTGCCTTTCTGAATCTCAGCAACGGATTCACCGTTCCGTTCAAGAACGTGGACACGATGCTTGCGGGCAATCCATTCGCTGATCAACCCGAGGTCTGAGTTCAGGCCCAAGGTCTGAGTTCAAGCATGATGCACGTTGCCATTGCAGGATACTCCGGAAAGGCGATGAATGAATGGTGATTCTGTTAGTTTGCTGAAGATGCTCAACTCGGGGGTGCGTCCCCCCGGGCTTGATGTTACCACGGCCAAGCCTGCCGCTACGGGTATTGAAGCTGGCCAGTTTGCCGAGTTGCTCAACAAGGCGCGAAACGGGGAACTGAGCTCGAATCAGCCGGTAACGGTATCGAGTGATGCTGGATCGTCCGTGAAGTTATCTGAGGATCAACTTGCAAAGATCGCGGTCGCTGCCGACAAGGCCGAGGCGGCTGGTATCCGCAAGGCCTTGGTGGTTCTCGATGATCAGCAACTCATCCTTGATGTAGAAGCCCGCTCGATCACTGGCGCGGCTAAGCTTGGCTCCGGATCGGTTCTATCCGGCGTCGATGGTGTGATTAATCTCTCGAACACTATTGGTGCCGGGGAAACCAGCAAATCTATAGTTCAGCCACCAGCTATAACAACAATGAATACATCATTAAGTAAAGTACTGCTGAAAAACGAAGACGCCGCTGCGGCATAACGCACATCTAGCAGAGAAAGAGTGTGCCGCAAAGTGACACTCATAACGGCATTCGCTCACCACGACAGGATCTTGACCTATGGCGTCCACAACCGCTCTCTTCACAGGTCTTTCCGGGCTTTCTGCAAATGCCCGCAGCCTCGATGTCATTGGCAACAACATCGCCAACTCGAACACCACGGCATACAAGAGCAACCGCATGCTCTTCGCCTCGCAGTTCTCAAGGAACTTCTCGATCGGGACGGTTCCGAGCGCGAATACCGGTGGAACCAATCCCGGCCAGGTCGGTCTGGGTGTAACGGTTGCGGGCACTCAGCGCGACTTCTCAGGCGGCGCGCTCTCCGCGACAGGCGATGCACGCGACCTTGCCATTGAAGGCGACGGGCTCTTCATCGTGAATCGGGGCGGAACTCCGTTCTACACCCGCGCCGGGTCCTTTCGGCAGAACTCAACCAACGATATTGTGACGATCTCCGGCGAGCGTGTTCAGGGCTACGCGGTTGATGATAACTTCAACATCGTATCCGGCGCGCTCACCGATCTGAATATCCCCGTCGGCACGCTCACGCTTGCTGAAGCAACGAGGAGTGTTCGATTTGCAGGCAACCTCAACGCCGCGGGAGATGTCCCGACACAAGGTTCCAGGCACACGCTCAATCCGTTCGATCTTCTCAGCGGTCCGGTGGGCTCAGACCTGTTGACGCTCGACAGCCTGCTTACGGATTTCCAGGATCCGATCAATCTCGGTAACCCGCTCTTTACCGACGGTCAGAAGTTTGAGATCAGCGGTTCGCAGCGCGGCACCAAGACGATCCCGACTGCTTCGCTCGATATCACATCCACGACCACTGTGCAGGAGATGATCGACTTCCTCAACGCCGCGCTCGGCGTGAATACTTCGATTTCTGCGAACCCCGATGGCAACGTGCCCGGTGTTTCACTCGATCCCGCGACCGGTGTGCTTACGGTGGTTGGCAATACTGGCGAGGTGAACGACCTCGACTTTCGTTCGAGTGACTTCCGAATCCTGAATGCTGACGGAACAGTATCGAGCACGCCTTTCACGTTTGCTCGTGAAGCCGAGGCTGATGGCGAATCGGTTCGCAACACCTTCGTCGTCTTCGATTCGCTGGGCACGGCCATCAATGTCGATCTCACGATGGTGCTCGAAAGCAAGCAGGGCGGCAACGGCACAACATGGAGATACTACTCAGACTCTGATGATGACAGCGATCTCGCCACCGCGCTCAACACCGGAACCGTTGATTTCGATGCGAACGGTCGGATCGTCGGCACGCCAAGCTTTGACCTGCGAATCGACCGCACGGGTACGGGCGCGGCCTCTCCGCTCGACTTCTCGATTCAGTTCTCTTCAGACTCAGACTCGGTTACGGCCTTGGCATCGCAGTCATCCGCGCTGGCAGCAACCTATCAGGATGGCGCGCCGATCGGCACGCTCTCAAGCTACTCGGTCGGCACCAACGGAATCATCACCGGCGCATTCACAAACGGACTGACGCGAACGGTGGGTCAGATTGCCTTGGCCACATTCTCGAACGCCGAAGGCCTCGTGGACATCGGTTCAAACCTCTTCACACCCGGCCCCAACAGCGGAACAGCCGTTGTCGGACCTGCACAGGAGCTTGGCGCGGGACGGATTGTGGGTGGTGCGCTCGAACTCTCGAACGTCGATCTTTCGCAGGAGTTCATCAACCTGATTCTTGCCAGCACCGGCTATTCTGCGGCGAGTCGTGTCATCACAACCACTGATCAGCTCATGCAGCAGCTGCTGGTTCTCGGACGCTGATGCCGTATCCGACGATTCGCCACCCTCCGATCACTGACGATAAAGATCGACCACCTCGGTGCCGATACCAGACTGACCGCTTCCCCCATTGTCTACGGCGAGTATGCGCAAGGACGTTCATCCAACCCTGATCATCGGGCTGCTCATCGCAACAGCCGCGCTCGTGGCCGCGTCCGCTCTGCGATACGGTTGGGTTCATGTCGGTGCGAGCGCGGCGACTCCCGCACTATTGGTTGTTGGCGGTGCCATATTTGCCGCATGTCTTGCCGTTGTGACCGCCAGAGTCATGCAACTTTCCCAGCGCGCGAGTTCGCTGTTCAGCCAACCGCCATCGGCACTAGACACGATGGAAGCGATGCTGCTGCTTGCCGATCGCGTGCGGGCCGAAGGGGTATTGACAGCGGCCGCTGATGAATCGGCCAAAGCTCACAAGCTATCTCTTTCAGGGCTTCACCTTCTGTGCGATGATGCAGACCGAAAGCTCGTGCGGTCGGCACTTGAAACTCAGGCCGAGATCGAGGCACAGCAATCGGGCTCTCGACGTGCCGCGTTTATAACCATCTTGCGTATCGTCATGCTCATGGGAGTCGTTGGCCTGCTTACCGCATTGACGATTGCGGCATGGAGAGCCGGTTCGCCCTGGCAGCTTGGTCAGTATTCATGGATATTGATTGCCGGCACAACATTGTTCGCCTCGAGTATCACCATTGCGCCGCGGATTATCTCGAACATCCGCCGATGCACAGCAAACGAGGAACTTGATTCCGCGATTGTCCTGGAAGCGATAAGTTCCATTCAAAGTGGAGACGACCGCGAGACGACGATCACTCGTCTTCGGTCGATACTGCCAAGCTCCCACTCGTCCGAGAAGTCTGCGATTCGGTCGCGACGCGCCGCCTGAGCGGTCTTCATCCTTCATCCAGATTGTGCCGATGTACAGCGTGACTGAACATGTTGTATCTGTGTGTAGCCGGATGACGTGTGCAACAAGAGGGCCAATCCATGTCTGATAAAAAGGCCGAGGCTGGTTCTGGTGCGGGTGCCACGCCAGCCAAGGGAGCGGGTGATGAGAAGGACGCGAAGCCTTCGAAGAAGAAGCTGCCGATCAAAGTGATCGGTATCGTTGCTGTGCTCATGATTGTTGAGGCAGGTGCCGTCTTTGTGCTTCTTGGCTCTGGCAAGCCCCAGGCTGGTCACGCCGAGACCGACGCGGCGCATCTGGTGGATGATGAATCGGAGAAGACGCAGGAGCTTGAACTTGTCACCGACAAGTTTCAGAACCTCACCAGCGGTGAGCCCTGGGTCTGGGACTTGTCGATCTTTCTTCAGATCAAGAACAAGCACGCGGACCAAGTGGGCGGAGTTCTTGAACAGCGACAGGCTGAGATCAAGGAAGGGCTTGGACAGATCGTTGGTCGAGCGCGCCACAGCCAGCTCATCGAGCCGGAGCGACAGACACTCACCCGTCAAGTCGGGGCCTTCCTGGCAAAGATCGACGGCACGACCGTTGATGGCAAGCCGCTGGTTGAGCGGGTCATCATCTCGAAGTGCCGCGGCTTCAAGGCCGACTGATCCGAGGGTCCTTTGCACATCCGCGGACATGAAAAAAACGGTCGTGACCGGAGTGGTCACGACCGCTTCTGCGTTTGCGATCAGAGTGTTGCGATTGCGTTTGTCAGGCCGATCGGAGCGCCGAGCGTACTCCATCCGCCATTGAGGAAGAGGTCGTAGTGCGAGATCGAGGCCACGATCGGTGTTGCCGATGAGACCACCAGACTGAAGGCCGTTGCGGAGCCCCGGCTGAGAATCGCCGATTCCTGATCGATCTTCACGAAGGCGAAGTCGGCCGCGCCGACGTTCACCGTGCGTGAGCTGGTTGTGCCATCGGTGAAGAGGAACTGGATCGTGATATCAATCGCCGTCGCGCTCGGGTTGTAGACGCCGAGCTTCTCGATGTACGTGATGCCCGCGGAGGCCGGGTTCACGAAGAGGTCACCGAAGACGTACCTCTGTGCGGCGAACGTGGCCGCGGAAGTCGTATTGCCATCGCCATTCTGATACTCGATGACCGAGGCGGTGACCGCCAGATTCGATGTGTAGCGGATGCCAGCCTGCTGTCCGTTGATGAGGCCAAGGCTTGCGAGCGTGATGGTGGACTGCCGTCCGGCCTGAACAGTGATGACACGGGTGAGGTCGGGGAGATCGACCCGTGCGTAAGAGGCCACGACCGTGACCGTTGCGGGTGCGGAGTTGGTGTTCAGGAACGAGAGGCTCGAAGTTACGCCGCCACCGGTCGAGACGTTGGGAATAACTCCGGCGGTCGCTCCACCGTTGGCATCGCCCAGAAGTCCGTCACCGCCCGAGTTGACAAGGTTGTATGTCGAAAGCGAGGCCACGATCGGCGATGCCGAGGTGACTTTGATTCCGAAGCGGCCAGTCTTGGTCACGCGGCTGTCATTATCGAAGTTGATGCCGCCCCGGCGCAGCGCGCCGAGCGTTTGTGAGAAGCTCGAGATGGTTCCGTCGGAGTAGATCAACTCGATGGTCATTTGGGTATCAACATTGCTCGGGTTGTAGAAGAGCAGGAAGTCGCGGAACGTGTTCCGATCCTTATTGGCCTGGGCAAAGGTCCAGGTGGTTGAGATTTGGTTGGTGAAGGCCTCGCCCACCGAGACGTTGAAGTCGTAGTGGCTGAGCGATGCACCGAGCTGGCCGGTGGCCTGGATTTCGAGTGCGTACGGACGACCACGATCGACGAGCGAAGCGCCCGTTTTGGTGCTGACGGTGATGCCGCCGCGTGAGTTTGGAGCGATGGTGCCGGTTGCGATCGGGGTGGTCGGATTGGTGCCGACTTCGTAGCGTGCAAAGACCGAGTAGTTGACGGCAAAGCTGTTGGGGTTCACGATTGGAACAAACTCATCAATCGTCGAGCCTGCAAAGCCTTCGGGGTAATAGAGGAAGTGCGTGACGGGCTGCGCCGCGGCCTCAACGGTGTATGAACCAATCGCGACACCCACGGGCTCAACGAGCACGTAGTAGGTCTGCCCACCGGTCACGGTGAAGTTGAACGAGGCCGTTGCACCGGGAATGCCCGAAGTGTCTTCACCCACAAGTGAGAGCGCCTGGTTGAAGATCTTGATGCGTCCGTCCACAAGTCCGCCCGACGGAGTCTTGAGCTGCACGCTCGATGCGCCGGTGGAGGGTGCCACAAACTTGAACAGGTCGGTATCGCCCGCAGTCTCGATGTTGCCAACACCGGCCCCAAATCCATCGCGGGCCGCAAGCAGGATGAGGGTTGCATCGGCAAACTCGCCCGCATCGGCGTGATCGTCGGGTGTGCCGCCGCCGCCGCCACCAACAATCGCGGCCGTAACCTGAATGTTGTAGTTGCCAACCGCGCTCACGCCGGTTGCGCCGTCGTTGGGTGCAGCGAGCACGTAGAAGACCTGACCGCCGGCGGTTGCCGGGAAGGTCAGCGTTGCGGTATCGCCGTTGCTTGTCGCCCCGAGGATTTCGACAAAGCTCGAGTTGAAGATCCGGATCTTGGGGTTGAGTGAACTGCCCACCGTCGTCATGCGAACGCTGATGTTGCCCGCAGCCAGCGATGTAAAGCGGAAGAGGTCCGAATCAGTCGATGGGACGATGACGCCCGTGCGTGTTCCGACGCCGGTTGTGCTGTTGAGTGAAATGATGCCGACATTCGGGTTGGCGAAGTCGCCCTCGTTGGGGAAGTCATCGATTGGCTCGGTCGAGACGGCGACCGTGTAGGTACCGACATCGAGTGTCTGACCCGCGCCCAAGGGGCCGGGCGCGACCTGAACGTAATACTGCACGTTCTGTGAAATGTTGATCGTGAACGTCGCTGTGCCCAAGGTCGGATTGGTTGTGCCAATGAGGGTGTTGCTCGAATCGTAGATGAACAACGCGGCCGAAAGATCGCTGCCGGGCGTGGTGACCGAGATGGTGGCGCGGCCGGTTGCGGGCGCGGTGAAGCGGAACAGATCGTCGTCGATGTTGACTTCGATGTTGCCCGTCACCAACTCGGTGCTGCTCAGCGTGAGCGGATCGAAGTTGGTCGTCAGATCGAACTGTGTCGCGAGGGGGAAGTCGATGCGGTTGGGGTGATCGTCGGTTGCGCCCACGTTGACCGTTACCTGGTAGCGGCCAAAGTGTGTGCCGGGGTCGAGCCCAGCCACCACGACGTAGTAGTCTCGCCCGGCCGTTACTGAGAACGTCGCGCGCGAGTTGCGACCGGTTCCGATGCCGTCGTCGTTGGCCGCGATCTGAAGGAAGGCGGGGTTTCGGGTGTTGGGGTCTTCGCCATCGGCGTTGATCTCGTACACATAGACAAACGGATCGAGGGTTGCGTCGAGGAAGTCAACCGAGACCGTCGCGATCTCGAAGTTCTCGGCGGTGAAGACGAAGACATCGTCATCGGCCGGGTTCTCGATGATTCCCGTGGTTGTGTAGGTTCCGAGGAAGGCGTTCAATGAGAGCGGGGTGGCGTTGAGCCAATCGCCATCCTTGACGAAGTCGTCGTTGAGACCGACCGAATCAATCCGCACTTCGTACGTGCCCTCTGTCCCGCCATCGCCATCGACAACGATGAAGAAGAGATCGCCCTGTGCCGCGGCGATCGTGAGGGTGAGCTGACCGCCGGGGGTTGTGGCCGCGCCCTGCGCTGCAAGACCACCGCTGACGTTGAAGATGCGCACCGATGGGCGAAGGTTGATGCTTGTGGCATCGACCGTGACCTGGAGATTTCCGCGGCTGACGGCGATGATGCGGAACGCATCCGTATCATCGACATTGGTGAAGGCGCCGGCAGGGACATCGTCGATGACGCCCGTGGCGCTGCCGTTACCGGTCGAAGTGTCAATCGCAATCGCGGTCTGCGCGTTGATGGACTGGAGCTGTTGCGTGTTGTCGTTGTCCTCATAATCATCAATGCCGTTCGACGAGGGCGTTGAGTTGATGATGAGTTCGTAGGCACCGACGGCGTGACGCCAATCAACCATGCCCGGATCAGCGTTGAAGGTCGCGCGGTACGCGCTCTCGACCTGGAGGAAGTACGTCTCGCCAGCCACCACCGGAATGACGAGCCGCGCATCGCGCTGCCGGAAGGTGTTCTCGCGGCCGGAGCTCCCGAACGCGTAGCCCACCGCAAAGCCGGGAACGGCGCGGCTGTCATCGTTCTCGCCCAGCAGCTCGAAGTCGTTGTTGAAGACCTTGAGCAGGCTGTCAAGCGTGCTGTTGTAGGTGCGGAGGAGCTCGCGATCGGTCTGGCTCAGGGTGAAGAGGAAGGGGCTGCTCGGCGAGGTGCTGTTCACACCATCAGCCAGCGGCGTGTGTATGCCGAAGAGAGTTTCGGTGAAGCGATCCTCAAGCGCGGTGGTGGCGATGCGGATCTCCATGAACCCGGTGGCCGGGGCGCGGAACTGGTAGAGGTCCGTATCGTTGATATCCTCGATGGATGCGAGAAAATCGGCGTTGGTGCGGCGCACACCGCCGGGCGTGATATTGAAGGTGGCAGTCTGGAACGCCTGCCGACCTTGCGTGGTCAGAAGATCGAAGTTGCTGGCATCACCATTCGCGTTGGCATCCAGTTCGGGCGCGATGGCCCACTGGCCCTCATCGGGCACTTCGGTCCACGCGCTCTTGTCATCCTGATACACACCGTCACCATTGTCGGGGTTTTCATCGGGGAGGGCCTCGATGGTCACCGACAACGAATAGCGGCCGGTTCCGTTGCCAGTCACGCTGATGTAATACACCTCGCCCGCCCACATGCCGGGCGCGACGACGTTGTCCGTCAATGTCACGCCTTCGGCGAGGTTCGGGTTGATGCTGCCCGCGGGGTCCGGGAAGGGCGCGGCGATCGTGTCGTTCGCGTAGATGAAATCCGTCACCAGATTCCAGTTGGAATCGTAGATGCGGATGGTCACGTTGAGGAACGAATCGGTGGTCGGCCCAACCACGATGCCCACGCGGCTTGAGGGGCGCTCGTTGCGGTCCCATACGCCGTTGATGTTGTCATTAAAGGGTGCAAGCGCAAAGACGGAGACGGGGTCGACCTCGCCGGGGGCTGAGAGATCGACACCTCCTTTGAGCGGGAGCCACACCGGGCCGTTGTCATTGTTCTGGTCATCAAACTTGGCAACACGGTTGAAGCCGTTGTTTCCATCGACCTGCGTGAAGTCGCCGCCGATGTAGAGCGTCTCGCCATTCGAGACATCAAACTCGTCATCAACGAAGCTCGTCGCGGTGCGGACCACCGCGTTCGTGGCTGCGATCTGCTGCCAGACAAATCCATTGGAGATCGCGACGAAGCCCGCGCCGGCGTTGCCCCCGGTGCCGACAACCACTCGATCGGAGGTGCCGGGGAGTTCCCTTGTGCTGAGCGAGAAGACGGGCGTAGCGAGTCCGCCCGCAAACGCGGCCCACGCGCCCGTGTTGTTGTCGTACGCGCCAACATTGTTGGCGTTGATCGTCGCGGCGGTCTGCGCGATTGGGTTGAACGTAGCGAAGTTGGCGAAACTGCCACCGGCCACGATCTTGTTCGGAACATCGGCCGGGGGCGCACCAACCTGCCCCTCCTGATCGAACTCCAGCAGCGAGAGCACGGTGCCGTTGGGTCCGACGGTCGGGATTGCGCCCGCGCCAACGCGGCCCCCGCCCAGCGCGATGAAGAGATTGACCGGAAGTGTCGGGGCCATCGGGGCCACGAGGGGGCCGAACGCCACAATGTTGCGGGCGTTTGCAACGCCACCGGTCGAACCGCTCACGTTGTTGTGCGTGAACGAGCCACCGAGTATCAACTGGATCGGAGGATCCGGCGGTTGCGGCGGGTCGACTTGCGGACCTGCACCGTCGGGGTCCGGTGGGTCGGCAGGCTGAGGTGGGTCGTAGGTTGCAAGGGCAAAGACCACCGCGTTGGGGTCGTTGATCCCCCCGAAGGCTCCGTTGATCGTGCCAAACTGCCCGTCGGCCTGAACCGCGACCGCGCCACCGACAATCTGGCCGCCGATGACCAGGCTCGGGTCCGCCGGACCAGCACCATCAAAGTCGAAGGTCGTCAGGGCCAACCCGACATCGCCGGGGAACAAGCCGATGTCGATGGGCTGCCAGACAAACGCGCCGAGATTGGGCACGAAGATGCGGGCCGCCGCGGCGATCTGCGTCAGACCATCATCGAGCGTGAAGTCACCAGCCGCAACCAGTGAAGGACCGAAGGCCGGACCAGCACCATCGGGGTCCCACAGGGTGAACGCCTGAATCCGTCCGTTGATCGCGCTGGGCGCACCACCCTGCGCATTCGCGCTCAGGCCCATCAGTTCTTCACCGGGGCCGGCGTTCCACCAATCGCCGGCATCCCAGATGGCGACGTTGGTCGCGCCGCGCCCTTGCGTGGCGATGTTGAGGGGATTCAACCTGTCAGCAGTGGCAAAGTCGCCACCGACATAGAGCGACTGCCCCTGATTTCCATCATCACCACCATACCCGCCCAGCATGTTCACTTCCGGAACAAACTGGAAGAGGTCGGTATCACCGGCTTCGTAGATACGCCCGCGATGCACGCCCGTGCGTGTCCAGGCTGCGTCAAACTGGGCGTTGCCGTCCCCATTGCGCCCGAGAATGGCGGGGCCAAACCGGATCGGTGTGGCGTTGTCGTTGTTAATTGGGTTGCCCGGGAGCGCATCCACGTGGTCATCAACGGAGATGTTGGTGTAATCGCTCTCGATGAAGACGATGAACCCGCCATCGACGGCCCGATCGAACCCCTCGACCACGATGAAGTAGCGCTGACCACCGACCATCTCGACTTCGAGTTGCGGAGTGAACCCGTTGAAGTCGTCATTGAACGCGATCTCGACCCCACTCTCGTTGTAAAGGTGGACCGCTGGGTCTTCGAGGGGCGGATAGGCCGGGCCGGGAGGGGCGAGGCGCGCGGGCGCGGCCTCCGGTGGGCCTTGTCCGGCCGAGGTGACGGTGATGAACGAGACACCCGTCCCCTGCGCGGTAAACTGGAAGAGCCGCGAGACGGTTCCCTCGGGAGAGTTGGGCATCGTCGGCGGGTTGGCCGTATCCACGAAGGGGCGGACGATATCCGCCCTCGGGGGGTTGGAGAGCCGCGTCGTCGAGTCGATGGGAATCGCAAAGGCGGCGAGGTCGATCGAGAGGCGGTAGCCGCCCGTCGCGGGCCGACCGCTGGCCAGCTCATCGCTGCGCACACGCACGTAGTACGTCGTCTCGGGTGATGACCGCCAGGTTGACCACGCGTTGGTCAGTCGGCCCGCCTGCACATCCGAGGCGATCACCCCGACCACACCCCTGCTCGACCCCGCATCGTAAATCTCAAGGTGCGTGTCGAGAATGGTCGCATCGTTGGCGATTGCACCCGCCGTGGCCAGACCGTCGAAGGCCTGGCCCGCGGCCGTCCTCACCCGGTAGATGACTTCATCCTGCCGGAAGCCGATGGTCCCGGGAACGTTGCCCTCACCAAAGACTTCCTCGGCCGCGCCGGGCGGATCGTTGGCGGGCAGGGTCTGATCGAAGACATAGTTGATGGAGACGGTATCGACGCGCAGGGTGTAGTTGCCGGTGGCGGTGCGCCCCGCCCCGAGTGTCCCCGGTTGGGCACGCACGCGGATGGTGTACTGCTGCCCGGCCGTCCCCACAAAGCCGACCCACCCATCCGGCACGGGGGCTGCGCTGGAAGAGAGCACACCGTTGTTGGCCCCGACCGAGATGAGCACCCCCATCTGGTCATACACCTCGACATAGGTGTCGAGGGTGCTGTTGAGCGCTGTCCCGTTGGGGGCGAGGATGGTGTCGGCCAGCACCGAGACAAAGTCGGTCGTGCGCCCGGCGATGGTGGGCATGGTGAAGCGGAAGGTGTCGCCGGTATCACCATTTGCGATCGTCCCCGCCACACCCTCGTTGGCCCCCGTCAGGGCCCGGCCGCGGCGCGAGTTTGTCAGGGCCGAGATCGCATCGAGCGTGAGCACCGTTCCGGTTGAGGGGTTGAACGGCACGGGGAAGGCCGGGTGGTCACCATCGAGCATGACGCGCGGTTCGAGCACCTCGGCCACACCAAAGGGGAGTGGGGCGGGCGCAGGCCACGAGGCCCCGCGCACCCGACCGGCCGCGCGGGTCAGCGGGCGGGGTCCGCCCGCGTGCCGCGCGCGATAGCCGCGCATCAGGCCCGCGCCGCAACCAAGCAGGTAACCAACAACACCGGTCTTCCTCATCGTCATTTCAGGACTCCATCAACCCAATGGCCGCGGTTTGAATCTGTAAAGGCAGGGAGCGGTACAAATCTGAGAAGGCAGCAACAGTCTAAGCGTGATCGGGTGCGTGTGGGTGGTGCCCCGGCTTTAGCCACATGCAAGCCGGCCTTGGCCCCCTGAAACCCGGCCTTGGCCCCATGCAAGCCGGCTTCAGCACCATGCAACCCGGGCCGGGGCATTCCTGCCGCGAGTCTCCACACCCACCATTTGTCCCCGGGACCAAGGTCTCCCAGGTGATGTCGAGCAGAACCCCACACAACTCCGGCGTCAACACCAGGCATGGTTGATCCACCGGCCCCAAGCCGCCCAACACTCGCCCAGCGAGCCGGCTTTCATG
>JBBSBC010000058.1:0-19302 GCA_038251595.1 Phycisphaerales bacterium | reverse complement strand
GTCGATGAACGAGGCCTTGCCGCCGTAGAGGAGATCCGTCAACGTCTGGATGTCGGCAAAAGTGCCGGTGATGAGTCCGCCGCTCGCGACGACGATGCGGGCCCACCCGGCGGAGAAGCCGGTGTTACCGCGGAGGCGGACGGGCTGCGCGGCGGTGCCCTGCATCGAGAGCGTGCCCGAGACATCGAAGACCACGCCATTGCCGACGCGAACTTCAACGCCGGAATCGACGACGACCGTGCCGCCGGGAACGATGCGCGGGCTCTGGCCGGTCGGCAGCACGTTGAGCAGCACGGGGCTCGTGGCGGTCGTCCAGTGCACCGTCTGCCCCGCGGCGGGGAGCGGGTATGGCAGCGGCGGCGGATTGCCAATCTGCAACGAGTCAATCAGGAACGTGCCGGAGAAATCAAAGTTCGACGGCGCCGACCCGACGACCATCCGAATGGCGATACGACCGGTGCCAGGGAGCGTCATCGTCCGCTGCGTCTACGGATGCCCGCCCGTTCCGGCAATCGTCGCCAGCACCTGCGTGAAGTTCCCCACATCGGTGTCGTTGCTTCCCGTCCCGATCGCCCCCGTCGGCGAGTAGCGCACCTCTAAAGACGCCGCGTTGTTCCCGAACGCCCCAGTCGGCGCCGATGTCCAGAACGTCAGCGGATCGCCAGCGATCTGGCTCGGGATCGCGGGGAGAATGATCCAGGCGGAGATGCGGGTGGAGGAGTTTTGCCAAGTGACGAACCCGCCGTGGCCAAGGCACGGGCCGGATTGACCCCATCCGTTTCAGAACTCCGTCCAGTAGGGGCTGACGCCGGTGCCCGACGGGCGGCTTTGGTTGCGGAACGTCCAGCCGCGTGGGGTCAGTCCCGAAGGGCCTCCCGACCCCTCAGACCCATCGCCAACACCTTGAAACGACTCACTGAAGTTTGCTTGCGCCAGCCTCGTCGCGGCCGCAACACACAAAATCAGGATACTGATGATGATTAAGTGCACGTGAAACTCCGCAAGGGTGAGGTTGTCGCGAACGATGAGACTGCCGCCGCCGAAGCGCCTGATGTGGCCATCAAGAGCAACGCCAGCCCAAGCACTTCACGAGGAAGTTTGGCCAGTCATGCCAAAGTAGATGGGGCAACCCGCGTGCCGCAATAACGAGATGCACAGCCCCGACCCGAACGAAAGAACACCCACCGCGCCGAAAGATTGGCCACAGTCCGACCGCGCATTGGCCAGCACTGGCCATGCTGGGTGGTTTGCCGAACCATCAGTCTGAGACAATGCGGGCGACAGGAATCGAACCTGCACGGCCTTGCGGCCACAAGATCCTAAGTCTTGTGCGTCTGCCAGTTCCGCCACGCCCGCGTCGTCGCAATGATAGCGGCGCGACTTGTACGGGTGTTACATGCGCAGCGTGGTGGTGGTCTGATTGTTCACCAAGGCCGTGCCCGCAGTGTCGGTGATCGTCAGTCGGAACCGAACTTGCTGCGTGCTTGTGGTGCTGAGCCCGGAGTTGAACTTATAGCTCAACGTCCGCAGCGCGCTCTGCACCTGACCGGCAACACCGATGAATCGGAACTGCCCCCTCGCGATCCGCACAAACCCGCTGGCTGCGAGGCTCTGGGTGGTGAAGTTGCCTTTCAACGGTTTGTCGAGTTTGATGATGGCCGTTAGGCTCTCGCCCGAATCCGCATCGCCCACCGCGATGCGCCTGAACAACTTGACCGACTTGCCCATCTTGATCTTGTTCACGGCGATCGCACCCACCAGCGTGGTGCTGTCGTTCACCGACAACACTTGGATCGTGGGTGAGACCGAAATCACCGCAGGTCCAAGGTTGTCCGTCACGCCGAATCCGAGCGTGACCGGCGTGGTGGTCCCCGGAGTCGCCATGTTCTCAGTGGGCCTGAAGACCAGCAGGCGCGTCGCGTCGGTACCCTGAGCCGCCGTGCCCACAAACCGGTACGTCGCGCTGTCAAACATCACGAACCCCGACGCAGCAAGGCTCTCGGCAGTCAGTGTGCCCGCGCCCGTCGGGATGGTCACATCAATGGTCAGTGGCTGATCGGCACTATCAATATCGAGGATCGTGACGGTGCCGAAGGGGATCGCCGTCTGCCGATCATCGATCGAGATCGGCAGCGTGCCAATCCCTGTAACCACCGGCCCATCGCGAACTGAAAGTACGGCGATCGATGGCGAGAGCAACTGTGCCGGCGCGCCGAGCAGATCGTCAACCGTGATGACCAGCACGCTGATGCTCTCCTGCCCAATCGGTGCAATGTTCTCGCTGGGCTTATACACCAGCAGCCGCGCCGCCGCGGTTGCCTGCGAAGCCGTGCCCAAGAAGATGAAGGCCGATCCGCCCGCACCCGATGTGGCAAATCCCGCCGCCGCGAGGCTCGCGATGGTGAATGTGCCGAGCGCGGGGTCAAGAGTCACCGTGGTCATGAGCGTGCGTGTGGCGCTATCAATATACCCAATCGTGAACTGCTCAAACGGGCGCGTCGTCTGCTTCTCGGTGATGCTGATCGGCGCCCCCGAAGCGCGCACGATCGTCGGCGCATCGCGTGTCGGGCTGACCGTGATCGACGCCCACACGCCCTCGATGCTGAACCCGCTTTCGCCACCACCCGGACCGATCGCCACCCGCTCACCCACCACCGCGCCGGTCTGATCCCAGGCTCGAATCCTCAGGGCCTGCATCAGCGTGCCGCTGAAATCCACGTTCGGCACAAATCGAATCCGCGCTGTCCCGTTCGACGGAAGCAGCAACGCGCTCGACTCTGACACCTGCCCCAGCGCGTTCCACGTCACACCATCAAGCGCGTATTCCCAGACGCCGTTGGTGTCACTCGCTCCCACCAGCGCAACACCCTCAAGCGCGGCCGGATTCGTATCCGTGATCAGATCACCCGAGCCGCTCACGCTCGCGATCAGCGCGGCGATGCTCGTCCCCTCGCCGCCATCCCCATCCTCGATAATCGCGGCCAGACTCGGCGCCAGTGTCGTGTTCAGCACCGGCGCGCTCGGCGTGCTCGGGTCGATCGAGAGTCCACGAACGATCGATGTGCCCGCGCCGATCGTGCCGATCTCTTCAAACGTGTGCCCATCGCTTTGGCTGATCGTGCCAAACCGCGTTAGGCCACCGCTCCGCACAGAGACAAACGTGCGACCATCCGCCGCGGTATCAAGCCCGACCCACCTTTCGATATCAAGCCCAAGCGCCCCCCGCGTGAGCACTTGCCCATTGGCGGGGTTGATCGTGACAAACTCATCGGTCGAATAGATCGCCCCCGAGAGCGCAAACAGCGACGAGTTGCCACCGGTCGGGCGGAACGCAAGATCGGTGAGCTTGTCGATCCCCGCGAAGTTCACAAAGTCGAAGAGGTTGTCGCCATTGAAGCGATAACCCCCGCCATTCTCATCGGTGTATCGGAACGTGTTGGTCAGGTCGTCGTAATCAAGGCCCACCGCATACTCGACCGGGAAGCTGCCGCTCAGCCCCGACCTCGGGAACCCAGGTGCCACAAACCGCGTGGCCACGCCGGTTGAAGGATCGATCGTGTAAAATGGGGTGCGATTGCCGCTCGCCACACCGAACAGTGTTCCCGCCGCGCCGTTCGCGCCAGGCTTAAAGTCCATCGCGGCGATCGTCTCACCCGCGCCCAGGCCGTTGATGGCGGTTGCCCGCTGAATCACGCCCGGCGAATCGCTGTCAAACTGCAACAGCACGTTTCCATCAGTCACGGCAAAGATGCTCGCCAGCAGTTGGCGCGCCTCAAGCTGCTCACAACCCAACGCCAGTGGCACCAACCGTGATTCCTTGCCGCACGCGCCCGCAACAGCGCGCGATGACCACCGGCCAAGCGACCGACCCATGGGGTGAAGTGGTGTGGCCGACGTTGAGCCAAGTACCGTGTGGGGATCGCGCATCAACAAACCTGCCCGATCTAAAAGGTGCGAACGAGAGGTCTAAAGACTACCCCACTTTCCCGTTAACCCAAGTGCTGACTCGGACTTATTCGACTGGCACAACCGCATCATCGGCATATCTACCGCCCAGAATCCGCACAAGTGTCGCCTTCCCCGCGCGGCAACGGTTATCGGAACTTCATGCGTCATCTTCCTGCCACCCGTCAGCCCATCGTCACCTCAACGTCACAGTTGTCACATTGTTCGTCGCCATCAGCCCGCCAACATCCGCCGCCGTGATCGAAAACCTCACCCGATTCACAACACCCGTGTCCAAGGTGTCGTTGAACGGAAACCGCCAACGCGCCACGCGTACAAACCCACTCGTCGCGAGGCTCTCGGTCGTGAACCTCCACTTCAGCGGCTTATCAAGCACGATCGTGGTGGTGATGCTCTTGCTCGGATCAACATTGCTCACCAGCATCCGTCGAAATAGCCGAACATTCGTGTCGAACCCGAGCGTGTTGTTGGGCGGCAGTCCGCTGATCGTCGGCGCATCGTTCGCCGCATTGACGTACAGCAGGTTGCTCGAACCCAGCACGTCCGCGCCAATCCCATCATCGGTCACCGACGCGATCGTGGTCTCGGTTATGGTCCCCCGTCGCTCCGGTCAACCGTGCGCGCACCACATCCACCGCTCCCATCGGCCCTCCCGTCCCAATGCTCGAATATGCTTGCGTACCCCGTGCCTTGGCCCTGAACCCGCGGAACTCGCCCACCCTCATGCAACAGTTCCAGCACAAACCTCAACTGCACCCCGACGATGTGCCCACATCCATTCCGCACGCTCGTTCATTCAACCCATCCGCCCGGCGCCGCGCACTTCCTGTTCGTTCGGTCTCTCTGGGAGCATCCATTCTCGTTCACGCCTGCCTCCTCGCCGCGGCCGCCGCGCTCGTCTGGAAGGTGGCCGAGCCTGCCGCCCTCGGTCCACAGACCACCATCGCCTTCGATGCGCCCGCGATGGGCGAATCGCCCGTGGCCTCACCCTCGCAGCACGTAACCCCTGCCGATGATCGCGCGATCACTATCGACCTCACACCCCCGTCTCGTTCCTCAATGCCTGATCCGCCGCGCACCCTTGTTCCCGCGCTCGAAGGTCTCTCCACGCTTATCGCCCAAGGGCCCGATCGCACCGATGGCGCGCAGTCTCTTGAGCCACTGATTGGCTCGCTCGGTGCCGCGGGCGCAGGCTCAAGAACCGATTTTTCCACCGACGCTTCCGCACTCACGCCCCAGGCCATCACTTTCGCAGGACTCGGCGCTTCCAACGCCCGCTCGGTTCTCTATGTGGTCGATGCATCCGGATCAATGGTCACCAGCCTCCCCTTTGTCATCGCCGAGGTCGAGCGATCAGTCGGCGGCCTTTCCCCCACGCAAAGATTCGGTGTCGTCCTCTTCCGCCGATCCGCCGGAGAGAGCGATGCCTCGGCCCCCAGCACGGTCGAGGTCTTTGCCCCCGTTCTTGTGCGCGCGACACCCAGCGCACGCGCACGCCTCCACGAATGGCTCGCCACCGTCCATCCCTCTGGCCGTTCTGCGCCCCTGCTCGGACTCGAGCGCGCGCTCAGCTACCAGCCCGATGCCATCTTTCTTCTGTCGCGCTCCATCGAGCGCTCCGGCGGAAACGCCTGGGAGTTCGGCATGTCCGAAACCCTCGCACGCCTCGATACCCTCAACCCCACCAGCGCCACTCGGCGCCCCATCCTCATCCAAACCATCCAGTTCCTCGACGATGATCCCACCGGAATCATGCAGGAAATCGGGCGACTGCACGGTGCGCACGCTGGTCCTGATGGCCGAACGATTGCCGGCTACCGCCTCATCCGTCGCGGCGAAGATCTCGGCGGTGATCGATGATTCACACTCGCGCATTTACCACGGCTCTTCTTGTCATCAATCAGTCGATCGCTGCGCACGCCCCCACGCAAAGCCAGCCACCGCCCAGCGCGCAAAGCACGGCGGAGCCCAACAACGACGCCGATGCGCCGACCGTGCTCATCGACCGGGCCGCCGCGCTCCTCAGCGCGCTCGGTACCGACGCTGCCGACGATTCCGTGCTTCTGGGCCTTCCCACGCATGAACAACGCAAACGGGCCAGCGAGACCGCCGCCAACGCACTCGCCATCCTGAATCAGGCCGACACGCGATCGGTCGCCGCCATCAATCTCCTCGAAGATCGCCTCATGGGCATCAATGCCGAGCCGCTCAGTCCTGATGAGGCCGCACGCATCGAGGCTTCCCTCGCACGCCTTGTCGATGTTGAACAGGCGCAGCGCATCCCGCTCCTTCGCGGCCTCTGCCACGCGCTTCTCTCCGGTGCCGCGGACGATCCTGCCCGCGCCGAGTCCGCGCTTGCCGCCATCTCCGGACTATCCAAACTCCGCGTCTCCAGTCCGGTTGCCGAGGCCACCCGCCGGCTCGCCCTCGCCGGGGCGATCCTCCGCTCATCGCCCTTTGACCAGTCCACCATCCAGGCCGCACTCCGCGAGATCGAAGCTGTCCGCGCCAGCACTTCGCCCGAAGTCATCGACCGTTGCGCCCGTCGTGCCGCCGCCGCGATGCTTGTTGTTGATCCGCTTCTCACCGCAGGTCTCCCCGCAATTTCCGCTGCCGACGCGGCCGAGTTTCGCGCCCGCGGGCTCATCGAGCTCGGCAGGCGCACATCCAGCGAGCGCACCAACCGCGTGCGACAGGCGTGCGAGGTGCTTCTGCGTGTTCTTCGACCGGCCTCCGATGGCACGCCTGTCACCGATGAACAGCGCGTGCGCACCTATGCCCGACTCGCATCCGTTCTCGACGGCTCGATCCCGTTCGCCGAGCTTCCCGCCGAAGCGGCCTTCGCCCGCGCGCTCACGCTTCTCCGTGAAAAACCCGAGTCCGCCGAGGCCGCGGCCATCCTCCGCGCCCTCCACGCACGATCGGACCTCGACCCCGCCCTCAGACCCGAAGTCGAGTGGGAGCGACTCGTCATGCTCTCGCGTCGCGCCGAACAGCCCCTCAACATGTTGGTTGTGAGAGAGTCCGAGCTTGAGTCGCTGATCCGCTTCGCCGAGCAGTTCCCCAGTGATCGGCGCGCGGCGCAAGCCGCCGATCGAGCCCTCGCGATCGCAGAGTCGGCGGTGTGGAAGTCATCCGAAGGATCACTCGTCCTCGCAAAGCATCAGGTTGCACTCAACCGCCTCGCCGACCATGCCTTGATGTCCGCACCGACGCCCGACCGAGTTCGCGCCGCCCTGATCAGGCGCAAGGCTTCGCTCGCACAATCCCCATCCATCGCCGCCGCCGCCGCACTGATGGATGTTGTCGGGCAACTGCCCCCGGCCGATCAGCAATCGCACGCGCCCGAGATTCGCGCCGCCATCGCCGGCGCTCTCCGCACGCTGCTTGATAACCAAGCCCAAGCCCAAACTCAAGCCGATATCCGCGCCCTCACCAAAATCTTTCTGGGCCTCCCCGGCGAGCGCACCCCCGCCGCCGACCTTTTGCTTGCGGAGTCCTACGCCCAGTTCAACGACCGGGCCGACCTTCTCACCGCCGCTGAGCTTTACAAGCGCCGGCGCGATCACAACGACCCGCGCACGACCTTCGCGCTCGCCAGCATCCTGCGCCGCATCGATGATCATGCAGGCGCGGTCGAGACCCTCCGCACCATGGTTGACCGCATCGAAGCCTCGGCCGTAGGTACACGCCCCGCGCACTACTGGCTCGCATGGGCCGAGATTCTCGAGATCCTCCAGTCTCAGGATTCCGCCGGCCAACGCACCGCCGACATCCGCGCACAGATCAAACGTCTCGAACTCCTCGACCCAACCCTCGGCGGCCCGGAATCCGCCGCCAGAATCCACACCATCCGCAAGTCGATCAAGTAGCACGGACCGCTGGCCCGTTACTAGGCCTCCGCTCTTCCAACTCCCCCTCCCAGAGGGC
The DNA here is from genome assembly GCA_038251595.1 of Phycisphaerales bacterium. GTDB lineage: Bacteria > Planctomycetota > Phycisphaerae > Phycisphaerales > UBA1924 > JADLCX01. Next base: position 11,406 of record JBBSBC010000058.1, on the reverse strand, counting down.
GGGGGCCGGGGGAAGGGTCATATCACCGGAAGCGATCAAAATCTCTAAACCCGTTTCACCCCCCATAACCCGAGCCACCTAGACGCAAGCCCCGCACGCTACCCTCAACGATGCCGCTAGACAAAGACTCAATCCGCCTCGCCCTCACGCGCGTCACCCATCCCGGCTTGAAGATGGATATTGTCGCCGCCAACGCCGTCCTCAAAGTCTCGTACTGCGAGGGCTACGCCTCACTCCGCATCGCGGGCGGCGGGCTTCACGCTGACCAGCGCAACGGGTTAACCCAACAGGCAACCGCCGCGGTGCGCCTGCACGCCCAGCAAGCTGGCGTCGAAATGGTCGATGTCCACATCGAGTACACCGACGATCTCCCCCGCCCCCCAGCGCCAGTCCCCAAGCCCGATGCCGGCCATCGACCGATTCCCCTCGCCGCGCCCAGCACCAATGCCTCCAACCCGCTTCCCCACGTCAAGCACATCATCGCGGTCGGCGCGGGCAAGGGTGGGGTTGGCAAGTCCACCATCTCCCTCAACCTCGCCGTCGGCCTGGCGCGTCGGGGTCACTCGGTGGGTGTGATGGATGGCGACATCTATGGCCCCTCCATGCCCACCATGCTCGGGCTCGGCGCGATGGAGACCATCGTTCGCGGCAACATGCTCCAGCCTTTCCTGGTCCACGGGGTCAAGGCCATGACCATCGGCAAGCTTGTCGAGCCCGAAAAACCCCTCATATGGCGCGGCCCCATGGCCCACGGCGCGTTCAAACAACTCGTCGAGCAGACCGAGTGGGGCGAACTCGACTACCTCATCATCGACCTTCCACCCGGCACGGGCGATGTCTCGCTCACCATGGCCCAGATGCTCAAACTGACCGGTGCGGTGATCGTCTGCACACCCCAGAAGGTTGCGCAAGACGATGCCATCCGCGCCGCCCGAATGTTCCAGCAGCTCGGTATCGAAGTGCTCGGCGTAGTTGAGAACATGAGCTTCTTCGTCGGTGATGATGGCAAGGAGTACGACCTTTTCGGCCGCGGCGGAGCACAGCTCATGGCCCAGCGCCTCGGTGTCCCCTTCCTCGGTGCCATCCCCATCAACATGTCCCTCCGCCAGAACTCCGACTCCGGTGACCCAACCCAAAACTTCACCGACGAGTCAGACCGCAACCGCCCACTCGCCGAGGCGATTGAAGCGTTCGTTGGTAACTTCGAGAGCCAAGTCGCGCTCGCATCCATCCGACTCGGCCGCGCTTCGCCCAAGCTCACCATCAGTTGAATGAACCCTAAATGAGATATTGTTTAATCTCACCATGTTGTGTGCGGCGCGCCGTCAGATCTGCGAGCATGGCCGGCTGATCTCAGTGCATTTGGTCACATTTGGGCCGCCACAGGCCACATTGCGGAGACCGTTCGCTTTCACACGCGGCGTGTTAAGATTTGTCGAATCACCTGAATAGGTTAGATGCGCAAAGGGAAAGTTGAGAATTTCAGATAACTTTAACCCTCCGAATGGGCACCTGTTCATACCTCGGGTATAGAACAATAACATGTCTGAGTACGACCTGATGAGGATACGAAGGGTGGGCGACCGATTGCGGGCGGCCTTCCGCGCCTTGGTTGATAGCTTTCCACCCAACGCCCGCAACATCTCCGGCATGTCGCGCTGGCTCAGCATTCACAAGGCCACCTGTCAGCGGATTGTTGAAGGCCTCGACCCAGCTCGCGACGGGCTAACCGCGTTCGGACGCTTTCCTGGTGTCGAGGGCCTTCAGCTGCTCATCTCCGCCAGCGCGACCCGGGGTGTTTCATCCGATCTGCTCACCGCAAGCACCGCGGCGGTTGGAGAGTATGAGCAGCTTCTGGCCGCGCACGGCCGAACCCAGCGCGGGCTCGTGCGGATCATCGAGTCGCTCCGCATCGAAGCGGCCGGACCCGAGGGCCAGCCCGATCGCGACCTGGCCGAGGACCAGCGCAAGGCCCTCTTTGATGGTGCCCGCCGCGTGACTGGGGAAGAGCTGCGCGGCAAGTCGCTCGTAGCCATCATCCGTCCTCGCACCGATCTGCCCGCCAGACTCGAAGCCATCTTTTACACCCGTCTGATCGGCGTACGCCGACACAGCTATTCCCGCCCGATTGTGACGTTCATCCTGGGCGGTTGGTGGTCCCATCTTCATCCCTCTGAGCCCGCCATCAGCGGCCGGCCCAAGGGTGTTGCGTCCGAAGTCCCACCGTTCAACCTTGTGGAAGAGTTCTCGACAGCGGGTATCAAGCCCGTGCGCATCGGCGGGGCCGATGCGCGAACCCTTGTTGTCGTGGACCTCGACAACGTCCCTTCAGATGGTGATGGTCAGGGGCCGGCGGATGTCACAGGCCGCTTCTGTTCAACCACCATGCCCAATCCGCTCTGGGATACGCGGGCCAAGCTCAACTGCACCGCACGCATCACCAGCCCGGCCCGCGCGCTGCTGATGGATGTCTATCTTCATCACGATCTGGCCTCGGAGCTTGTCCCCCAACTCGCCTGCTACTCCGTCACCGCGCCGCCCGGCGATTCGCCCGATGGCGGCCCCGACCAGTGCTGGTACGAGCGGCTCCCCGATCTGCCCGATGTTCTTCAGATCGGACGGGCCAACACACCGCGACCGCATCCCGTCTTTCCAAGGCACGATCATCTGGTCCGGCACGCCTTCACACGCGAACAGATCGACCCTGAGGACTTCCTCGGCTTTCGTTCCGAAGTCGCCTACCCCATCTGGCAGAGCGAGTACCGCATGTACTTCGAGACGCTGCGGCAGGATGAAACCGAGTGATCTGAATTCTGGTATACCTCCGGCTCGTCGCACCCGTCAAGTACTCAAACTCCGGAGCAACGCTGTGGCCAGAAAGATCAATAAGAAGAGCCCCGCCAAGTCGGCAAAGCCCACACCCAAGAAGGTGGCATCCAAGGCGAAGCCGAAGGGACCGAAGAACCCCGCCACGATCACCACGGGCAAGGGCGCATCGGCAAGGGAAATCGGTGACTCGCTCGTCGAGCTTTACAACGCGGGCAAGTGGGATGAACCCTGCAAGAAGTGGTGGTCACCCAAGATCGTCTCGGTCGAGGGCGCGGGCATGGCCTGGTCCGGTCGTGCCGCCGTTCTGGCCAAAAACGCCGATTGGTACACCCAGCACAAGGTTCTGGGCGGGAGCGCTGAAGGTCCATTTGTCGGGGCGAGTGGCTTCGCTGTCAAGTTCCGCATGGAGTTTGAAGTGAAGGCCAGCGGCCAACGAATCCAGATGGATGAGGTCGGTGTCTACACCGTCAGCAATGGCAAGATCGTCCGCGAAGAGTTCATGTACGGCGCGATGACCATGCAGCAAGGCGCGGCGTAGACCCGCGGAAATACAAGACATCGGGAGCCATGGGCAATCTCAGATCCGCGATCTTCGGATTGTACACATGAGCCCCGAACACGCACGATGGATCGATCGTAGAGATGGATGACACACGGCCATTCTCTACTTCTTCTCACTGCACAGACCGTCCCCGATTGCCTACGGGGGCGGTCTGTGATTTTGCACGGGACCGTCGTACTTGCTCACGGCTTGGGAACGTGAAGGCCCGTAAGTCGGGTCCACAGGCCGCGCAGTCTTCCGAGCGCACCGTGAAGATCCATCCGGGCCACGCTTGCCAGTGAGGGGTCGGCGCGGAGGCGGGCGAACACCAGTGTGCTCAGGCTCGTCAGCAGACGCAGCGGCGACTTCAGCAAGGTGCTGGCCGCGATGCTGGCCGTCATGGGTTCAGTGGTGAGCATGAACGAGACGCTGCCCCAATACGCACTGCGGGTGAAGAAGTCGTCGGTGATGCTCGACACGGGGACCCAGTGCCTGACCATGGCGTGCGGTGTCCACCAGAAGGCACGCCCATGCTGCATGGCACGCCGCGCAAAGACCATCTCCTCATGCGCAAGCCTGCCCGTTCCGGCGCGACCGATATCGGTGCGGAATGGCCCGGCTTCGTGAAAGACTTCGCGCCGGAACGAAAGGTTGGCGGCGTAGGCGCGCGGCTCGGCAAGCCGCTGAGGTTCATCGCTGTGCCGATGTTCACCCAGGGCTTCACGCATCGAGTAGCTGAGCCCTTCAACTTCCGCAACCTCTTCCCACCAGAGTTCGATACGCCCCGTGACCAGGTCGGCGTTGTGCTCGCGATACGCGCGCACATGCTCGACAAGCCACCCGGCATCGGCCAGACAGTCGCTGTCGATAAAGATGCACAGATCGTGGCGCGACTCTTCAACCGCGCGGTTGCGTGCGTGACTCACGCCGCGTCGTGGCTCGTTGATCACGCGGAGCGCGAACGGAAATGTGCCCGATGCCGCGGCACGGCTGACCACACCCTCGGTATCATCCGTGCAGGCGTTGGCAATGACGATGCACTCGATAGGAAGTTGGGTGCCCGAGGCGGCATCGCGCGGTCGGTCGATCGCGGTGAGACTTTCGAGCGTGCGCGCGAGCAACTCGCACCGGTTGTGCGCGGCGATGAGTATCGAAACACCACGGGGCTGGGTCTTGGCCGCCACGGGTGTTGATGGGTCGGGTTGGGCGGATGGAAGCATGTCTTGGGGTGTGCTGTTTGAAGAGAAGAAGGCATGGGGCAGCAGGCATCGAGGCATCAAGTCTGTTGAGTTCGTAATCGTCGAATCGCGCCGATGATCTGGCCCCGCCCGATCGCGCAGCGCATCTTGTGACGGATGGCCGCGGGCGATATGCCGAGCAAGGCGCCGGGCGTGTGCATGGCGAGTTTGCTCAGGCCGCCCACCACGCTGCGTGCGGCGTCGAACATGGTGTATCGGTTCCGCATGAGGATCTGCGCGACCGCCTTGCCCTCGATGATCTTGAGCAGGTGGGGAAGTTTGGCGCGGTGCGGTGGAACCCAATGGCGCAGGCTGGCACGCGGGGCGTAGTGGAGCGTGTGTGCTTTGGCAAAGGCTTTGATGATGAAGTCGGTCTCTCCGCCGGAGATCAGGCTTGTGCCCTTGCGGTCCAGATCGGGACGAAACTCCCCGGCATCGGTGAAGACCTTGCGTCTGAAAGCGAAGTTGGCACCAACAATGCGCGGCTCATCGAGCCGCTTGATCTGGTCGCCATAGTCAAGGCGGCTGAGGTGGTCTTCGAGTTCGGGGATCATCCACTCCGGGCGCGCGACGGCCTCCCACCAGAGTTCGACCTTGCCTCCGATCATGCCCGCGTTTGTGGACTCAAAGGCCTCGATGAGTGCGATGAGCCAGTGGGGATCTACCAGAACATCGTCATCGAGAAAGGCGAGCAGGTCGTGGTGCGTCTTTGCTTCGCGCACGGCACGGTTGCGCGCGTTGTTGAGTCCGAGCACGGGCTCTTGAACGAGTCGGAGTGGGATCGTGGATTTGGTGATCCATGCTTGAACGATGCTGTCGGTCGCGTCGGTGCAGACGTTGTTGACGACAATAGCTTCGATACTGAGGCCCGCGGGCACGTCGAGGCCTTGCAACGAGTTCAGCGTGCGGTCAAGGATCTCGCAGCGGTTGTGCGTGGGAATCAGGATGGAAAGACCGGTGGTCATGCGGCACCATCCGCTTGGTGCGTGAGCAAGAGAACTTCGATTGTTCCCTGGCGCCTGAGTGTCATGACGGAGAAGGGTGTTCGGCCGCCGCAACCGCGTTGGATGTCGGAGAGAAACTCGGCCTGTTGATACGGAGCGTGCAGTTCAACGACGGCAACGTTGACCCGCTGAATCCATGATGCGCAATCGCCGAACAGTTCGCGTTCGGCACCTTCGATGTCGCACTTGAGCAGATCGATGGTCGCGGATGCGTGCAGCAGCTCGCCGATGGTGACAGTCTCGACGCGTTCATCGGTTGATGATGATGACTCGATCATGGTGATGGCCCATGGTTCGGAACGGTGGGCGGAGTTCCTGAGTGCAACGGTTCGCTTGTTGGCGGCGACACACGCGCGAATAGCCACGGTGCGAGAAGTTACGTTTAACTCAAGCAGTGCGAAGTTGGCGCGGTCGGGCTCGACGGCGATGATCGAAGCGTTCGGAAAGCGCTGCTCGAACATGGCCGCGGCCACACCGATATTGGCACCAAGGTCGAGCACCAGCCGAACATTGTCTGCGCCACCGCGGATGAGCGCGGCGGCCTGCATGGCCTCGTCATACTCGCCCTTGCCGAGAAGATCCAAGATCACCGGGAAGTCGCTGGTGCCGAGTCGGGCGCAAAGCGCTTGTTCGAGGCGCGCGGGTTGAACGGTCACCGGCCTGGCGCGGGCCGGGAGTGGCCAGTTGCGGTGCTTGCGGAGCTGGCGGCTGTATTCACTCTTGAGAAAGCTGGCAAGATCGGTCCAGAGTTGTCGGCGCGCGGCGAGCCTGGGTGTGATGGAAAGGTTCATGGGTTCAGACCCAATCGAGCACGCACGGCACGGCGAACCGCGCCGGGGCCTTCACGCGCGATGCGGGCAACGCCGAGCGGTCGCCGCGAAACAAGCTCGAAGCACGTTGGGTGAACAAGTCGGTGCGGTGATTCGCCGGGGGTCGAGATGAACGGGGCGAGGGCGGGATAGTCGGCGACCCTCTGCCGGTCAATATACAACAGCATGTTCTGGGCGTACCACCACTGAACATCGTTGCGCGACCAGAGCTTGAGGCGCAAGCAGTCGGCCCATGCATACCCGAGTGTTTCAAACCTCGCGGCCCAGTAGTCGGGCCATTGTTCATTGACATGATCTGTGCCACCCTGCCCGGGCATCGCAGCAGAGAAGAGCACAACCGGTGCAAGGCGTGTGAGCGAGGTTACGAAGGAAGTGGCCGCGACTTCGGGAAGATGCTCGGCGACTTCGACGGAGAGGGCGAGGTCGAACCGACGGTTGACGGGCGGTGGGCTTGCAAGGTCGGTGGCCATGAAGCGGTCGCGGGGTATGACAAGGGTTGAAGGGTCAACCCAGGGGCCATCAAGCCCGAGATAGTCGGTGCTGCCCGATTCAGCGAAGATGGAGAGCCACGCGCCGGTGCCGCAACCGACATCGACCACGCTGCTGAAGGTGAGCAACGAGCGCAGAAGAGGGACGACCGCGCGGGCCGAGGAGAGGGAACCGGCGAGGTGACTGGAGAAGAAGGAGGTGGTGTAGGAAGTCATGAGGAATGGTGCAACAAGCCGTGCAAGGGCCGACGGGTGATCGCGGAGTATCCGAGGGCTGCACGAAGCTCGGTGTGAAACAAGGTTGGTGTTGCGGTCGCGCGGATCCTGGTCATTTTATTCATGGACTGTGTAGGACAGGGATCAATGCATGGTGGCCACCGCGATAAAGTTTGAACTCGGACTCTTGCGCGCCGGTCGCTGACCGCACCGTTTGCGGCGCTGCGGATCATTTCTCCGCCAGTGCCCACACCACAAAGGGAAACTCGGGTTCGTTCTTCAGTGAGTGGAAGAGTGAGCGGTAGCGGACCCAGCGCTTGAGGTTGCCCTTCACGCACGCGCGGTTGCCCCATGAGCCGGTGACGATCTTGTCGAGCGACCAGCCGCAGTCAGCCAGAAGATGCTTCATGCCCGTCTCGGTCCAGCGGCAGCAATCGACCGGGCAGGGGTGGACACGGATCATGAACGGTGTGGAGATGAGCAGGCGACCGCCGGGGCGGAGCATCTGGTGAATGTGTCGCGCAGCGCGGTGCGGCCACAGAAGGTGCTCAAAGACCTGCTCGGCGATGATGAGGTCGTAGGTCTCGGGGAGCGCGGCGGCGCACAGGTCGTACTCGGGGAAATGCACGCTCCGGTACGACTTGAACGTGGCACGCCTTTGCCAGAGATCGCCCGAGATCTCGAGTGTTTCAAGCGTTTCGGGCTTGATCGATTGAACGATCTTCAGGCACTCGCGGTTCATCACGATGCGGCACCACTGATCATCGCCCGCGCCGGTGAGCGTGTTGATGATCGACTTCACCATGCCGATGCCGGGGATGCGTCCGAGCTGCCGACGGACGGGCGCATCGTTGATCGTGCTGGGTACGTAGTCGGCGGTGTTCGTGGTGTGCATGGCGTGGCCTCTACTGAGAAGGGGCGTTTGAGGCGGACGGGGCATTGGTGGGTTCGGGGCCACGGCCAGCGGCGCGTTGAGCGCGTCGAACTATGGCCATGACTTTGGCGGCAACTTCGCTGAACTCATCGGGCATGAGGGCACGCATCAGCGGAAGATAGGCCGCGGCGGAGACAAAACCTATAACGAACAGGCTGACCCAGTGTTGAAGGGCGATGCCGCGGACAACAAGGCCGCTGGCCCATGGGCGGAGAAGAAGGTCGGTTCCGAGACCGGCGGAGACGGCCAGGCCGCCGGCGATGAGCGGTCGAGCGATGATGCCGAAGGTTGAGCCCCACGTGCCGCCAACAGGACGCATGGTGATGTACGACCAGATGGGGTTCATGATGCTCATGGAGATCGAGACGCCGATGGCCGCGCCGGTGATGCCCCCGACGGGTCCGCTGACTCTGGTACCGATGATGACGCCGGTGATGACGCTGGTGATGTAGAGCAGGGCGTTGGCCAGTGAGAGCTTGAAGCGAGTCCTGAACCGCTGCTGGGCCTGGAGCATGGCGTTAGCTGGGCAATAGGCGGCGGGGAAGACCATGGCTATGCCGAGGATCTGCATGGTGGGAATGGCGTCGAGCCACTTAAGGCCGAAGACCGTGCGGACGGCGGCATCACTGACGGCGGACTGGATGAGACAGAGCGGAACGACGATGGAAGCGAGGGTGTTGGATGCGCGGAGGAACGCGCGCTTGAGGCGTGCGGGGTCGCCCTGAAGTTTGGCGAGCGTGGCAAAGAGAACCTGTTCGAGATTGACGCTGATCATCATGACGGTCTGGAGCGAGATGCTGTAGGCGAAGAAGTAGAGCCCGACCTCGCGCGTATCGACAAAGACACCGAGCACCGGTCGCTCGCCGATCTGCACGATGAGCATGAGCAGGCTGGTGCAGAAGATGATGGCGGAGCTGGAGACGATGTACTTCCAGCGGCGGAACTGAAAATCGCGAGTAAACTTGAGACTGGCTGCGCGGAAGAGGATGATGCCGCGAATCAGTCCGACGACGATGCGCGGAAGGACAAACGAGTATGGCCCGAAACCCCCGAGCGCGAGGGCGACGGTGAGCAGGGGCGTGACGGTGGCCTGCATAGCGACCAGACCAGCGAGAAGCTTGAAACGGAGCTGGCTCTGCACGCGGGCCTCGGGCACAAGACCGAACATCCAAATCGGCAGACTGATGGCCAGCACGAGCATGAGGCCGGGAAGATCGGGCTCATTGAACACCCGCGCGGCCAAAGGGCCAGAGGCGGCGATCACGGCACCGGTGATCAGGCCCGCAAAGATGGTGATCCAGAAGGCCGCGTTGGCGTACAGGTGAAACTTCTTCTGCCGCCCGACGAGGATCTCTTTGACACCGATGAGCTGCAAGAGGCCGGCGAAGGTGGCGATGGTATCGGCAAGGGCGACCAGGCCGAAGTGCTCGGGGATGAGAATTCGGGCGAGCGCAATCTGACAGGCAAGGCCCAGCACGCGCGTGACGAGCGCCTGACCGAGCATGAACGCAAAGCCTTTGGCGGCGTGCCCGCCGAGCGCGCCGACATCGTCATCGCCGCCTCCGGGGGCGGGGGGGGGTGGTACGTCGGGCGGCTTGGGAGGCGCGAGTGATAATGTCGCTGCCTCATCGCCCGCGAGGGCTTCGATACCGCGTAGGGCCTCGGCTTGTTCGGCGAGCGGGCCGGCCCTGTTCATCAACCGCCACCTTCCACAACGCGATCACCCGAGCGGCGTGTGGTGAAAGCGTGGCCCGCATCGCGCAGCGTCAGTTCGCGGCGTGCGAGTTCGAGATCACTCTCGACCATCATTTCAACGAGGGCATTGATCGAGGTGCGGGGAGACCAGCCGAGCACGCTGTGGGCCTTTGCGGCGGAGCCTTGCAGGTCGTGGACCTCGGCCGGGCGAAGGTAGCGCGGGTCGTGCCGAACATGGTCGGCGGCGTTCAGGCCCAGGTGTGCGAACGCCATCTCGGCGAAGTTGCGGACGGTCATTTTCCGGCCTGTGGCGATGGCGTAGTCGTCGGGCTTGGGTTGCTGGAGCATGAGCCACATGGCTTCGACGTAGTCGCCCGCAAAGCCCCAGTCGCGGTGAGCATCAAGGTTGCCAAGGTAGACGTGGTCTTGCAACCCGAGCTTGATGCGCCCGGCGGCGCGGGTGATTTTGCGCGTGACAAAGGTCTCACCACGACGGGGAGATTCGTGGTTGAACAGGATGCCGCAGGAGATGTGCATGCCATACGCCTCGCGATGGTTGACAGCGGCCCAGTGCGCGGCGAGCTTCGCGATCGCGTAAGGAGAGCGGGGGCGGAAGGGGGTCAGTTCATCCTGGGGCGATGGGCTCGCACCATACATCTCGCTGCTGGAGGCTTGATAGACGTGGATCGGTTTGCCGCGGACCTGCTGGTGGTCGCGCACGGCTTCGAGCAGTTTGTAGGTTCCGAGCGCGACGCTCTCGAAGGTGTGGATAGGCATCTCAAACGAGACGCGGACGTGGCTCTGCGCGGCCAGGTTGTAGACTTCATCAGGATCGATGGCGCGCACGAGGCGTTCGAGGATGTTGGCATCGGTGACATCGCCATGGTGCAGCGTCATGCGGCCGCGATTGGGGTCCAGAGGTTCGTGAGGGTCGTGGTAGAGGTGGTCGATGCGCTGGGTGTTGAAGGAAGAGGCACGCCGCACAAGACCGTGAACGTCGTACCCCTTGTTGATCAGAAGCTCGGCGAGGTAGGAGCCATCCTGCCCGGTAATACCTGTGATGAAGGCGCGCCTGGGTCGCGGCGGTGGTGCATTGGTCTTGGGGGGATTGGAGTTCGGCATATCGAGACCGGGCCGAGGCGCGAGTGGAGAGGGTGTTCGGCATCTACGACGGTGGGGCGGGAAACGTTCAGGGTGTTATCGGCTGAAGGGCGTTGATGGGTCAGCGGGTGAAGGCGCGATGGGCACAGAGAGCGGATGGTCGGGCCAGTCCTTGACGAAAATAGGCTCGAGCCACAGCGTGCTGGCGGTGAGGGCGATGCCCAGAAGGGCAAGGGTGGCAGGGCCGATCCAGCGGGATCTTTGGGCGCCGAGCCAGCCGGGCAGGCGCGCCGGGGCCTCTTCGGCGACGGCGATGTCGGCAGCGATGAGCGCGAGGATTAGAAGGATCAGTGGCTCGAAGTAGCGTTGCCAAGCGTTGGTGTTGGCGGATTGGGCCGCGACGAAGCCGATGAGCAGGAGTGCGTACGTGCAGGCGCGGCGGCGCGGCAGCTGGGCAAGGAGTGCGGCGAGCGCGATCATGCCGGCGGGTGCGAGAACCAGAATCAGTGGCGAGGTGCGCTCGTTGATCC
>JBBSBC010000057.1:0-19486 GCA_038251595.1 Phycisphaerales bacterium | reverse complement strand
GGTAGCTCCCGCGCCAAAGTGGGACCTCTTCAGATTTTTTTGCTCACTCCCCACCCCCCCACCCCCCCCCACAACCCCCCCCCAACACCCTTAAGGTTGGGGCGCGGGGCGGTCGGGTGCGGGTGTCGGGGCGGGTGTCGGGGCGGGCTGCTGACCCGGAGCTTCTTTCTCGGCGCTGAACTTCAAGAACGGGATGGCGTCATCGATGTTGGAGATGGTGGAGCGCAGCGACATGAGGTGGTCATCGAGCCGCTTGAGCGAGGCATCGATCGATTGGAGTGAGCGGTCGATCGACTCGAGCGCGGCAAGGCGGGCCTGGGTCTCTTCGAGGCGACGGTTGGTCTCGTCCACTTCTTCAAGCATGCGGTCGAGCCGCGCCTCAACCTTCGCGACTCCGGCGTTCGAGACCGCCAACTGATCGTTGATCTTCTCAAACACGCACCCGGGCAAGATGACCATCATGCACGCGAGCGTTGCGAGTGAAAGAAGCGTTGGGAGAGACCTCATGTTGCGGACCGCCTTTGCAAGGTCGCGCGGGGCTCCGCGGCGATGTCGAATCCTAGCGGGGGACGTAGGCAGGAGGCATCGGGGATTTTTGCGGGTCTGCGAGCTTTGGATGAGGAAGACCATCAGGAAGGTGAGAACCGTGCTGCCAGCAGGGATGGAGGCCGCGCGGGTGGCCGGGCGGTTGTGGCACGCGGCGCGAGTTCAACAGCACGAGTTCCCGATCGCAAGGCCCGCGGCACTGATCCAAGGGCACGAATCCTGGTGCCTGCTGTATACTGCGTGGTGCTTGTTTTCTTGGATAGGGTCGGGCCACGGTGGTGGGAACGACACGGTTCGGATCCTCAGGCCAGACCCAAGAAGGCCAAACGCCCCACGCGCACGCTCCCAAAGCTCCGCCGTGCTGGGCGAGGGTGGACCCTGCCGCGCGATCGGTGGCGAGACCCCTCAAGGGTCAATGGGCCGCTCTGCTCCAGTGGTGGGTCCCGGCCGTCTCTTGAGCCGCTAGCACAGCTTCACGTAACTCATCCGGCGTTGGTGGACAGACATCTAACCATCGATAAGCGTACACACGCTCCCGGTCCACATCGTGATCAGTGGAAGCGTCAAGGCCGTCGCCTGGTTTTCCCGTTTCTCCATTCACCAACAAGACGGTAAGCGGAGGTGGCTCTTCGAACTGGCAATACTCCATGATTTACCCCAGGACTTGGGACATTGCGAACTGCGGCAGCTCAATCCGTTCGCCGACCATCTTGTAGGTAGGGTCTGGCGATTGAAAGCGGCTGAAACGAGTATCAACCATGTGCGAGCGGCAAGTTCTTCACGCTTCAGCGATTCGCGTTTCATCGATACTCCTGCAGGAACGAGACAACAGGCCCTTTGCTCTACGACCCCATATGCTTGATAATCGCATCTCCAAACTCCGAGCACTTCAGCTTGGTCGCGCCTTCCATCATGCGGTGGAAGTCGTAGGTCACGGTCTTGGCGCCGATCGCCCCATCCATGCCCTTGATGATCAGGTCGGCGGCCTTGGACCACTCCGCATCGCCGCCGACCCCCCCGCCCATGTAGCGGAGCATCATCTCGCCCGAGAGGATGACGCTGCCGGGGTTGACCTGGTCGAGGTTTGCATATTTGGGGGCCGTTCCGTGCGTGGCCTCGAAGATGGCGTGGCCGGTGATGTAGTTGATATTCGCACCGGGGGCGATGCCGATGCCGCCGATCTGCGCGGCCAGCGCATCGCTCAGATAATCACCGTTGAGGTTCATGGTGGCGATGACGGAGAAATCCTTGGGGCGTGTGAGCACCTGCTGCAGGGTGATGTCGGCGATGCTGTCCTTGATCATCAGCATGTTCTTCCACTTGCCCTGACCGTGGGTGGGCCAGAGCTTGAGCACCGTCTCGACCTCGGCAACGATCTTCTTCTGCTGCTCGGGCGTCATCATGTCGTAGCCCGGATCGATCATCTGCGCGTTGGCGATGGCGGTGAGGTCGGGGTTGGATTCCTTGTTGCCCAGGATCCACGACTCGCGCTCGGTGATGCACCGCGAGCGGAAACCGCCCTCCGCATCGGGCGCGACGGCCAGCTCATAGCCCCAGTCCTTGAACGCCCCCTCGGTGAACTTCATGATGTTCCCCTTGTGGACGAGCGTGACGCTCTTGCGCTTCTCCTTCAAGGCGAACTCGATCGCGGCGTAGACCAGCCGCTGCGAGCCAAGCTTGCTCACGGGCTTGATGCCGATGCCGACGGCGACCTTGTGGTCATCAGGTGTGTCATGCCCGTCCATCGCGGCCTTGGCAAACTCGGCGGTGCGGGCCGATGTGCCGAAGCGGATCTTTGAAAAATCCTTGGGGAACTCCTTGGCGATGAAGTCGAGCATCTTCTGAGCCTCGGGTGTGCCCGCGGCCCACTCGATGCCAGCGTAGATGTCCTCGGTGTTCTCGCGGAAGATCACCATGTCACAATCGCCGGGCTTCTTGACGGGCGAGGGAACACCCTGGAACCAGCGGACAGGGCGCAGGCAGACGTACAGATCCAGCAACTGGCGGAGGGCGACGTTGAGCGAGCGGATGCCGCCGCCGATGGGTGTGGTGAGCGGGCCCTTGATGCCTACGAGGTACTTCCTGAAGTCCGTGATGGTCTCATCGGGGAGCCAGTTGCCGGTTTTGTTGAAGGCCTTTTCACCGGCGAGAACCTCGTGCCAGTGGATCTTCTTCTTGCCGCCCGAGGCCTTCTGCACCGCGGCATCCATGACGCGAACCGATGACTTCCAGATGTCCGGGCCGGTGCCATCGCCCTCGATGAAAGGAATGATCGGATCGTTGGGGACCTTGAGTCCGGCGGTTGACATCGTGATGGCGGTGGGCATTGGGTCGGCTCACGGATGAAAGGTGTGAAAGGGGAACAGCTGAAAGACTCGGGTGGGAGGAAGAGTAGCGAATACAAGTCGTGGAAGTTCAGGTCGCCGGTTCGGTCAGACCCTTGAGCCTGCGGAGTGCATCAAAGGCCTGCAAGGGTGTGAGCGCATCGAGCTTGATCTCGCGGAGTTGATCGACGGCGGGGTGCGGCACAAACTCGGTGAACAGGCTGAGCTGCCGGTCGGCCCGCGATGCCTGTGGTGCCGAACCGTTGGCCGCGACGATGCCGGCCGCGGAAGCGCGAGGCGAACGTGTGTTGATCGGAGGTGTTGCAGCTCCCGGCTCGGATGGACCGTGATGATGGACCGCGAGCGAACTGAGGACCTCGCGCGCCCGCGCGATGGTGGGTGCGGGAAGTCCGGCGAGCTTGGCGACGTGAACGCCGTACGACTGATCGGTGCGGCCGGGCAGAATGCGGTGCAGAAAGACGATGTCATCATTAAACTCGCGCACCGCGACGTGCAGGTTGGTGACGCGCCCGGGGAGACGCTCTTCGAGATCGGTCAGTTCGTGGTAGTGCGTGGCAAAGAGCGTGCGAGGGCCGACAGAAGTCGGTGTGCCGGAGGTTTCGTCCGCTGTGCCCGCGAGTGTCTCGGCGATCGCCCATGCGAGGCTCAGACCGTCGAGCGTGCTCGTGCCACGCCCGATCTCATCAAGAATAACGAGCGATCGCGGCGTGGCGTGGTTGAGGATGCGCGCCGTCTCGGTCATTTCAACCATGAATGTTGATTGCCCGGCGTGCAGCGCATCATCAGCCCCGATGCGCGTGAAGATGCGGTCGGTGAGGCCAATGACCGCTCGATCAGCAGGGATGTAGCTGCCGGTGTGGGCAAGCAGGGTGATGAGCGCCGCGGTGCGGATATAGGTAGATTTGCCCGCCATGTTCGGGCCGGTAATCAGCGCGAGCGTGCCGAAAGGACTTGCACTCGATTCAGGATCAGCCCCGAGCTCGAAGTCGTTGGGCACGAATCGCGATTCGAGCAGTTCATCAAGAACCGGGTGCCTCGCCTGATGCACACGGAAGACCGGTGACTCGACCACCTCTGGCCTCACCCAGCGTCGCCGAATCGCTTTTTCAGCGAAACATGTGTAGATGTCAAGCTCGGCACACAGATCGGCGAAACGGGTAATCTCAGGAATGCACAACGCGGCCCGGGCGCAAAGATCGTTAAAGATCAGTAGCTCGCGGTCGAGCGCGCGGGCCTCAGCGGTCTGCACCTTGGACTCAAATTCCTTCAGCTCGGGGGTGATGTAACGCTCCGCGCTTTTGAGCGTCTGCTTGCGTGTGAAATCTGCAGGGGCTCGCTTGGCCTGCGCGGCCGGAAGCTCGATGAAGTAACCGAAGATGCGGTTGTATCCGACCTTGAGCGATGGAAGCTGATGGAGCTCGATCAATCGCCTCTGATAATCGGCCATGAAACCGGCCGCGTCTCGCTGAAGTGTGCGAGCCTCGTCGAGGGCCGCATCAAACCCATCACGCACAAGCCCACCCTCGCGCAGATGGCTGGGCGGATTGTCGATGCACGCCGTCACGATCGCCTCGGCAAGTGTGGAGAGGGACTCGGTAAGCGAACGCACCACGTCGAGATGGGTTGCAAACGCGGGTGCATTGATCAATGACTCGGCCAGCACCCGCGCTTGCGCAAGCGACCTGCCCACGGCCAACAGATCTCGCGGACCAGTGCGGCCAAGCGCAAGGCGGGCGGAGATGCGCGAAACATCCTGGACCTGCCCGAGCGATTGTGCGAGGTTGGTCGCCGAGGCACGATCTTCAATCAGTGTGGCCACACACCGCTGACGCGCTTCGATGCGCGCGCACTCGCAGAGCGGGGCGCAAAGCCACTCACGGAGCAACCGACGACCCATCGCCGTGCGGCAGCCGGGGAACGCCTTTGTGGGGCTGAAGATGCCGCAGAGTGAAGCGTCAGGCGCATCGGCACTCGATGATGCACGGATGGTCCGCAAGACTTCGAGCGAGCGGATGCTCGTGGCATCGAGTCGGCACAGACCACGCGGATCATCTCGCCGAGGTGGTTGAAGATGTGCAAGCGAGCGTGCAGGACGACCTGATGCTCGAGGCTCATCGGGTGTTCCCGGTGCATCATGGCTGGGCCGGATGAAGACCTGCGTGTTGACCAGGTAGCGGAGAATCGCACCAGCGGGACGGAGGAGCGGGTCATCATCGGTGAATCCGAATCCCGACATCGTTGTGACGCCGTACTGCGATCGGATCGCTTCGAGAGACTCATCCTGACGAAAGTGCCACGCCGGCTGCGGCGAGCCCGAGATGCCGAGCGCATCAAGAATGGTCTTTACGCGGGGCGGTGACTTGGCATCCGCGGTCGCGACAAAGAGCAGCTCGCCGACCTGATGGCGTGCCAACTCATCGGCAACCGAGCCCGCGCTCGAGGCAACAAGGGTGAACCTTCCGGTGGAGAGATCAACAATCGCGGCGGCAACACTGGCGGTCGGAGCATCACCCGGATCAATAAAGCAGATCGCGCCGAGCGTTCGCGATGAATCCGGAGCGAGGAGCGCATCATCGACAAGCGTGCCGGGTGTGAGCACGCGATCGACAGCGCGATCGATAACACCCTTGGCCTCGGCCGGATTCTGCACCTGCTCGGCAACCGCAACACGAAACCCCTTCTCGATCAGCTTGCGAAGATACGTTTCAAGCTGGTGATACGGAACACCCGCCATGGGCACACCTTCACTGCGCTGCGTGAGGGTGAGACCGATCGCTGCGGAAACGGCAACGGCATCGTCATCAAACATCTCGTAGAAATCGCCGATACGAAACAGCAAAACACAATCGGGGTGCGCCCGCTTAAAGCGGTAGTACTGACGCATCGCCGGCGTTTCACGAGGATCAGAAGCCATAGGGTCGCCATTATAGTGGGCCGGAGACCGAACGATGGCGGGGCCGGTTGGGCGAACCCGGTCGCAAAATCATGGCGGAAAGACGACCTTCATGTGTCACCGAAAGACCACATGCGACACCTTTGCCGGCTTTACCGGCCCGAACGAACAAACCGCTCAAAGGCCGCGAGGGTCTGAGAGGAAACGTGATGCTCGATTCCCTCCGCATCGGCGTGCGCGGCCGCGGCGGGAACACCAAGCGCCAGAAGAAACTCTACGACCGTGCGGTGGCGCTCACGTGATTTGGTGGCAAGCTTCTCGCCCGCCTCGGTCAGAAAGATCGCACGATAGGGCTTGGCGGTGACAAGCCCATCACGCTGAAGACGCGAGACCGTACGCACAACAGTCACGTGCGTAACTCCTATCCTGCGAGCGATATCGACAACCCTGGCCTCGCCCGATTCGGCAATCAAGTCGGCAATGATCTCGGAGTAATCTTCAGCAATTTCAGTAGCACGAGCCCGGCGCGTGCGGGCGTGTGCCGCGGCCTGCACGACGGCTGATGGCACGGCGGGGCTGGGCCCGTATCCTGAAGCCGATCCTGAAGCCGATCCTGAAGCCGAGGCTGCACGCGAAGGTGTGCTGCCTGATGCGGTGTTCACGCGCTTGGCGCTGCCGGGCTTGGATCGGGGCGCTCGGGATGAAGTGTTGCCCATAACCCACAATGTAGCCAATGGTTCAAGGGTTGACAAGTGCTTCACCTGCGGGTATCGTTGTAGCATGAGATACACTTTCCGGAACAGTGTTCGACGACTCATTCAATCCGCAAACCAACGATCGATGGCAGGGGCACTGCTACTCTGTGCGATCGTCGTGCTGATGGTCGGTTGCGAACGCGCGGGAAAATCGCTACAAACCGCGGACGGGCCGAAGAGACTCTCGATCGTCACGACCACGGGAATGATCGCCGATGTTGCCCGCAACATTGGTGGCGATCTCGTTAGCGTCCACGCCCTGATGGGCGAGGGGGTCGATCCCCATCTCTACAAGCCTTCGCCCGGCGATATCCGAATGCTCGGCGAGGCCGATCTTGTGCTCTACAACGGCCTTCATCTGGAAGGCCGCATGGGCGATGTAATCGAGAATCTCGGAAAGTCGCGACCGGTCGTTCCCGTTGCCGACGGCATTGACCGGAGCAAGCTGCGCTCACCACCGGAGTTTGAAGGGCAGCACGACCCGCACGTCTGGTTCGATGTTCAACTCTGGCGGCAAGCAACCGCGAAGATGCTGGAAGCGATGAGCAAGGCTGATCCGGCCAACGCTACGACCTATCAAGTCAACACCGCGAGGTACGCCGAACGACTGATGGCGCTCGATAACGAGGCACGCACACGCATCGCCTCGATTCCAATTGATCGGCGCGTGCTCATCACCGCGCACGATGCGTTCGGGTACTTTGGCCGCGCGTATGGGATTGAGGTGCTGGCCATTCAGGGTGTGAGCACCGACAGCGAGGCCGGATTGAAAGATGTCAACAGACTCGTCGATGTCATCGTGGCCAGGAAGATTCCCGCGGTCTTTATCGAGAGCAGTGTTCCACGCAAGACCATCGACGCGCTCATCGAGGGTGCAAACTCACGTGGACAGCACGTGGTGGTTGGCGGCGAACTGTTCAGCGATGCAATGGGAAAGGACGGGACCGATGAAGGCACCTATATCGGCATGGTGCGTCACAACCTTAAAGTCATCATAGAAGGATTGTTAGGAGGTCCTGCACACTCACCCACCCGTAAGGATGAGGCCGGCACACCGTGACAGCGCAGAACCATTCTCATGTACAACACAGCTCGCACCCGGTGGCGATCGATCCACATTTGACTCCAGGCGCGTCGCCACTCGACGCACAGGCAGTGGCCGTGGATATTCACGACCTCACCGTTGCCTATCAGCGCAAACCTGTGCTTTGGGATGTGGATGTTCAGATTCCTGAGCGAAGGCTCGTCGCAATCGTTGGTCCGAATGGCGCTGGAAAG
Organism: Phycisphaerales bacterium; assembly: GCA_038251595.1. Classification (GTDB taxonomy): domain Bacteria; phylum Planctomycetota; class Phycisphaerae; order Phycisphaerales; family UBA1924; genus JADLCX01. Next base: position 11,669 of record JBBSBC010000057.1, on the reverse strand, counting down.
AGCACACTGATCAAAGCCGTGCTGGGGCTCGTGCCCCTGGCGAGCGGATACGTGACCATCTTCGGCCAAACCCTTCGCGAGGTACGGAAGAATGTTGGCTACGTTCCTCAGCGCGAGCACGTTGACTGGGACTTCCCGGTTGATGCACTCGACGTGGTGCTGATGGGACGTTACGGCCGCCTCGGCTGGATTCGTCGCCCCGGTGCCAAGGATCGCGCCATCGCTATGGACAGTCTTGCTTCCGTTGGGATGGCCGAGTATTCCAGACGGCAGATCAGCCAACTCTCCGGCGGACAGCAGCAACGAGTCTTTCTTGCAAGAGCCTTGGCCCAGGAGGCACTCATCTACTTCATGGATGAGCCCTTCGCCGGTGTAGATGCCGCGACCGAACGGACCATTGTCGATGTTCTGCGCCGCTTGCGCAATGAGGGCAAGACCGTTATCGCGGTTCACCATGATCTGCAGACCGTCGGCGAATATTTCGACCACGTGGTCATGCTGAACATGCGTCTGGTCGCGGCGGGACCGGTTGCCGATGTCTTTACACAACACAATCTGCAGAAGACCTACGGTGGCAGGCTCACCCTTATGGATCAGGCCGCAGAAGCCGTGCGTCTGGCGGGCGGAGTCAAACCGTGAGAGCTTTCAACGCATGTTCATATATTGGCAAGATTCGCTTGACTCGGATTTAAGTCAATATTTATCTGTCGATTCGTAAGTTAACTCATGAACGACTTTGTGCGGCTTATCACCCTGCAGGATGCCAACACTCGCGTTGTGATCCTTGGTTCGTCGTTGCTCGGCCTTGCCTGCGGAAGCGTCGGCGCACTTTCTGTCCTTCGTAAGCGGGCACTTGTTGGCGATGCGGTAGCCCACGCGGCCTTGCCGGGGGTTTGTGTTGCCTACCTCGTTGTTGGCAACCGAAACTTTGCAGCATTTCTTCTCGGCGCACTGCTCTTTGGCGTTCTGTGCGCCGCCTTCATCGCGGCCGTCCGCACCTACACCCGTGTGAAGGAGGACGCCGCCACCGCGCTCGCCATCGGCAGCTTCTTCGGTTTGGGCATCGCGCTCTCTCGGATGATCCAGTCTCAGCCGAGCGGCAATCGAGCCGGACTCGACAGCTTCATCTTCGGTAAAGCGGCGTCGATGGTCGCCGCCGATGCCAAGCTGATCTCGATCGTCTGTGCCGTCGTGGTGCTTGCGATTGTGCTTCTTTACAAAGAACTGAAACTGCTGTGCTTCGACCGAGACTTCGCCCAGTCGCTCGGCTGGCCCGTCTCTCGACTCGACCTCGTACTCATGGGGCTGGTTGCAGTCTGCACCGTCGTCGGTTTGCCCGCGGTCGGTGTGGTGCTCATGGTCAGCCTGCTGGTTATTCCCGCTTCAGGCGCGCGATTCTGGACCGACAGGCTGGGTGTCATGATCATTCTCTCGGGTCTCATCGGTGCCATCGCAGGCGTGCTTGGCACTTCCATCAGTGCTACTGCCGCGCTCCCCACCGGTCCGATGGTCACACTCAGCGCGGCATCAATCTTCGCCGTTTCATTTGTGGTCGCGCCCAGACGGGGAATCGTTGCACAGGTGGCCAGGCAACGACGACTGCGGCGGCGTGTTGGCATTCAGAATGTTCTGAGAGCCGCCTATGAAGCAACCGAACAGCGCACCGATCCGAGAGCGACTTGGGCCAGCAGCAAGTCCATGCACGCCGGTCTGCGGCTCGCCATGAAAGAAGGACTGGTTCTTCAAGCCGATGCCGATCGGTATCAACTCACACGCTACGGCGTTGAAGAGGCTGTGAAGGTCGTGCGCGCCCATCGACTGTGGGAGTTGTTTCTTACCGACAAAGCCTCCGTAGCGATCGATCATGTCGATCGCGATGCGGATCAGCTCGAACACGTGCTTCCCCGTGAAGTTGTCGAACGGCTTGAGGCACAGTTGCGCGGTGAGGGTCGCTTGCCGATCACACCCGGAGAGATGGATGTTCCCGGATCCGTCCATGAGATTGGCGGCCAACCATGACCTCCGGCGACTGGTGGGTGATGCTGACGGCCGTGCTCTGCGCTCTTCCGTGCTCGGTTCTCGGTTGCTTTCTGGTGCTGCGAAGAATGTCGCTGCTGGGCGACGCAATTACCCACGCCATCCTGCCGGGCATCGTGCTCGCGTTCGTGCTTACCGGATCTCGCGGGGTCTCCCCCATGCTCGCAGGTGCGGCCGCGGCGGGCATACTCACCGCGCTCTTGAGCGGTGCGATCAACCGCTGGGGAAAGGTCGATGAAGGCGCATCACTCGGCTTGGTTTTCAGCACGATGTTCGCACTCGGCGTCGTGATGCTCGGATGGGTGCCGCGAACGATGGACCTTGACCCCGGTTGCGTGCTCTACGGCATCATCGAAGGTGTACCCTTTGATAGAACCCTTGTGCTTGGCTTTGCCGTTCCAAAGGCCGCGCTCACGCTTGGCATTGTGACCATCGCCGTGCTTGCACTGGTCATTGTCTTCTTCAAGGAACTGCGCATCGTCTGCTTTGATCCGCAGTTGGCAACGACGCTGGGCATATCCGCCGCGGTCGTGCATTACGCACTCCTCGGATCGGTCGCCACCACCGCAGTGGCGAGCTTCGAGGCCGTCGGTTCCATCCTGGTCATCACCATGCTTGTTGCCCCCGCCGCGACAGCGCAAATGCTGACCGACAAACTCGGCACTATGGTCGTTGTCGCGGCCATCGTGGGCATTCTTGATGCGATTGTTGGACACCTGCTGGCCGTGATGCTCAACAGCTCCGTCGCTGGCATGATGAGTGTAGCGGCAGGAATCATCTTCGTTACAGTCGCGCTCGCATCGCCGCGGCACGGTGTCATCGGCAAAATCGCCAGAAGAGCACTGCTCCGCCTTCGCATCGCCGAAGAGGATGTCCTCGGTACACTTTATAGAAACTCCGAAGCTGATCAGCGCCTCACCATCACACAGAGCGCTTCACTGCGCACTCGACGGCGATTGGTGAAACTCGCCGTCTGGCGTCTTACCCGTGCGGGACAGATCTCAAACTCCGATGGCAGACTTCACCTGACCGAGAAAGGTATCGTCTCTGCTCGATCCGTCGTTCGATCACACCGGCTCTGGGAAGCCTTTCTCGCCAAGCATTCATCACTCCCGCTTGACCATCTGCACGATCCGAGCGAGCGCGTCGAGCACTTCATCACCGCGCCGCTTCAGGAAGAGTTGGCCCGTGAGGCCGGCGAGTGCGCCGATCCGCATGGAAAGGCCATACCACCTCGCTGACTCCTCGGACATGCTACTTCGCGAGCTTCGCCACCACACGCCAAAGGTCATGCGGGCTGAGTGATCGCCCGGTGCTCTCGTTGAAACGATTCAGCAGAATGTCAAACCGTGTTGTGAATGGGAGTTGATCGCGCTGCCCGAGCGATCCCACGGTTTCAACCACCGCATTCGCAAGCCAGCCTTCTTCGGCTTCCGAAAGCCGCGGCGCACGACTGGACGCGCGCCCGATCGGCGGCAGCTTTCCGGCCTTCCGAATGTTCTGCAGTCGCCTGAAGACCGCGTGCTCGTTCATCCCCGCTTCGGTCGCGCTGGCCAGTTCGCACATCCGTATAAACTCTTCTGTATACGGCAAATCATCGAGCGTGCGCCCCACTTCAACATACGCAGCGATGAGCCGCTGATTGAACTGTGAAACAGTGGCCGCGCCGTTTGTGTCATCATCCGCAAACAGGACCGTCGCTTCAGGCTCAACGTTTGGCGAGTCAATCGATGTTGCGCGTGAGTGACCCTTCCGCAGGATCGGTGTTCCCGGTCGCCCTTCCTGCGGCGATGCTGTGGGAATCGTCACGATGGCCGGGGTGTTTGTCGGTGCTATTTGCGATGGGAGTGCCGGTTCGTGAACGGGCTGCTTTACCGGCACAATCGCGGGCGCATGACGCTTGGTGACCGGGGCGACGGTCGGCAACCCACCCGCGCTCCCTACACCCCCCGCACCCCCCACACCCCCCGCACCCCCCGCACCCTGCTCGGCAGCTCGCGGCATCGTCTGCTTGTACCCGCCGCGGCCTGTTCCTGCATGTCCGTGCGAGGCATAGGCACGCACGACGTTCTCCGCGCCAAGCATATCGATGATCGCCGCAGCATCCACACGCGCCCACTCCAAGTTGCGCGACTTGAGGGCCTCGATGAGTTCGTTGGGCTTAAGCTGCTGAAGCGAAGTGCGCCCTGTCGAATCGCAGAGTTGCACCAGCGCGCCAACCACCTGGTGCGCTGTGCGAAAGGGAACCGCCGCGTTCACAAGCTGTTCTGCGAGCACCGTTGCGTCGAGATGCCCGCGATCAAGCCCGCCACCCGCAACACGTATGCGCTCGGGGGTGAACTTCACCGTGGCAACAATACGCGCGGCCATGCGCACACACTCGAGCACCGTGTCGTATGCCGCGAAAACATGCCGCTTATCCTCCTGCAGATCGCGGTTATACCCGATCGGGAGGCCCTTGCAAATGGTGAGCAGGGCCATGAGGTGACCATAGATCCCGCCGCATCGTCCCCGAATGAGTTCGAGCATGTCCGGGTTCCGCTTCTGCGGCATCATGCTCGAACCCGTGGTGAACCTCTCGTCCAACGTAAGAAACCCAAACTCCGTGGTTGCGTAGATGATCCATTGCTCAGCCAACCGCGAAAGGTGCATCGAGGTCCGGGCGAGCGTATAGAGCAGATCCAGTGCCTCATCCCGACTCGCCGTTGAATCAATGCTGCTGGCACTGGGCGACGAAAACCCAAGGGCCGAGGCGGTCATCTCCCGATCAAGCGGCAGCACCGACCCCGCTAGTGCGCCCGAGCCAAGCGGGCAATCGGTCAGGTTGCTTGCACAAAGATTGTTGATCAGGTGTCGATCGCGCGTGAACATTGCATGCCAGGCGTTCATCTCCGCACCAACCGTGATCGGCTGCGCCCGCTGCATGTGCGTGTAGCCGGGCAACACGATCTCACCCTGCCCCTTCGCAACAGTGCGGAACGCGCTGAGAAGGTCATCGATCGCAATGGTCATCGTCACTGCGGCATCGCGCAGCCACAGCCGAAGGTCAAGAGCAACTTGATCGTTGCGCGAGCGGCCTGTGTGCAACTTCCGCCCTGCATCACCGATTTTCGCAATGAGCGCCGACTCAATGCACATGTGGACATCTTCCAGCTCAACTTTCCAGCCCGCCCATCCCGCCACACCGCCCGGCCCATGCATCGCCGACTCGATCTCCGACTTGATCTCCGCCAGCCCGCTGGTTATCGCGTCCTGATCTGAACGTGAGATCAGCCCAACCGATTCGAGCATCGCCGCGTGCGCGAGTGAGCCGAAGATATCGGCCGCGTACAGGCGTGTGTCATACGACAACGACTCGACAAAGCTTGCGGCGAGCGGGTCCGACCCGGACCCCTCGCCCGACTTGGCGTGCTCCCACGGCTTGGCCGCGGTCGCGGAACTTGGCGGCGATGCTCCCTGAGATTTGTTGCGTGTGGGCATGTCGATTCTGCTTCGAGTTGGTCGTGGAATGGTGGTCATCTTGGCCGAGTTCGGCCCACGCGGATCGCGGCTTGCGCGTTCGGATTGCAAGATGTAGGAGATTGTGGTGGAAACTCACGGATGCGCGGGTTGCGTGGTCTTCATCTTCGAAGGTTCACCTTCTGGTCGCTGGTTGGGAATGTTATCGAACAGTCGAGCGGGATCGGAGAACCCTCCCGCCGCGATGTTGACCTCCGCAATCCAGAGTTGGCTTGATGGCTTAGTCTCGCGGGCGGTCATCGGCCCACGCTGTGCGGTCCACATCACGAGCGAGCCGTCATCCGAGACAACCGGCAGCACATCGGCGCCTTCGGCAAACGTTACGCGACGCTTGCGAAGATCCTTGCTCGGTTTGTCAAGGTCCACTTCAACAGCAAAGATCTCGTAGTTGCTGTGCCCAACACCGGAAGAGCCATAGATCAGGAACTTCGCGCTTGGGTGCCAATACGGTGCCCAGTTCACATGCTCATCATCTGTGACCTGATGCTCGCTCTCAATCCCCACCGGCACACCAGCACTATCAAACTTCAACTTCGCGACAAACAGTTGCAGCAGATCGTCGCCACGCCGATCCGAGCGGTAGCAGATCATCGTTCCATCCGGGCTGAAGAACGGCCCACCATCGTACCCATCGGCGTTCACGATCTCGTGCTGCTTCTGAGTCTTGGTGTCGTAGATCCAGAGGTCCGCATCGGGACGACCGCGTGTCTGCTCGTCGCGAACATGCGAGTAAAGAATGAACCTTCCATCCTTAGAATATGAACACTCGGCATCGTAGTTTGGACGCGAGAAGACAGGCATGACGGCGCCAGCCCCAGGTTCAGTCTGACTCCCCTTCGCTGCCCATCGCTCATCGACCAGGGCGTCAACGAATCTTGTCGTCACTTCCATCTCACTCGGAAACATCCAAACATACTTCCGCGTTCCCACCTGAAACCCCGACTTCTCATTGTTTGCCGGAGGCCCGAGTGTCGAACCAAACAGCACACGCCCCGCTTCTGTTGGATGAAACCACCCACACGTGTTCGCCGACCCATCCGGGCTGATCTTGATCGGGTCTTCCGTCCCGATGATGTGCCCGCTCGCATCACGCTTCAACTTCGCCACGTACATCGCATAAAATGTCTCGACTTCTCTCCCTGCTTCGGGCACCGCCACCGCCTGAAAGATCACCCATCGCGCCGGTTTCTGATGGTCAAAGTACGCCTCGCCCGCCTTCACGAACCGATCACGCGAAGTAATCTGAATGTGGTTGGTCAGCAGCGGCCGTTCCATCACACGATAGTCGAGCGTGCCAGAGCTCACAGCCGCCGGAGTTGCCGGCGCGGGTGAAGCGACTGCTGGCTGAGCATCAGCCACTGTGCGCGAGCATCCCGCACCACCCGCCAACAGTCCGATCGCGGCCAGTACACCGAAAAAAACTTCATGATTCGCCATTGGTTCTCCTAGCAAGAGTCTTCCGTCCTCGATGAGTGTAGAGTCTGCATTCGCGTCCGGTGTACAGGCTCTACACAACGCCAGGAGGCGGCGATCTCTTGAACCCGGATCATTCCCCTTCATCACGCCTGAGTCCGGAGATTCGCATCGCGGGTGTCGATCCGCGCGGCCGCTGGGTCGTGATCGACAAGCCTTCGGGAATGCTGAGCGTGCCCGGCAAGGGCGTGGACAAGGCCGACTGTGCCGCGGCGCGTGTGCGCCGGGCCATCCCGAACGCTGAAGGCCCGCTGATCGTGCATCGGTTGGATATGGATACGTCCGGGCTGATGGTCTTCGGTCTTGATCCCGATGCACAACGCCATCTCTCTGCTCAGTTTGAGGCCCGTCGTGTGGGCAAGGCCTACTGCGCCCTTGTCGCCGGAATCATCGAAGCCGAAACCGGCATCATCGATGTCCCCATGCGGCTCGATGTTGACCGCCGACCCATCCAGATTGTCGATCACGACCAAGGCCGTTCGGCGATCACACGATGGCGAGTCCTGACATTGGAAGTTGATCGAACCCGACTGAGGCTCGAACCCGAGACGGGCCGAACCCACCAGTTGCGTGTGCATTGCGCCCACATCGGTCACCCGATCCTCGGCGATGTGCTCTACGGGCCGCAACCTCAAACAGCCAACTCCGCCCCGCGCCTCATGCTGCACGCCTGCCTGCTCGAGTTCCACGATCCAACAACCGCAGAACACGTCCGCTTTGAATCCGCGTCGGGTTGGTGAGTCAAACCAACCTCACACCGTCTCGATCAGCCCATGCCGAAGCGAGGTTGTGAGTTGCATATGTTCGAGCACCATCCCAAGCCCCGCCACGTCGCGCGGCCCGAACGCCGCGAGATCGTAACTGTCAACATCCAGCACGCCCCAGCACACTCCGGTCTCCGCATCGACCAGTGGCATGACAACCTCTGATCGGTCTCGCGGATCGCACGCAATGTACCCCTCACCAAGTCGAGCCACATCCTCAACGATCAGGGGTCGCGCCGACTTCCACGCTCGGCCGCACGCCCCGTGAAGACCGATCGGCGAACACGCGGGCTTGTTTTGTCGCGGCCCAAGCAGCATTTCAGGCGCAAGTTCCGACTTCACATAAACCCCGACCCACGAAACACCCTTGGCGCTCATTGCGGCCCAAAGCGCATCGACAACAGCTGCCATTCGTACTGATCGATCGCCGATCGGGGTCAGGCTCGCAACCACGGCCTCGTAGTCTCGGGCCAATGCCTCACAGTCATGCGTAGAAGTCTGCGACATGGGTACAGGATATGAAGCCCCGCGAGCCCGGCCACCCTTTTCAGACTGACCGTCCCAACAAAAAAGCCCCGCGTGTGCGGGGCCAGTGTTCGTTCATTTCCAATCGCGGTTCAGAGCGTCGCGCTGGTGTACGGCAACAGCCCGAGGAAGCGAGCCCGCTTGATCGCTTGCGCGACCAACCGCTGCTCACCGGCAGAAGTCTGGATGCGCTTGCGCCCGTAGATCTTGCCGTTGGGCGACATCAATCGGCGAAGGTTGTCAACGTCCTTGTAGTCCACGAACGGCTTGCCGGCTGGACCCTCTTTGAGAACCTTGACCTTGGGTTGGGTACCGAAACGGGAGAAACGACTCATCTGTAAGGCTCCGTCATGGGCTTGGGCCCGAGATTGAAATCCACCGAGGATTCCAAGCCCGAGCGACGGGTTTGGAGTTAGGAAGGGATGTTAGGCTACCCGCGCTGTGCGGGCCAGCATGGACCGGGGCGTCAAGACCACGATCCCCGCCACCGCCAGCATGATCGAGTTCTGGATGATGTTGCAGACACCAACTTTTTCCGGGCAGAACGGTGACAACTCGCCAAAACAGCCGCAACTGACATCGAGCCCGCGGACTAGGGCCTGCACAATCAGCAGGATGAAGAAGATCAACAGCAGACTCAAAACCGCCGCTGCGGCCCTTGACCAGACCCCGAGCAACAGCAGCACGCTCGAAATCACTTCAACCCATGGTGTCACCGAGGTTGAAAGGCGAGTCGCAAGGTCACCAAGCCCGAGCTTGAAGGCCTGCACGCTCGAAGAGAAGAGCTTCGGGGCGTTGTCACCGTTAAAAAGCTTCTGATACGCCGCGTAGAGGAACATCGCCGCAAGCGCGACCTCGCAGCGCGTCACCACCACACCCAGCGGCGTGAGGTTCGACCATCGGGTGATGAACGTGCCCGCAGAAGGCGTTGCACCGGATGAACTGGACATCGCTCTTACTCTCCCATCGCGGTCGGGTGGCCCGCGGCCACCCACCCCGGATACCCATCGTGCATGATGTACACCTTTTTGTACCCTGACCCATCCATGAACTCGGCGACATGCTCGGATTCATCGCACTGACCGCCGCCGCAATAGACCACCACGGTCGCGCTGCGATCGATCAAGCCCAGTTCAGGCGGATTGCCGTTGCGAAATGAAGCCATGTCGAGCCTCATCGCGTTCAGCACATGCCCCGCAACAAAAACTTCGAGCTTGCGTGCATCGATAAACGGCGAGCCGTTGTCGTACAAAACCTTGGCTTCGTCAACCGTGAGGTGACCGGCCTTCAGTGTGTCCTTGGGGGTGAACTTGAACGCCGCATCGGCGGTCGAAGCGGCTGCCGCAGGTGTCGCAACCGGCGGGGTCCCAACCGGGTCGGCGATCTTCATCGGCTCTTCAACAGGTGGGACAACGGCCGTGGTCTGTGGCGTGCGTCTGTTGCCAGGCTGCGCAGGAGGCTTATCACTCCCTGCCTGCGCATTCGGCGTCAAATCAAGAGCCGGTGGCGCATCGCGCCCCAGTGTGATGGGCCTCAGCACAAAAGCATCGGCAACACCTATCACAAAGCCCAGGCCGATGATGATGCCCACCTGAATGAGCATCCGACCCGAACGGAGGTGGCGAGCATGTTGGCGGTCGATGGACTGTGGCACGATCTGGCCTTTCTATGTGAGTTGCCACGACTTGAGTGCATCGAGAATACAGCACCACCCTCATCAGCCGACCGCACGATCAAAATCCATAATGGGGTTCGGCGGCGCGGTCGGTTCGATGAAGGCGGTGAGTTCCTGATCAGATCAGTGCTTGACCGCAGGCTGCTGCACAGCGCCGGCGGCCGTGGGGGCAAGCATCGGGGCCATTGGCTTGATGGCCGCGGCGGTTGCATCGGCCTTGCGGACGGCGGCGGTGAACGGAACGCGGATGGTCTCGCCACCCTGTGAATCGGTGGCGACGACGACCGTGCCATTGACAATGCCCGGCTGGTCCGGAGTCATGCCCGAGATGGTGATCATAAAGTACTTGCCCTCGTCGCCCTTGACCGCATCGGCGACGAGCTTCATGTCCTGACGGCCTTCGATATCGACCGAAGTGATGTTGAACGCGCTGCCCGAGCGGCTGTCCACACGAACCTGCGTTGAGAACGCCGTGCTGACGTTCGTGACACGCAGCATCGCCTGCGGCGGGGTGGCCTTCATGTCACCGATCACATCGGCACCGATGAAGTACGCGGGAATCTTCATCTTGTCGCTGTTGGTCACAAACGTGACCTGACCGTTCAGGTTGCCGATTGGCGCACCCTTGCCCACGTCGAGCTCGATGTCGTATTGGGTCATCTTCTCGCCGTTCTCGTCAATGATCTTGGGCTCGCCGATGCGCGACTTGATGAACTCGTTGTTGGCTTCCACGGAGTTGATCTTGAAGTCCGCGCTGCGGGCCTTGATGGTGATCTTGGAGGTCTGGCCCACCTTGTGATCGACTTCGCTCAGGTACATCTTCGGCGGCTCGGTCGTGACGAGGGCCTTGACGTTGGCCGTGACGGTCATGGTCTGCTGAGCAAATGCGCCCTGAGGATCAAGCACCGTCAACGTCATCACCTTTGTCTGCGATCCGTTGCGGCCCTGCGGATTGAAGGTCGCCGTGACCTTGCCCTTCTCGCTCGGTGCATAGGTGTCTTTCTCAAGACCCGCAACCGTACACCCGCACGATGCCGCGACCGTAATCTTTACCGTCTTATCCGAAACATTGGTGAAGTTGAACGTGTGGCTGGCGGGCTCGGCATCTGAGATATCGCCCCAGTCAAACGACGCATTCTCAATGTTGAGCGCGTTGGGCAATGCCTGGCCGGGCATCGATGGCGGCTGCTGAACACTCTTCATTGCTTCCTTCGCCTTGGCAACCTCTTCGGGCGAAAGCTGCTTCAGATCACCCTTGCCGGGCATGATGGGCTGTGTGGTGGGCTGAACAGGCTTGGTCTCCTGAGCAACAAGGCTCAAGGGAAGCCCAACAACGGCGGCGAGGGTCATCGTGGCAATAATCATTCGGGAGTGACGAGGCATGATTCGGTATGCTCCTGGGCTGAACGCTCGTGGCGTTCGCGGTGGTAAGAACTGACTGGTTGCAACTTTAGACCGACCATGGTTATTCGCCGACCCTCCGCCCGCGCTCGGAACATTCCTAAAACACTGGCGATCAATCCGACCTGTTGTACGAACTACCCTGATAAACATTGGGTTGCCAGACGTTTGGTTTCCGCCTCTACTTCACGGTTCCCTCTGCCTGACAAAAATTACGCAAGTCTCTACAAGGCAATGGCTTGGAAACTATTGTGTCGGACCCTTCAAGCCCCCAT
>JBBSBC010000056.1:0-19581 GCA_038251595.1 Phycisphaerales bacterium | reverse complement strand
CGCATACTGATCAACTCCTTTGCTTGCTGACTGAAAAAGCCAAACATCTTCGACTCCGGCGTCGCCCATTCAGGCGGACTCCGGCTTACGAACGTGAACAAACAGACACACGGCTCTTGGGCATCAGTGCCAACTGCGCCGTTGCGCGCCTGCGATAACCGAGACGGGCGTTCTTAACACACAGAATGGAGCGTGGGATTCGTCCCGCGCGATGAAGGATTGCCTGGGCAGATGGCCCGATGACCCTGTCGACGAATGCCACCGAAACTGGGGTAGATGTGAGTTCTGTGACGATCCGTCTTTACAATAGCGTTGGGCCGGTAAACAGCAAGGGTAAAGACTACATCAAGATGCTGGATCAGAACAGATTTACACGGCCCTTACAATTGACAGCCCTGCTCGGGTGAAATGCCTTTCCGCTCAGCTTACCCAGCTTCTCAGACCACCCAAGATAGGTGGGTGGCTGCCCATGGCCCGACGGAGTTCGCGCTCGGACCTTCGAGCCAAATCGCCCTACGCTCGCGAACCATGAACCTGATCCGATCTGCCACTGGTGTTGCCGTGCGAACCGACTCTGGGGTAACTTTGCCACTCATGCCGTTGATTGGTATTGGCCGGAACTATGCCGAGCACGCCAAGGAGCAGGGCGCGGCCGTACCTGATGCGCCGATGGTCTTCACGAAGAACTCGGCCGCGGCGTGCCTGATGGATGAGACGATCGTCATTCCCAAGGTCTGTCAGGATCGCGAACAGGTGGACTTTGAGGGTGAACTGGCGATCATCATCGGGCGGGCGGCGCGTGATGTGCCGAAGGATCGGGCGTTTGAGTTTGTGCTCGGCTATACCTGTGCCAACGATGTCTCGGCGAGGTGGTGGCAGAAGTCTGGATCGGGCGGACAGTTCTTTCGTGGGAAGTCGTTCGACACGTTCTGCCCGCTCGGTCCGATCGTTGTCGCGGCCAAGGAGATTGCCAACCCGAACGCGTTGAAGATCGAAACGCGCGTGAATGGTCAGTTGAAGCAATCGGCCTCAACAGGCGAGATGATCTTTGATGTCGCGACGCTGATCGGCGATCTGAGCCGCGGAATGACGCTGCTGCCCGGTACAGTGATTTTGACCGGAACGCCCAGTGGTGTGGGCATGGCGCGCACACCACCCGAATGGCTGAAGGCGGGGGATGTGGTTGAAGTGGAGATCGAGAAGATCGGGACGCTGCGGAACAGTGTCGCGATGGGCTAAGAAAGGATCGCGGGGTTAGTCCGACTCATTCATGGCGTAGGCGCGGAGGCCGAGCATAAATCCGACGATGCCGATCGCGACGAGAATCACGACAGGCAACGCGATATCGGCGATGCCAAGGCCGCGCCAGACTCCGGCTTCGAGCGCTGAAATGGACCAGCGGATGGGGCTGATGACGCTGATGGTCTTCATCCAACCGGGCATGAACTCGAGCGGAATCATGCCGCCGCCAATCATCGAGAGCAGGAGCATGATGCCCCAGGCAAGTCCGCCGCTGCCGCGTTCGGTCTTGCCTGCGACGGCGAGCAGCATCATGATGCCGACAAAGCAGATGGCGATCGACACAACGGCCAGTGCAACCAAGGGCAACGAAGTCGGCACAACACCGAAACCGAAACGAGCCAACAAGAGCAACAACGCGCAGATAGCAATAGTGAACAAGAAACAGGCGAGGGCCTTGCCCGCAAGCACCTGCCAGCGCCGGATCGGCGCGGCACGAAGCCGGACGAGTGTGCCCTTTGACCGCTCCATCGCCATGGAAAGGCCAAAGCTCTGCGCACAACCCATCACGCCCCAGATGATTCCTTGAGGGAAGGTGATAGCGTAGGCATTTTTGATCACTGGTCCATCGGGCAGAACCGCGGAGGTTTCGATCTTGACGGGTTGCCACCCCCCACCCCCCACACCCCCCACACCCCCCACACCCACCACACCCACCACACCCACCACACCCACCACACCATTGGCACCAGCATTTTCACCCGTGGCCGCGTCAGACGTCGAGGAGTCGGGCATCACGGCCAGGAACCCATCGAGTGTGCCGAAGAAGCGCTCGGCCGCGGGCTTCAGGAGTGGGTTGGTGGTTGGTGATTTCTGAATCTCTGCGAGTGAAGTCTTGGCCTGCTCACGCATTTTCTTTGGATCGGCGAATGACTCGGCCATGCGTTCGAACGCGTACTTGGTCAGCACGCCTTCGAGCATTCCGACCGCGGCCTTTCGTGCAGGATCCACCCCGACTTCGAGCCGCATGGAGTTGCCCGAGAAGATGTTGTCACGGGCCTTGCCGAAGCCCTTGGTGATGATGATGTAGGCATCGAGCTTGCCGCGGCGCACGAGATTGGTGGCCGTCTCGCGTGTGAGTGGCTGCTGGCTTGTGACCTCATCTGGACCTGCGGTGGCGATCTCGGTCTTGACCACCAACTCGTCACCATCTTTGAGCGCGGCGATGTACGCGGAAGAGCCGGGCGTGAGGTCTTCATCAACAACCGCGACCTGGATGCCCTTGCCACCACCACCACCGCCAAAGATCGAACCGAAGAAGATCGCGATGCAGAGCGGAAAGACGAGCGCGAAGAAGCAGCCCATGCGATCGCGGAGCAGGAGTCGGATGTCCTTTAAGGCCATGGCCCATACAGCACGCATCAGTCTCTGAGGCTCCTTCCGGTGAGGTGAAGGAATACGGATTCGAGATCGGGGCGATCAATACGCACACCTGAAATGTCATTGCCGCGCAAGCGTGAGGAGAGCTCGGCCACAGGATCGTTGGTTTCGATCCGATCTTCGTTTGCGCCGCGTTGGATGGTGACAACACTGTGCCCGCCGAAGCGGGCGATAAGGCCATCGACGGTATCGAGCGCGAGAAGTTTGCCGTGATCGATGATGGCTACACGGTCGCAGAGACGCGCCGCTTCTTCCATGTAGTGCGTGGTGTAGACCACGGTGCGGCCCTGATCACGCATGGTTCGGACCAGATCGAGAATCGCGTTGCGGCTCTGAGGATCAACACCGGCGGTTGGCTCATCGAGCATGACCAGAGGTGGATCGTGGAGGAGTGCGGCGGCGAGGTTCAGACGACGCTTCATGCCGCCGGAATAGGTCTTGACGCGGTGATCGCGACGATCAGAAAGCCCGATGACTTCGAGCAGCTCACGAGAACGGTTGGAAGCGGCTGTGCGCGAAAGGCCGTAGAGCGTTGCGAAGAGGACGAGATTTTCAGTGGCCGTCATCTCGTCGTAAAGGGCGATGGCCTGCGGCGCGACGCCGATCAACGCGCGAACCGCCGCATCGGAAGGGTCGCCTCGCCCGTCGAGATCGACCGTTCCTGAATCTGGGCGCAGGAGACCAACGGCCATGTTGATCGTGGTGCTCTTGCCTGCGCCGTTGGGACCGAGAAAGCCGAATATCGAACCCTGTTCAATCTTGAGCGAGAGATCATCGACCGCGACGGTTCGGCCGAAGGTCTTGCGGAGATTGGTAAGGGTCAACATTTTGGTGAGTTTAAGCTACAGACTACGGGAGATTCTGTCAATGTGACCACGAATCGGCAAGGCTCGGGCCGAGTTTCAGCCTAGACTCCCCGAGCGCGATGGCTAAAGGCAAAGGCAAAACAACCAAGGGCAAAGAGACGGACACCGGGCCGACAATCGATAATCGGCGTGCGCGATTCGATTACGAGATCATTGAAACGATCGAGACCGGCATGATGTTGACCGGGTCGGAAGTCAAGTCAATACGCGATGGAAAGATGTCGTTGGCCGAGGGGTATGTGCGGGTTGAACTTGGCATGGTGGGCGGAAAGCTTGCCAGCGCGGGGCGCGGACCCAAGGTTGATAACGCGGCGCGTGCGACGCGCCGAATTCGCCCGAGTGAGCCGGGGCTCTGGCTGCATTCGGTGAACATCGCCGAGTATCCACCTGCTGGCCCGACCGGCTCAATCGGGCAACACCAACCGACGCGCACGCGGAAGCTGCTGGTTCGCAAGAAAGAGATCGCCAAGCTGGCGCGCGAAGTCGCGGTCAAGGGGATGACGCTGATCCCGCTAAAGGTCTATTTCAAGAATGGACGGGCCAAGTTGCTTGTGGCGCTGGCCCGGGGCAAAAGCCATGAAGATAAGCGGGACACGATCGCCAAGCGCGATGCCCAGCGTGACATGGCCCGAGCCATGTCGAAACGCTTTTGATCCATGGGCTTTCTTCAGCCTGCAAGCAATGCAGGTCGGTCGCCCCTGCCTGACATCACCGCTGTCGATCCGCCCGCGTGCTTGGCGGCGTACATCGCTTCATCGGCAAGGTTGAGAAGGTCCGCTTCCGTTCGAGCACCGGTCATGCCTGTGCATGAGACACCGGCACTGAGTCCCAACGAGCGGCCCGCGGCACCAAGGCGTGATGCGATTGGTCGGGCGTTGATCTGAAACGTCTGAAGGATGCGGGTTGCCAGGTTCATCGCTGCGGCGGCGGGTGTGTGCGGAAGCAGGAGGACGAACTCGTCGCCACCGATTCGTGCGACAACATCGGACTTGCGACATTCGGTCGTCATGGCACTGGCCGCGGCCTTGAGAAGGGCATCGCCCGCGGCATGTCCGAGCGTGTCGTTGACCTGTTTGAGCTGATCGAGATCGAACAAGATGCAGGCAAGATCAGGCTTGTACCGCTTGGCCGTTGCGAAGAGCACGACGAGCTGCGACTCAGCAGCGCGGCGGCTGGCAACGCCCGTGAGCGGGTCTTTCATGGTCATGCCTTCGAGCCGCTCGATCAATCGCTGCAAGGTTCGGTTCTCGTTGCGGATCTCGTGCAAGGCGAGGTGCAGCGTTGACCCGCGCGCGTGGCGGATCAGCCCCGATGTGGTGACCGCGAGTTGATCGAGGAATCCGGGCGTGCGGATAACCACGGCCGCGGCTCCGGCATCGTACAAACGCGATGCACACTCGGGTTCCGTGGCCGGAACGAGGGCGAGAATTGGAATGGATGGTGTACGCGAGGCGATCGACCGGACCAGTTCGATCTGCGATGTTGACGGCGAAGGCTCGCCGCAGATGATGGCGTCGGATGCTGCAAAGACACAGACTCGATGGGTTGGGATATCGGAACCATTGATGGTGCGCTGGTCGATGTGATCGCGGCTCAACCTCTCAGCAAAGAGCGCGGCGATGGCGGCATCACGCTCGATGATCGTTACGAGCGGTGTATGTGCTTGCGGTGATTGGGTTGGTGTTGGGTCCATGAGGTTCGCTCAGCGGTCTCTGACGCAAAGATGCGGCGTGGCAGACTGGAGAGAGATCGACCTGATGCCGGGTTGAGTTGAATGCGCAGGTGCGAGGGATAGAGCGGCGCATGACGAAGATTCCCCCAAACGAGGGAAAACGATGAACGCTGGGAACGACAAGTGGCCGATGGCGGGTTAGATGCCGCCGCGGCCGCGAACGCTTCGGGCAAGCGTCAGCTTAACGGCCGCACGGGTGCGTGCAGCGCGGATGCGATCGGCATCTGCCGCCGCAAGACCATCGGTCTTGCGGGCGTTGGCCGCGCTGAGTTCGGCCTGAGCTTCAGATTCGTTGAGCTTCTCAGCGGCAATTGCGCTGGCGGCGAGAATGGTCAGCTCATTGTCAACCATCTGAACAAAGCCGTCATCGACGAAGAATGAGCGGGACCCGCCCCTGACCGTGCCGGAGTCTGGGAAATCGATGCGGAGTTCGCCGATGCCCATCTGCATGACCATTGGGGCGCGATTGGGGAGGACACCGATAAGCCCATCCCATGCGGGAATGACCGCGCCGACCGCGGGATCATCGCAGACCTGGGATTCGGGGGTGATGAGACGGCAGCGGAAAGTCGATTTGGCCAAGGTGAAGGCTCCGAAACTTGAGGGCGTAAGTATAGGCCCGAATGCCCGGCGGCATGTTGCCGCGATAGGTGATGAGCGAGTCGGGCGCCGCTCGGAGTCTTGAGCCTCAGCGTACTTCGACGGATGACTTCCAGAAATCCGTACAGATGGCCGATACATCCGATGCATATCATTTTCTTGCGTCAGTCCAGTACGCGGAGAGACGGCACGATGCGCGGCTCAACAATCGTCTCTTGTGTAGCAGTCAATGCACTATTGCTTCCTGTGATGCTCTTGGGCGCAAATCCACCGGCGACAGAGCCAGTGCAGCCCGCCATTGTCGAACAGCCGATGCCGGCCTCGTCCAAACCCGCGGCATTGCCACAGCCTGAGCAGAAGAAACCACTTGTTCTTCCGATCCCGATCGAAGCAACTCTGGCGGAACGAATCGCCAAAGAACTGATCGCCGCGAGCCCGGTTGCGGACCCTGCTGATATCAAGGCCCGAGATGCCGCAGCCCAGAATCTGGCGGCTTGCGCCGATCTGATGGAGGCGATGCACGGAAGGATTCTGTGGGGCGGGTTCAATGCCGATCAGGGGTACGACCCGTCGGCGTATCGCCTGGATATCCGGAGTCGGGATGATTTTTTTCAACTGACCGAGTTTCACCCGCTAGTGTGGACAAAGCTTTACCTGTCGTTGTTCATGTTCCCCGGTCCGTACACCGTGAAGCAGGAAGGCCGCTTCACGGTTCTCGAGATCGACACGAAGTTCAGGGGCGATCTTGATCCCGGCGAGTATCCGTACCCATTCTGGCATTCGGTCAACAAGTGGACGGCGTATATCAACGTCGAAAGGTTGGTGTTGATCCTCGAACCGGGGCGACTGGTTGCTGCGCTGCGAAAGTCGCCGCCGCCGCTCTCGCTTTCGCTGGTGAAGAAGAGTTGGGACGCGAAGTGGAACTGGACGAAGGAAAACGGTGAGGTGCAGCCCAGGGTCGCCCTTTACACGTACCTGTTCTCAAAGGACAATCCGCACGTCGCGGCACTCGACCAGAGCTATCGCGAGCTGGAAGTGCAGTTTCGCCAGCAGAACTGCATCACTTGTCACGCGCCGGACAATCAGAGCAGGATCAATGACCTGCTGCTGTTGAACTATCCGAATCAGGCCTTGATAGCACGACGGACACTGGTGGCCGTGCTCGAAGACAACCGCATGCCGCCCGGCGATAACATTGCGCAAGAGCCTACGGGCATTCGCGATCCGGAAGCCTTGCAGGAGTTGATTCGACTTGCCAAGGCGTTTGAAAGACAAGCGGATGCGGCGCTGGCGTATGACAAATCTCACCCGTCGCAGGTCAAGGAACCGGAGAACAAGAAGTAGCCTGAGATCAGCAATGTGGCTGGGCTACTTCGCCGCGCGGCGTGCGCTCTCGTAGGCGAGCACATTCGCAGCGGCTTCCTTGAAGGCCTCTGCGAGTCGCAGCAGTTGCTTTCGGGCTTCTTTATCGGGAATGCCGTCGGCACGATCTGCGTGCGGGTCACCGGGCTTTTCGGCGCGTTCAGTGAGCAGCATGGGGAGCGTGTCGCGGACCGCGAGGGCGTACATCGGATAGGCGAGCAGGACGAGGTGCGCTGCGTTGGATGGATTCTCCGGCGAGTGGCAGGAGAGGCAGTTGTAGGTCTGAAACTTTGCACGCAGCGGGGTATAGGCCGCCACGAGTTTGCGTGCATCGGGGTTCTCGACCGAGAGAACATAGGCGAACGTCGATGCGCGCGGCTGCGAACGACCGCGCGAGTCGATCCATTCCCATTTTTCATCCCACTTCTTCTCATCGACTTGCAAGGCTGATGGCTCGGCCTCGTACATCGCACTCAACCAGTCTTCATCCTTGTACACAAGAATGATGGCTTTGGTTCCAAGATGAAGCTGCCAATCAACCTGTGAATGCCAGATCGGAAACGGGTAGTCCCCGTTGTCCAAACCACCTCGAAAGCGTGCGGCCAGACGAACGATGGTGTAGTCACCAACTTTCCGAACATCGTGCTCGCCAGTGAACATGTACGTTGAGAGTTGCACCTTGACCCATGCCATGGGTTCAAAGGTGATTCCGCGGTAGCTCGCCGGGTCATAGCCTTTGGATGGATCGAAGCGACTCCAGAGCAGGACACCTTCGCAAGAGTCAATGAACTCGGCCAACTTCGCGAGTTTTTCGGCTGCACGGTCGCGGGCCCGAGTGTCGGCAGGGTCGAGGACCGGGCTTGCGGCGATGATCCCTTGGGCGATCATTTCGTGGAAAGATGTGGTGCTGTCTGGCGCGACAGCGGGTGGAGAGGCCGGATTGACAGCGGTTGATGGACTTGCGGGCGGTGACGGTGTCATCGATTCGGGTGACTTTGCGGTGGGTGATACGGCCTCGGGCTGCGCACGGCAAATGCCGTTGGCCGCCACCGATGCACCAACGATCCAAGCGATGCACTCTGCAAGACTGCGGCTCATCACGAACGCTCCTTCACCTACGGTGCGATCAATCTCATCGACATCGACAAGATTGGCCGCGTGTGTGCCATCAACTGTACTGGCTGATATCGTCGAGGTGTTGCCGCGAGTTCAGAATTGCAAGCGTGAAAAAGAACTTGGGCGGGCCGCGATGGCCCGCCCGGTGGTGTTCGGTAATCTCTGAATGGATGCTTGCGTGCTCACTCTTCAACAGTGACAGGTGAACAGCCATCGAGGTAGTAATCGGCGAAGAGGAAGTAGTCGGCCTCTGTCACAACGCCGTCGGCGTTGATATCCGCCTTCAGATCTTCGGTGAAGTATGCCGCGCTGAAGATGGCGGAGTCGGTCGAGTTGACACGGTTGTCGTCGTTGAGATCTGCGGGGCAGGCGATCGGCCGGAGGAAGTTGCGGTAGACATAGTTGCCAACGAGCGTCCCGGAGGAATACGCGCTGTCGGCATCAAACCTGAAGTGAACCCCGAGATAGACACGGCTAAGGCCACTTTCGCGGGCCGCTTCCGAGAAGCTCGTGAACGTGCGAGTGATGTTGCTGACGATTGGCTCGTCGGTGCCGACGGTAAAGGTGATGTTGTCAGTACCGAAGAAGTTACGCATGATGGCGGCGTGCGCGGCACCGAAGGTTGCATGGCCGGAGGTGTACGCGGGGAACGGGGGCGTGAACTCGAGAAGCGGAGCCCAGTTGCCCTTCTTGGTCGTGCGTGGGTTGTTGTCGGTGTCCGCAAGGCGGATGGCCGAAATCGGACGCCAGAGGTCCACATCGCTGCTGTACTTCTGATCCCACGCGACGAGGCCGGCATCGCCAAGGGCAAGACCAACGAGCGCGAATAGCCGGGCGTTCTGGGCGAGTGTGAGGCCCTGGTTCCCAGAAATAACCGATGTGATGTAGTTCAGGTGGCCTGGTGGCTTGAACGTGCCGTTGCGATCATTGGCCCAGAACCATGCGATTTGGGTCTGTTCGGCGGTTCGCGTTGTGCTGTTGCGCGAACCGAGCGACTTCACTTCGTTCACCTGATCAGCATAACCCTTTGAGCGGAGGAGCGGCGCGAGACGGTTGTATCCGAGCGGTCCGCGGGGACGGAACTGATCTCCGGACACCATGCACCAGCAATCGGTCGTACCCCAACCCGGGCTGAACGGAGGGCTGGTGAAGTCGGGAGCGGTCGGGCGGTAGGCGCCGGGGACATCCTGATAGGTATAAGAAGGGAGGCTGTCAGTTCGATCGCCCGCTCGTACATTCAGAATCGCCGTCGCAGCGGCTTCGCCAACAATGATTCCGTTGTTCTTGGCGGTCTGGTTTCGGACGAGGGCCAACTGCGCGTTGTATCGTGCGTCGTAGAGCGCCTGACGTGCAGGGTAGAGCGACACAAGAACTTTGTGTGCTGCCGCGGCGGCCGCTGCACGCTCTGAGGTCACTCCCCGCAAGGGAATGTAGTCGAGGTATGGCTCGGCCTTGCGGTTGACCGAGTTGACCGCCTCGAAAATCGAAACAAACAAAATCGATTGACTGCGTGAGAGCGGGCACGGTGGGCCACCTACGGCGCGGATGGTGTCGAGCCACTCGTCATTCCACTCTGTCACCACGTCCGCTTTGACGATCGATGTGCATGCAAGTGCGATGAAAGCAGCGCTCGCCGCCCTATTCCAACGGGTAATCATCGGTCAATCTCCAGAGTTCGAGGTCAACGCACCAATAGCGCCTATTTCAGCGCGCATCGACCTTGGACGCAGCGTGATGATTGTAAACGATCAAATCGACTGGTGCAAGACATAACGGCTTATGAGCACTTGTCTTGGTGCTGGTCGCAAGGGTCATAACCGTACGAAATTCATGCGTTGAGCCTATCGGTCTCTTACAGTTGAGTGTTCCCAATTCTGAGGATCCGCATAAGCAGAAGAAGGCTCAGACGTTAAAGTACTTTGCTTCGGGGTGGTGGACCACCATTGCACTCGTGCTTTGTTCGGGATCAATCTGCCAGTTTTCGGTCAGGATGCAGCCGATGCGCCCCGGTTCGAGCAGCTTCCAGAGCTTGTCCTGGTCAGACATATCCGGGCACGCGGGGTAGCCGAAGCTGTAGCGACTGCCGCGATAGTGCTGGGTAAAGAGTTCCTTGACTCGCGGCGAATCGTCGCTAGAGATGCTGAGTTCCTGACGTATCCGCTTATGCCAGAACTCTGCGAGTGCTTCGGCCGTCTCGACTCCGAGGCCATGAAGATAGAGGTAGTTGGTGTAGTCGTTGGCCGCGAAGAGCTTCTGGGCCTCTTCGCTCGCGCGTTTACCCATCGTCACACAATGCATGGCCAGAACGTCGGCATATCCAGATTCGACCGGCGCGAAGAGGTCGGAGATGCACAGACGACGCTTGTCGGGTTGACGAGGAAAGCGGAAACGCTCAATCTCTCGGAGCGCGGTGTTCGCGAGTGGTGACGACAATTGGTTTCGGGTGGTCGCTGTCGCTGCGGGCGGTTGGTAAACGACAAGATCGTCGCCGTCGGCGTTGCAGGGGAAGTATCCATAAACAACGGCGGGTTGAAGGATCTTGCGCTCGCGGCAGTCGGCCTTGAGCTTCTCGAAGATGGGGTGGATCTTGTCCTCGAGCAGAGCTTCGTAGTCTGCATCGGAAAGTGCGCCCTTTTTGACCTGCCACTGGCCGCGAAAGAGGGCGATGGGGTTGATGTATGGGAATATCTGGTTGAGGTCAATATCCTGCACAACTCGTGAGCCCCAGAAGGGCGGCACGGGAACTCGTTGCGGGTCGAGGATGGCGACATCCGAACGCGGGCGCTCGGCCAATGCAACCCCCCCACTTCCGCTGGTCGCGGCCTGCTTTCCCGCTTCAAACGCTTCCTGCCTTCGCCCCTGATCTGCGCGCGAACGGGCGATTGTCTCTTCCGCCTTCGTGCGCTTTCCGATGCGTTCGTTGATCTGGGCGTTGAGCGACGCGGCCTGGCCAGAGACCAGGAGGTCCATGGTGCTCAGACCCTCGAAGGCATCTTTGCCGTAGAAGACTTCACCCTTGTAGACGGAGCGGAGGTGGCCCTCGCAATAGTGGCGTGTGAGCGCCGCGCCACCGAGCAGGATCGGGACGTTGATGCCCAGTGTGTTGAGTTCCTGAAGGTTCTCTTCCATCACGTTGACGGATTTCACCAGCAGGCCAGACATCCCGACAGCGTCGGCCTTGGTTTCCTTCCATTTTTCAACAATGGCGGAGATGGTCTGCTTGATGCCGATGTTGTAGACGGTGTAGCCGTTGTTGGTGAGGATGATGTCCACGAGGTTCTTGCCGATATCGTGAACATCGCCCTTGACGGTTGCGAGCACGATCTTGCCCTTGGTCTGTCCATCAACCTTCTGCATGAACTGTTCGAGGTGAGCGACCGCCATTTTCATGACTTCAGCGCTTTGCAGCACAAATGGGAGTTGCATCTGCCCGCTGCCGAAAAGCTCACCCACGGTCTTCATCCCGTCGAGCAGGTGGTCGTTGATAATGGCCAGCGGGGTGTAGACCGTGCGAGCGGTTTCGAGGGTCTCGATCAACGCCTGCTTTTCGCCATCAATGATGTGCTTGCGGAGCCGCTCTTCAAGGGTGAGATTCTCGGGCAGCTTGGCGGGTGCGCCCCCAGTTGAGTCGATATCCTTGAAGAGCTCGATGAAGGCCTGAAGGGGGTCGAACCGCTCGGGCTTACCGATCGGAATGCCGGTGCCGCCAACAGCGGTAGAGCGGCGGTCGTAGATCAGATCCAGCGCGGCCTGCCATTGCTCGGTGGGAATCTTGTTCTGAGGGAGGATCTTACTGGCGTGGACGATCGCGCTGGTCAGTCCCGCTTCGCGTAGCTCGTGCAGGAACGCGCTGTTGAGCACGATGCGGGCCGCGGGCTTGAGACCGAAGCTGATATTGCTGAGACCAACGCACGTCTGACATTCTGGCAGTTCGCGGGAAATTGCTCGAACACCTTCGATAGTTTCGAGTCCGGAGCGGCGGTCGCTCTCCATGCCGGTCGAGATGGGCAGGACGAGAGGATCAAAGAGCAAATCAGCGGCTTCTAATCCATGAACAGTGGTGGCGCGGTGCAGCGCACGCGTGGCGATCGCCAGTTTGCGCACCGCGGTGCGGGCCATCGAGGCTTCTTTATCTTCATCGATCGAGCCGATCACAACTCCCGCGCCGTACTTTTTTGCGAGCCGGCAGATCTCATCGAACTTGTGGTCGCCATCCTCAAAGTTTGCGCTGTTGATGATGCACTTGCCACCCGCGTGCATAAGTCCCGCTTCGATGGTCTTGGACTGCGTGGAGTCGATCATCAGCGGGGCATCGACCTGACGGACGACGCGCTTGACGATCTCGGCCATGTCGCGGACGTTGTCGCGCCCGGCATAGTCAACATTGAGGTCGAGCACGTGCGAGCCATCGTGCCGGATCTGCTCACGCGCGAGCGAGATGATGCCATCCCAATCTTCCACCTCGAGGAGCTGCTTGAACTTCTTGCTGCCGGAGGCGTTCATCCGCTCGCCGACGATGAGGAACGAGTTGTCCTGCCGGTACTCGGTCGGTGAATACAGGCTTGTTACACCCGGCCTTTGCGCCGCAAAACGCGTGGGAGATTTATGATCATCGTTGCTTCTTCGCTTGCTCTCGGCAATGTCGCCCAGCAGCTTGATGTGCTCAGGAGTCGTCCCGCAGCACCCACCAATGATGCGTACACCGTCACGTTCAACGAACTTCTGCATCGCCTCGGCAAAGGGTTGCGGCGTGAGGGGATACTCGGTGCGTCCTTCAATCAGCACGGGCAACCCGGCATTGGGCAGCACGCTGACCAATCGACCGGAAGGGTGCGCGGCATCTGGCGACCGATTCCAACTCTTGCCGAGCCAGTGAATATGCTCGGCCATTTCTGTCGGACCCGTGGCGCAGTTGAGACCGAGCGAAAGAATCGGGAACTGCGAGAGCGCGGCCGCGGCGGCTTCAATCGATGTTCCGAGCAACATCGTGCCCGTCGTCTCGATGGTGACCGAGACCATGATGGGCACATCGTGAACAGTTAAGTTGCGCTCGACGAGCGCAGCGAGACAGGCGTTGATCGCGCACTTGATCTGGAGAATGTCCTGACAAGTCTCGATGACAAAGGCATCGCACCCCGCGTTGCTCCCCGGCCCCGGCTCGCCAGCGAGCAGGCCGCGGGCTTGTTCGAGATAGCTGTCAAACATGGCCTCCCAGGTGGTGTTACCAAGCGTGACGATTCGGGTACCCGGTCCCATGGAGCCAATCACGAATCGAGGCTTGTCGGCGGTTGCGTGCCGCTTACAGGCCGCGCGCGCGACATCGACGGCAAGTTTGTTCAACTCGAAGGTCTTCTCGGTCAGATCGAACTCGACCAGGACGAGCTTGTTTGATCCGAACGTATCGGTCTCGACGCAATCGGCTCCAACGGATAGAAACTGTTCGTGAATCGCCTGGATCACGTCGGGCCGGCTCTTCACCAGAATGTCGGTGCAGTTCTCGCAGCCGCAGTAATCGCGCTCGATGTCCAGATCGTATTTGTGGATGCTCGTCCCCATCGCTCCATCAAAGACGAGGATGCGGCGATCAAGTTCTTGAAGGAAACGACTGGCCATAACGACTCCTGACAATACGGGCCAAGAGGCCCGATCTGGCATTCATCCGTTCATCCGGAAATACGGATGAATCATCGGCAACCGAAGGTCGTAGGTCAACCTGCGGCATCAAAACGAAAAGACCGACGGTGAACGTCGGTCTCCATCAGCCAAACTGACGAACGAGTGCGGCAAAGCGCGGTTGCATCATCGAAAGCGGGTGGTTACTTCTTCTTGGCGGCGAAGTAGTTTCCACCGAACTTGCGGGTGAACTTCTCAACGCGGCCAGCAGAATCGACAAATGTTGCCTTGCCGGTGAAGAACGGGTGAGAGCCCGACCAGACTTCGACGTGCAACTCGGGCACGGTGGCCCCAACGGTCATGACGAGCTCGCCATTGTGAAAGACCTTGCAGTTGTAGTACTTGGGGTGAATCTTGTCCTTCATGGCGTAAACCTTTATCGCGACTGGCGTGAAGTTGACCGGCCAGGTGTGGAGAACCCCCGAACGCACCGTGCGCCGTGGTCCCGCAAACCGGGGGCAATGATAGGCACGAACCCGACTGACGTGAAGCCCCGTCTTGACCGATGAAAGAGTCTCGCTATTCTACCGTCCCTCAGACTACCCTCCGGGGTCGGAAAATGGCGCGAAGCGGATTCGTGCAGATCGATGTTCATGACGAGTCGGTGCCGGGCTTCGGTGCCGGGCTTCAGTGCCGGGCTTCAGTGTCGGGCTTCAGTGTCGGGCTTCAGTAGGGCTTCAGTAGGGCTTCAGTAGGTCTTCAGTAGGTCTTCAGTAGGTCTTCAGTAGGTCTTCAGTAGGTCTTCAGTAGGTCTTCAGTAGGTCTTCAGTAGGGCTTCAGTAGGGCTTCAGTAGGGCTTAATTGGTGTGCGTGTCTGATAACCAGCAGATCCCCGATAGCTCAACGGTAGAGCGATCGGCTGTTAACCGATAGGTTCTAGGTTCGAATCCTAGTCGGGGAGCTTCAAGGGCCGCGTCCAAAAGACGCGGCCCTGTTCGTTTACAGGGCAGCCCCGCCCCGGTCGGCTAGCGGTGCCACGGTTCCTGCGGGAATCCGGGAGTTTCGGGCGTCCATCGCCGGGCTGGCGGCGCTCTCTGGTTTCGCGTCGGCCTGAAGGCCGCAGTCTGAAACGGCCAATTGACGCCCCGATTCCTCGCCGGACTCTCGGCTCTCGGTCGAGAGTGGGCGGATTGGTTTACAGGGGGGTTGTGCATAGCGACGAACAACCGCGGCGGTTCGCAGCCCGACCTCGGGCGTCAACGAACGGACTGTTCGCCGGCGAGGATGCGATCGAGCCAGGCGACGTCCCAAATCCGGTCGGCGATGCAGCGATACAGGGCCTGACGGGCGTCAAGGTCGGCCTTCTTGAACTGGCCGTGAGCCCGGAACGGGAGGTCTTGATCCTTCACGAATCGAACGAACCCGGGGTTGTGTTCATAGGCACGAGGGTGGAGCGACTTGGCCAGGGCGTTCTGTCCGAAGTAGTGCTCGACTTTGTCGGCGTATGGCGTATCGCCGTATGAGGCGTTGAACGACTTGGGCAGGAGAAGGAGCCCACCGAAGCGGTTGCGGTAGTCCTCCAAGTCTGATTTGTGCGCGAATTCGTCCCGGAAATCCTCGGGATGGTTCGGCCAGATGTGCTCGACCTCAAAGCCCTTGTTCCCACGCAGGGTGATGTACTCGGCATACCTGGACTGGTTGCCGGAGCTCACGTCGATGTAGTCCGCCATGCGTGCCAACAGGCGCTTGATCGGCTTGTGGCTCCACTGATTGAGGTAGAAGGCGTCAAAGCCAGCCAATTTCTCCGGCTGCTCGTCGAGACGCTTGCGCAACGCCGCGGCGATCTCTTTCGGGTTGCCGCCGCGAATGTCTCGGACGACCGTAAAAACGTTGTACTGCAGCGAGTTGTAGTCGCAGTTGCGAAAGTTGCACAGGCGGCGTGACAGGTAGATGTCTGCGTACTTGGCGACAAGCCGCATCTTCAGCCGGATCACGTCGTCGGAATCGCTCCGCGACAAGGCAGCCAGCAACAGTGTCGGTTGGTGGGTGAACTGGTGCGTGGCGTTGTGGAAGATGTTCTCCAGCCCTGGCGTCAGTTGCAGTTCTGCTCGCCGGATGACCATATACCACTTCGAATAGAACGCCATCTCGGCGGTGATGAAGTCCCGATACGCGGGTGACTGCGGTTGGCCGTTCTTCGACAGGCCCACCCGATCTGCCTCCTCCCGAACCCAGCGATGGAACTCGGTGCCGATCCGGTCCCACGCCTCTGGGCGCGAGTTCTTTTTACGCTCACGAATGCTGTCGGCGTGCTGGCTGCGAAGCCACGCCTTGAAGAAGTCCGAGTCATACTCCTGGTTGTCCGGCGCGAGCGCTCGCATCTCGGCGAGCATGCGCTTCCATTCGGCGCTGGCGGAGTCCCGGGCTCGGGAATCCGTGATGTTCGCTAGCAAGTACCCCTTGAGCATGTCCGTCGGGGACAGCGACAGCCCCCGATCGTTCATGGTCTCAAAGATCGTGTACGCCACATCGTCGGAATATGCGGTGATCTCGACGAGGTGGACGTTCTTCGTGAGCCAGTCCACGAAGTACGGCAAAGCCGCGTCGTCAATCTCCTCGGGACAAAGCTCCTCAATCTCGTTGTAGCGGGCCACGATGTTCCGCGACGACTCGGGAAGGTCCTCGTCGTCAATGTCGGTCCCGTCGAACAATGCCTGCATGATGGCCCGCCGTTCCGGCACATCGACGTTGAACGTCTTCTCGCCGTACTCCTCGGAGTAGATCATCTCCCCGACGCTGTTCTGCTGTTTCGCAGCGTGCTGCCGCTTCATCAGGAACAGCAGGAGCAGCGTGAGGGTCGTGAGGCGTTGCTGCCCGTCGATGATGTAGTCGCGTCCATCCTTCTGGCTGACGATGATCGAGCCTAGGAAATAGCGGTCGTACCCGGCGACGGCGCGGCGCTCGTGCCCGGGCTCGTAGCTCCGGAAGAAGACGTCTGTGAGGTCGCTGATCAGTTCCTCCAGCTGCTTGGTCTGCCACTTGTACTCGCGCTGGTAGTAGTCGATGTAGAACTTTCGACCGAACAGGATCTCGCGGAGCGTCTTGCCCTTGCCGTCGATGTTCTTGCGTTGAATGGAGTCGGGGCCGCTCATGTGCGAGTCCTGGATTGATTGGTCGGATCGCTCGGCTGGATCCCGTCGTTGGGGACCGAGTTGTTGAGCACGTCGTCGAACGACGACGCCACGATGAAACGTGCGGGATTGTCACCGGCAGCGATCGCCGTGAAGTGTGCCTTGCCGCATTGGATCTTGGCATTCTCGGTGCCGCGCCGGGCATCGTCGAAGAGCAACGCAGTGCTCTTGGTCTCGACTACGAAGTACAGCCGCTCGTGGCCGTCGTGCTGCACCAGCACCGCCCAGTCCGGGTTGTACGCGCCCAGCGGCGTCGGCACGGTGAACCACCCGGGAAGCTTCGCGTAGACCTTGATGGCGGCGTTCTGCTCCAGGTTCTCCGCGAAAGTCTTCTCGACGCCCGACCCGTAGACCACCTGCTCGTGCGTGGACTTCGATGCGTCCATCATGTTGCGGAGGTATCCGGTGAGCTCCTCGTTCTCAAAGAGCTCCTGCGCGTAGTAAAACTCGTCTCCGAGGCGCTGGTACTTGATCCCGTCGACCAGGGCCATCCGCTTGCAGCGGTTGATGGCGTCGGCGGCGAGCTCGATGAACTCCTGGGGGTTCCTGGCGAAGTCGTCCAGCCGACCGCTGTCGGACAAGATTCGCTGGATGCTCCGACGCGTCAGGCGTGTGCGGTCCTGGAGGTCGGTCAAGATGTCGGGCAGTTCGATATCGGCCTCGCTGAGCACGACCACGGTTGCGCCCTGGCTCTCCGTCGCCTCGACGCCCGCCTTACCGATGGCGATGTCGGCCTTCCGCCACTGGAGCCGCGTCCTGGGGATCGCCGGCGCATCCTTCAACGCCTTGGTGCAATCCCGGATGAGCTTCTCGTTATCGAAGTCGACGCGGTAGGTGGTCCGGTCCCTGATTCGCTTCCAGAGGTCCTTGAACTCCTCGCTGTCGACGACGGCGCGGCGGGTCTTCACCTGCCGGCGCTCGTCCGCGTTCTTGATCTCCAGCCGTCCGGAGAGCCTGCGGAGAATCTCGGCAACCTGCTCCTTCTGCTCGGCGAACGCGGGCGGCAGCACAAGGGTCTTGTCTTTGATCGCCTTCTTGAGCGAGTCCTGCACCTTGCCACGGGCGTCGATGTATCCCTGGTCTTTCAGGTGCTCCCAGACCACCTTCGACTGATCGACACCCATCGCCCGCACGCCGCCATCGGCTGTCGTCACCGCAACCTGGGCGAACTGGTGGTGCTCAACGATGCCAAATCGGATGCCCGTGTCCTTCTCGATCTCGTTCTGGAGATTCTCGGCGAAGGTCTCGTAGCTCTCGTTGGCGATGACTGTGAGGGTGTTGATCTCGAAGCCCCGGAGCCGCTGCCCCTCCTGGTTCACGCACAGGCGCAGCCCGCGCCCGATCGTCTGCCGACGCTCACGCTCGGTGCGGATATCCCGGAGCGAGCAGATCTGAAAGATGTTGGGGTTGTCCCAACCCTCTTTCAGTGCAGAGTGCGAGAAGATGAACTTCAGCGGCGTCTCGAACTTCAGCAGCTTTTCCTTCTCCTTCATGATCAGGTTGTACGTTCGCTCGGCCGCATCGCGCCCCGTCTGGTTCCCCTCCTCGGTGTCCACGCTGCGCCCGGACGTTTTGTCGATCGAGAAGTACCCGTCATGCACTTCCTCGGCGGCGCGGTCGAGATTCACCTCATGGAACAGCGTGTTGTAGTCGGGGTGCCCCGCCCAGCGCTTGTATTCCTCTTCGAAGATCTTCGCGTACTCGCCCTTCACCGGGTTGCCGTCGGCGTCGTACTGCCGGTATTTGTCCACGGCGTCGATGAAGAACAGGCTGAGCACCTTGATGCCCTGGGGCCAGAGCCGCTTCTCTTTGTCCAGGTGTTCCTTGATCGTGCGCTTGATCATCTCGCGCTGCACGCTCGCGGAGTCAACATCGCCCCATGACTCTCCCGGCTTCAAGTACGTCTCTCCGCCCGGATACCGCAGCTCCAGGAACTCGTTCCCAGACTGCACGCGAATCTCGCCCACACGGCAGTTGGCGTACATGGCCCGGCGTGTTGTTTGCTCCAAATCGTCGCCATCCTGCACGGCTACCTCGCGGCGCTCAACGCCGTGGAGCGTGTCCATGTCGAGCTCGACCTTGGCGGTGATGACGTTGTGGCGGTTCTGCACGGACACCAGTCGCACGAACGGCCGGTTGTGAGCGCTCTCCACCGTCGCGGCCGCGACCTCGATCTGCTTCACAAGCTTCCGCTCGTAGGCATCCACCGCGTCCAAGCGATAGACCATGTGGTGCTTGTTCGCGTGTGTGGCCGAGTAGCGCAGCGTGCAGAGAGGGTTCATGGCGTCGAGGGCCTGCTTGCCCGCGCCGCTCAGGCCTCCATCCACACTCTGGGGCTCGTCAACAATGAGGATCGGGCGCGTGGCCTTGATCAGATCGATGGGCTTCTCGCCGCCGGTCTTCTCGCTGTCCTTATAAAGGT